>NZ_DBNHDN010000005.1:0-115601 GCF_057139185.1 Rudaea sp. | reverse complement strand
GGCGAAACCCGTCTCGCCCGAGGTCGGCCGGTTGGTTTCGAAATTGATCTTCGCGATGATGCCCTTCGGGCCGCTGATCGGCGGCGCGGCGAGCTTGTACAGCAGGTTCGGAATGTTGAAGTTCAGGTAATCGTTGCCCGCCGTGCCGTCGCCCGCGCCGTTCTGCATCGTCAGCGAGAGCGTGGATTGCGTCATGTTCAGCGCCTTGTTCATGATCGTCATGTCGCTGAACAGCAGCGTGAGCATGCCGTTCGCGACGAAGAACCCCTCCGGCAAATAGCCGCGCTTGCCACCGCCGCCGATCGTGTACAGGCTGGTGTCGAGCTGGTTGTCGATGTTGAGATCGATCTGTTGCACGACGCTGGTCGCGCTGCCGCCCTCGAGCAGCGAGGCGGTGAACATCGAGAAGCCGGAATGGCCGTAGTCGGCCGGCGCTGCGTTGACGCTCGCGGTCTGCGTCCAGTCGAAATCCGAACCGACGACATCGTAGTTGCAATCGATCAAGCCATCGGGCTTTAGTGTGAACTTGCCCTTGCTCAGGCGCGCGCCGTAATAGCGCAGGTAACGCCCGGGCGAGGCGATCGCGCTCGAATGATCCACCTGGAACCCCATGCCTACCGGAAGCGCGGCCGCACCGGATCCCGCCACGCCAAACACGAACTGGTTTTTGCCCGCGCCAAGATTCGTGATGGTCGGCGCGCCGATGAGGTTGGCCAGAAACTTGACGCACGACTGCGGCGCCAGCGTCGCATTGATCTGCCCGGTCACGTCCTTGTTGCCGGCAATCGCGGCCGGCAGGCCGCGCAGGCCGCCCGCCATCGTCTGGTCGATGATCTGCGCGATCTGGCCCGACGGCGTGAATTGCTTGAAGTAGAGATTCTCCGTCGGGTACTGCCCCGTAATCGTCGTGCTCGCCGCGGTCTGCGACGGGCTCACGCTGTACGTGCCCACGCCGCCCGGCGTGCCCGAGAGCTGCGCGACAACCACCGTGCCGGCCGTGACGCCCGAGCCCGTGAGCACCTGCCCCGGGCCGATCGCGCCGCTCGTCACGGCGGTGACGGTCAGCGTGGTCGTCGCGATCGATGCGGTCACGACGCCGGCCGCGGCGATCGCCGTGCCGAAGGTCTGTTCCTGCCAGCACTGGATCGCGGTATTGATGCCTTTTGCAAGTGCCATGATTGCGGCCTCCGGTCAGTTCGAAACTTGGGTTGCGGCTTTCGCCGGCTTCGCGGGCTCGGCTTCGGCGGTTTGCTTCGGCTGTGCGCCCAGCGCGGCGAGCGCGCGCACGTGCGCGAACACTTCTTCATGCGCGGCCGTCGTCGGCGTCAACGTCTCGCCCTTGCCCGGCTCGGCCAGCGCCAGGCGCGCGTCGAGCATCGGCGCCACGTCATCCGGCACCGCGTAGCACTTGCCTGCGAGAAACGGGCCGAGCGCTATCAGGCCGTCCGGGTTGTCGCTGGGGAGTCTTACCGTTTTCATGCTGCATTCTCCGCCTGATAATCAAATGTATACTTGTGGAACGATCCACGTGGAACGGTCGGGACTTCAAAAGTTGGAGATGCTGGCGTCATGCCGTGCTCACTCAAATGACACGGCCGGCAAAGCCACCGAACATCAAGCGGCTTGCTGTAATCGTGATGATGCATTTCTGCATCCATCGATCCGCACTGCTCGCACGGTTTGCGTTTGATCTTTCCCCGGTCGCGATAGACGTGCGCGTAACTGCGCGCATTGGACTTCGCGCGCTGTTCCGCGCTTTGGGGATGCGTCTTGCGCCACTCACGCTTGTGCGCCGCCTTGCATGCACGGCAATACCGCTGCGGGCGCGGACGTGGATTCGCAGGGTCTTGCGGGATGAATTCGCATTTGCCGCACTTGCTGCAATTGCGGATATACAGCGGCAGGCCCGTCACCTCAGATGCATGGCGCAGCGCGTCGTCGAATGCAGCTTGGCTGGCATCGTCGTACGTCATCACGCGTCCCTCTGAATCACATGCCCGCTCGCGATCCGCGCACGCCAGAACTGCGTAGGGTGATTCGCACCGCGATCCGGCTGCCAATCCACCAGCACCGCCTGCTCGCAGCCGCCCGGCTGCGGGTTGCGCAACAACAACTGCGTCAGGTGATACGGCAGGTCGACGCGGCCATCGGATGCGTGGTCGCGGTCCTGGTCCATCCACACCAGCGCGATATGCATGTCGACGATGGCGGTTTGCAGCGCGAGGCCGATGGTCTGGTATTCCTGCGCGTCGTTGCTCACGGTCGCGGCGTGGCCGTCACCCACCTCGAGCACCCAGCACGGATACATGCCCGGCGCGATATCGGCGGCGGCTCGGTTACTTTTCAGCACCGTCGTGACCGGCTGGCCGACGATGGCGGCCACGGCCGCGACGAATACGGCATCCGTCGTCAGCAGCGCGGCGAGCGCATCGCGATAGGTGCGCAGCGCAGTCATGCGGCAGGGCTCCCGCGCACGACGCTGGCCACGGCGCCGATGACGTATTTGCCCGGGTCCACTTTGTCCACCGCATCCTGCGCGAACGGGCGCGCTTGCTTCTGCACCTGCCGCGTCTTGCCGCGGCCGGCCCATTGCGTGACCTTGCCGGAATGGATCGCCCAGGCATACGCGGCCGTGAACGAGATGATGCCAATGCCGGGCTCAGGCTGCTGCACCGTGCGCGCGCCGCGCAGGTTGCCCGTGCGCACCGGCACGGGATACGTCCACGGCGCGCCGCCGCCGGAGAGATTCTTCACCGCCTCGCGCTCGATCGCGAGCAACGCGCTGCGCACGCCGGTACGCACGGCCTCGCTCACGGCGGCCTGCCGCGCGGCAAGCGTGCCCGCTACGTCGTCGGCATTGGAGGTGACTTCGATCATTGCGGGCCGCCGTAATTGCGCGCCGCGGCCACGGTCTGCGGCAACATGCCGGTTTCGATCATGCCGCTGGCCATGCCCGTGCCCGGGATGTCGGCCTGCACGTCGAGCCCGAGCGCGCGCTGCGCCTCGCCAATCCAGAAGATCACGTCGCCGTTGGTCGCATCGCTTAGCTTGCGCGCCTCGGCGAGCATCGCCGAGCGGTTGCCGGCGTCGAGGTTCAGCGTGGCCGAGCCATCGATGAAGGCGATGCGGCGGCGCCACAACTCGCACGAGGCATAGGCAACCTCGGCATGCAAGAGGCAATCGAACAAATACGAAGGCGACGTGGCCCCGTTGTAGTTGTTCACGCCCACCTTGGACTGCGCCCAATTGCTCGCACGCGTCAACAGCGTGTCGACCACGCCGCCGGCCGTGGCGAACGTGGCGACGCCGCCGAACATCGCGGCCTGAAAGCCCTCGTTCAGCACGTCCGCAATGGTCGCCTTTCCAGCCATCTAAACGTCTATCCGTCCGTTTGAAAAAATGCCGGGCGATTGCGCACCGCCCGGCAAGCCCGTGACACACCCACTCCGAAAATCAGGCGTACAGCACGCGGCGGATCTGGTTCGTGTCGCCGATGATCGCGTTGTACTGCGCGCTGGCATACCAGTCGGTCGCACGCTGCGAGGCGTTGCGCTGTTGCTCAACGCTCAGGTCTTGCCAGAGGCCTCGCTTCAGTTTCTTGCCCGGCAACACGAGGTAGTAGCCCAGATCGGAACTCGGGATGAACACCGAGCTGATCACCGCATCCACCGTGTACGCGATCGGCTCCTTCATCGTGCCGAAGGCGACGAGCTGCGAGCCCTGCTGCGCCTGGAGCATGCGCATCAGGCGGCCGGCCTTTTCCGGGGCGCACACGATCTTGAAGTTGACGTTCTGGCCGACGCCGTAACCCATCGTGCGCAGGTTGCGGATCAGCGTGGCCGACGCGGCGTTGAACGTGGTCGCGTCGTCCACCGTGAACGCGGTATTGATGCCCGCGCCCTGCGCCGTGAGCAGCGCATAGTGCACCGCCGCCTGCTGGTCGAAATGCTTGGCGCGGAACTCCGCGATCACTTCATCGATGCGCCAGAACATCTGCTTCGTGATCCAGTCATCGAGCAGGCCGACACCGGCGCCGTAGGTCGTGTAGTAGCACTGCGAGCGCGCTTCGGTAATCGCGGTGCGCTTCTTGATTTCGCCGCCCGGCACGATCTGCGTATACGTGATGCCTGCGTTCGTGTCGTCGATGTCGAAATGGTCGTGCGGCGAGTTGCGCAGGTCGACGAGATCGAACAGCTGCATCCAGCTCGTGTCCACTTCCGGCATGTTCGAATGGAAGAACGCAGCGAACTGCGCGGCCAGGTCGGTCAGGATCGGGTTGTCGCTGGCCGTGTTGTACTTCTCGCCGAAAAACGCCTTGCCCGCGGCGACGGGAAGCTCGACGCCTTCCATTGATGCACGCACGGCCAGCGCCTTCTGCTCTTCCGAGTTCAGCAGCACATGGAGGTTGTTCTGCAGGAAGCGCTTCATGCGCTCTTCGGTGGCCGACAGGCTCGGCATCGCGTTCGGATCGTTCGCCGCCTTCGCGCGCTGCAGGAACTTGTATTCCTGCTCGAACAGGCTGCCGACGACCTGCTTTTTCAGTTCGAGGTCGATCGCCTGTTTCAGCGCGACGTTGCGCTCGCTGCTGTCCATGCGGGCCAGCGCGGCATACTTGATGTTCGTTTTCATGCGTTGTCCCCGGTCAGGCTGCGAAGGTGTTGAACCAAACCACGCCCGCGCCGCCGCTGCCGGAAGCCGAGGCCTCGAGCGCGTAGCCGCACAGCGTGTTGCTGGTCGGAACGTTGGTGAACACGGAGTTCGTGTTGTCCCAGTAGATCTTGTCGCCCGCGGCGATATTCACCGCCGCCTGCGCGTAGCCGCTGATTTCCGCGTTCACGAAAAACGCGTTCAGCGCGTTGGCCGCAGCCGAGTTCAGCGGGATGAACACTTTCGCGTTGATGAGGATCGGCGTCAGCGCCGTGGTCGCGGCGGTGTGCGCGAACTGCGTGACCTTTTCCTGGTACGAAGGCGTACGATTCTGCAAAGCCATGGCTCTCTCTCCGTCAGCCGATCAGCGGGTTGGAAAACAGGCTGCCGGTCGGCAGGGTTGCGGCCTTGTCGCCGCCGGTCATGTTCGGATCGCCCGCGCGCAGCGCGCCGGTCGCGGCCGTGGTCGCGGGCGCGGCCTTCGATTTCTGCGCGATGCCGTGCAACGTCTTGAGCTGCGAGAACGGCAGCGCGGCGTACGCGGCCTTGGCCGCATCCACTTCGGCCGGCGTGTCGCCGAGCGCGCCGGCATGGCGGTCGCGGGCGACGAGATCGTCGACCATGGCGGCATTCGCGCCCTTGCCGGCGACGACGAGCGCGGCCAGCGCGGTCGGGTTGTCGGCCAGCGCTTCGTGATCCTTGCCGAGCGCGGCCTTCACCGCGTCGAACTGGTCGGCCTTCGGCTTCAGCGCCTTGATGTCGCTCTCGGCCTTTTCGGCGCGCTCGGTCATCTGCTTGAGATCCATATCGGATTCCTCGTTTTGCAAAAGTGGATTTGTGGAATTTTTCGCATGCTTCACCGCGCGCGCGCCGGGCTGCGCGCCCAGCCAGACAAGCGAACCTTCGAGCCCTTCGCCCGGGCCCATGATTCGGCAGGCCTGCAGCTCGCGCCCGGCCGCATCCTTGATCGGCATGCGCGCGGCCGCGCTGAAGCCGATCGATACATCGCCCGCGATGCCGGCATCGAGCCGGGTCAGCAAGTCCGCGTTGTCTTCGGTTTTCGCGAAGTAGCCGTCCGCCATCAACAGCGTCACCGTGCTGCGGTCGGGCGGCAGCGTCAGCGCGGGTTCGCGCAGCAGCGCTTGCGCATCGGCCAGCGACATGGTTTGCAGCGATGCGCCGTACCATTTGCCTTCCGCCGGGCCGCTGTCGCCGTCCCAACTCATCGGATGCTTGACGAAGATGCCCTTGCCGGGCAGCGTCTTCGCGAAGTCGGCGAGCAAGCCCTCGTCGAACACTTCCTGGTCGCGATCGATGCAGTTGTGCGCGAGCACGAAACTGCGCGTGTAGAGCTGGTCGGCCGACAAGTCGGCAAGGCAGTACGGGCGGATCGCCGCCAGTTGCGCCTCGCTCGGCGTGCCCGCGCCCTTGCTGCGCGCCGGCATCATCTTGGCGGCCTTGAAGCTCACTTCGCGGCCTTCGTCTGTGGCGCGGCGGCCGGCTTTGTTTCCGCCGACGCGAGCGACGCCGGCCCGAACTTTTTGAGGCGCGCCATCGCGACATCGGCCGTCAGCTTGCCGGAATAGTCCGGGTCGTGCAGTTCGGGATGCTTCGCGCGCTCCGCTTCGGCTTCCGCCTCGCTCTGCGCCTTGTCCGGTTCCGCCATGTCGCCCTCGCGTTCGATGCGGCGCGACTCGCGCGCCGGTTCAGTTCCGGCGCTGTATACGGCGCGGGCGCGGGCAACGTCGTCCGGACCGGAATACGAGGATGAGGCGAGCTACGTGATTGCCGGAGCAGCCGGATCAACAGCGAGCACCGTGCACCGGCAATTGTGTACAATTACACCTTCGGCAACATACCATCCCGTTGACGTTTCAAGGTTGTACACATGACCGCTAAAGTCACGTTTGCGAATTTCCAAGATGCGGTCGCAAGTTATCAGTCCGGAGAGAGCCTCAAAGCCCTCTCCAAACGCATCGGCATTAGCCGCCCGACTTTGCATCGCTATTTTCGCCGCGCCGGAATTGCTATTCGCGGGCGCAGCGAATCCTTGTATCTGCGTATGGCGCAGACCGGCATCGATGAAAGGCGTCGCCTTGTCAGCGCCGCAAACCGCGCGGCGCGCGGACGGGTTGAATCGTATGAGACTCGCGAACGGCGCGCGAAGACTCGCGAGCTGCGCGGCATCGGAATCAACGCCAACGAGCTTGCGCTGGCTGGCTTGCTGCGCGAGCGCGGCTACGACGTCACCATGCAGCAGGCTGTCGGCCTCTACAATCTCGACATCGGCATGCATCCCGTCGCCGTGGAAGTGTTTGGCGGAGGATGGCACGGTTACGGCCGCCACCGACGCCGTAGTGCCGAGCGTTATCGCAGCATCCTCGATCAAGGCTGGTCCGTGGTAATCGTCTGGGCAAACGAGAGCCATTGCCCGCTCGGCATCGAGGCAGCGGATTACATCATCGCCTTCGCGCAAGCAATTGAACGGGATCCATCCTTGCGGGGTGAGTACCGGGTGATTCGGAGTACCGGAAAGGAGTACGCCAGAGGCCGTGACGATCTCGACAAGCTCACCTTCGTACCATCGCTCCGCGGACCCGATGAGGCGCGGACTCCATATCGTCGTCGCGGCAGGAAAGCAGTTCGGGTGTGAGTCATCCACCGGCACGGGCGCCGTCGCGATATCGTACGGTCCGCCCTCGCCGAGCTCCGTGCAAATCGGGCACACCCCCTGCGAGGCCGTGAACCAATCCACCTGCGTCACGCCGAGTTCGCGATACTCGCGCAGTTTGCCATGGCTCTGCGCGCGCGCAATCTCGCTGCGCGCAAGTCGCACCCAATCGTAATTGCCAAGATCGAATGCGGATGCCAGCTTGCGCGCCACCGTCATCGGGTTTTCGCCATCGAACGCGCCCGCGCCAAGCTTTTCGAGGATGCCGTCGCGGTATGTGCGCGCGGCGGCGTCCTTCACTAGTTGCATGCCGCGCGTGGCAACTTCGACGCGGATCGATTCGCGGTACGCATCGAGTGCAACCTGCGCATCGAACTCGCTTGCCGCGTTTTCCAGCCCGCGCACGAAGGCCTGGAATGCCTGATAGATCAGCGGGCCGTCCACCGCGCCCGCGGCCGCGATGAAGGCCTGTTCGTTCGCGAGCAACTTGGACAGCATGGAACCGGCATCGAACCGCCATACCGCCGCGCCGCTGGCATCGCCGGCCAGCACGCCCAGGTCGGCGACGGTCTGCCTCTGCAGTTCGGCCCAGAGCTTGAGCAAGCCATCCACCGCGCTCGCCTCGATGCCAGGCAATAGCGGGTCCGGTTCCGCCCACGGCTCCGCGTCATCGCCAGCGGCCTTCGCATGCGCGCAGCGCGCATGCTTTGGCTCGTTGAAAATCAGTTCGGTGACGACGCTACCGTTTTTTTTTACGCGCGTTTGTATACTTTTCAGCGTCTTGCCCTGATTGGGGTCGCCGCCGAGCGCGGGCGGAATGCCGGTCAGCGATTGCTGCATCTGCTGCTGATCATCGGCGGCGTTCACGACGCCGCTCGCCATCATGTCGGCCTGCGCGTTGAGGAATCGCGCCTGCGCCATCTTCTGCACGTCGCGCAGATTCGGTAACTCCTGCACCACGTTCCACGCGCCGGGTTTCCACGTGATGCCCTCGCCGCGCAGCCAGGTCGTGACAATGGTTTTCAGCGAAGCGATGCGGCGCTCGAATCGCACCTTGGATTCCATCAACACCATTTCCGACTGCTGGTCGGCCATGCGCCCGGCCTGCGCTTCGGACAGCCCAAGCATCCACCCAGGAATGCGCAGCTTCGCGAGGATTTGTTCCACCATGTGATTCGCCGGCATCTTCAAGTCGATGACGTGGCCGTTGCCGCCAATCACGTCCAGCGTGATGTCGTCGTCCGCGCCGATCGCGTGCGCAAGGTCTCCGCTGTTGCCGTTGCGCTTCGCGGAAAGCACGTTCGCAAGGTCGGCAGAAATTTGCGACACGCGCTTGTCCAGGTCGGCTTGCTTGAGTGCGCGATTCTTCGTCTTGTATTTGATCTGGAATGACGGGTCGCCGAAGCGATCCCACACGCGACCGGTCGCGTTCTGCATGCGCAGCAGGATCTGCGACACGAATTCCACGGAGCGAAGCACGCTCACGCCGTATGGATTATTCGACTCAGGCCGAAATGCGTTGTAGACCATCGTCGAAGGATCGAGTTGCACGTAGTTCAGCTGATTCAAATAGCCCGGCGTCACGTTCACGATGTTGTTGCGCAAAACCACTTCGGTGTAGTCCGTGCCGTTGCGCCGGGTCGCGAGTTCGTACGCGGGCGGCCGGTAGAACCATTCGATTTCCCCGTTCTCGTTGCGCCGCGCGAGCAGCCCTTTCGAGTCCGCCGTGCGGATGCCCTTGAGCTTGCGCCCTGCCATCAAGCGCTCGGCCTGCGCAAAGCCCTGTTCGTAGATTTCGTTGCCGATGATCTCGTAATAGCTCTGCAGGCCGATCTCGCCATCGTCGACCGGAAGCTCCGCCATCGCGGCCGTCAGCTCGTCGGCCAGCCCCTTGTCGATTCCCGGGCTCTCGCGATCGAATCGCACGATGCCGTCGAGCAGCACGAGGCAGTTGATGCCGCCCTCGATCAGCGGAATCGCGCGGCGCAAACCCTCGTAGAAATAAGGGTTCACGAGCTGCGGCACAAAGGTATGCAGCATCGCATCCCACGGCCCCAGCGTCATTCCGGCGCGCACGATCTGCGAGCCGCCGTAGTTCGGCGCCTTGTTGCCGCGCATGGCGGCGAGGCCGCCGGAGAAAAAGGATTTCATGTTGGTGGCGATGCTCATTTCTTCACCCTCGTTTTTTGTTCCGCAGCGATGCCATCTATCCACGTTTGCAGGATTTTGCTTGCGCCAAGCATTTCCTCCCATTCCTTGCTGTTGCCGCGCTCACCTAAATTTTCCGCCACCGCAAGCATGTCGGCCTTCAGCTTCCGCATTCTTCCGATGAGATGTTGATCGCGCATCATGCCGCACTCCGCAAGCGCACAGCGCTCGAAAAAATGTCCACATTTCCACTTGTATCATCGTACAGCTTGCGCAGCATCTGCATTCTCCGCGCATCGATGTCGTGGTCGAAATTCTTTGAATAAATCGGCCACTTTGCGCCTTCGCGCGCCGTGTGGTTCGTCATCCAGTTCAGCGCCTCGGTATCGTAGGCCATCGCATAGCCGAGCTTTTGCAGCCGCTGCGAAATGCATTGCGTCGCCCAGTGCTTGGCCGGAGCGCGCACGATATCCTCGCCGTCCTCGTCGCGTGCATCGCGCAGCGCTTCGCCGTCCTCATCGATGCATTCGACCGCGTTCGCGAACTGAAACCCGGTCATCACCTCGTCGAAATGCGCATCGGCGAAGCGCTCGCTGTTCTGCAGGTCTTTGACAACGGCCGTTCCTGCCGCGCCCAGGTCGACGCCCCAATGCGGCAACCAGCCGAACAGTTCCTGCAACGCGTAGATCATCTCGCGCTGCGCGTGATACGGCAGGCCGCTCGCACTCAGGCGCAGCACGTCTTCCCATTTCGGGCCGATCTGCTCGCTGATTCGAATCTCGGTCGGATCGTTGCTCTCACCCAGATCGGCGCCGGCCCAGAACACGCCCGCGCTCGCGCCGCGCAGATGCTCGCGCAGCAGCGCGCGAAACGACGCGCGGCGAAGATCATCATCCTTGCCAATGAACGGATCGAGCTCGACCATGCTGTCGGCGAGCCAATGCTCCACGCCGAACTTCTTGCCATGCGCGATCTGTAGTTCGATGCGCTTGACGATGACGGACAACTGCCCGCGCTGCCGATCCGCCGCCAGCTTGATGATGCGGAAGTCCGGCATGTCCTGCACGTTCGGCAATACCACGTCCCAGCTCCACACCGGCGCTTCCGCATCGCCGTGGTCGCCGAGCACGTTGCGCACATAGCCCGGCGTCTGCCGGCCACCGTACAGCCGCACGAACTCGCGCTCGCGCGCTTCGCTATAGAACGGCGCCGGCATGATCGTCTTCGGCCAATGGAACAGGCGATTGCCTTCCGCATCCGCCGGCAGATCAGGCACGGCCGATTGCGTCAGTTTGTAGTAGCCCGACGAGCGATCGCCGTCCGGCACCGAATACGCGCGCAAGCGGCAACCCGGCATCAACGCGCGATAGAACTCCGTCCACTGCACCGCGCGCTTCAACTTCGCCGCCTCGTCCATCATGCCGAAGCCGTTGACATGCACGCCGCGGAACGCTTCGCCATCGTGCCCGGCCGGCCGATAGTAGACGCGCGCCATGCCCGCGCGTTCCGTCTCGCCGAGCGGCACCGTGAGAAAGCGCTGCATCATGTGCGGCGTGCGCTTCGGCTTGAGCCAGAAATGCGAGAGCAGCGATCCCTTCGCGCTGCCATCCTCCTGCGCGCCGACCTGTTCCTCGACCGCGAGGATGATTTCGTCCAGATGCGTCTGCTGCGGCGCCCCGATCAGCGACCACGGCCGCCGCACCGTGAAGCCGACCGCCGTGCACGATCCCCACAACACCAGGCACATGATCTCGCGCGTCTTGCCCACTTCCGCGCCGTCCTGATGGATCACGTTCTGCGCGAACGCGCGGATGCTCGGCTTCTGGTACTCGAAAAATTTCCACGGCTCGCCCGTGCGCGGCTCGATCAAAAACGTTTCACACCATCGCACCGGGTCCTCGAACAGGAACAGCACCATCGATTGCTCGAGCGTGATGCCGTACTCGCCGCGATCCAACGCCTGCCACGCCCAGCCGCGCCCCGCCATCCACGCCTCGAACTCGTCGTGGGTGAATACGTTGCGCTCCGCCATCGCGCGCAGAACGAAATTGCTCACATCGGGCAATCGCTTGGCCATGATTAGACTTGCGGATTAGGCTGCGGAATTGCAGTGTTTTTCGGAGTCATGCCTTTGATTCGCTGAAAAATATACTTTTTCAAATGCCGTGATAGGCTGCGGAGTTAGATAGCAAAACGCCGTCTAATTGTAGTTAGCCTGCTGATTTGGTTTGTATCGCACGTCCATTCCGTTGATCTTCCGCGCCCCAATTTCCCCGGCACCAATCACCCGGCCTTCGCATGTTGCGCACATCGGCCTACCTGCTGTCGGCACATCCAACAGCCTGCCTTTCTTGCGCTTGCTCACAAGCTGCGTCATTCCGCACCAGCACCGAACCGCCATATGCGATTTTCCAAGCACCGTATAAACAGTCACACTTCGCACGCGGTGTACATACTCGCCAGCATCGGACGCGACAAACGGCCTAGCCATCTTCGCGTGCGTGTGCTGCACGTTCTTGTTGGCAAGCTTCGGCTCTTTGGACTTTTCAAGTAAGATCATGGTTAGTCAACTAGATACGCAGGCTAACCAGTCATTCAACCGGAAGCCGCTTCGCGGCTCCGGTTAATTCCAGCGTTAGCACTCAAAGTCGCGCGCCGAATCGCCTCAATTCATTTTGGCCGTCAGCCTTCATCGTGTTCAATCGCCGCCCTCGGCGCAGGCTTGAGTTTGTTCCCAGCGCGCGCGAAGATCGCTCCAATTGCCTGTTGTAGCCCGGCCGTCGCCTCGTCCTCATCGGCCAGGCGCTGCCGCTGCCGCGGCGTCGCCATCAACTCGGCCATGTTGATGCCGAGCGAATCGTTCAACTTCGCCAGCGCGAACAGCGCCGGGTTGATTTTCAGATCGGCGACGAGTTTCTTGCCTGTCTCCGGATCGAGGATGACTTCGCCATCCTTCGTGATCTCGAATTGTGGAATGTAGACGCCCGCTTCGGATATCGCATTGCGCACGGCATCGATGACCTGCAGATTGCTCGCAACCTCCTTCGCCAGCACCCCATGCATGCCGTCCATTTCACCATCGCGCATCGCCTGCATCAACGAATCGAGCGCGTGCACGTACACGGTCTTGTCGAGGCAACTGCCGCCCGCATGCGTGAGCCCGTCGAGCACCAGCCCACACGGCTTTTCCTCGCGCTGCGGATTGTCCGGATGGTACGGGCACGTCGTCAGGCACGGCTTGCCGAACATCTTCGCCATGCTCGTCGCGCCCAGGCCGAACTGCGCGCGATTCACCGCGCTGTAGCGGCCGTGCTTCCACGCGTTGCGCGACGTGTTCGCCTTGCCCTCCTCCGTGCGCGGCCCGGTCGAGCATTCGCGGCTCGCCTCGTTCGCGATCGGCGCGTTCGCGCGCCGCTGCGCGAGCGCTTTCTCGCTCATCGTGTACTTGCCCTTCGCTTTCCTGGATTCGTTCATGGGCGCGCTCTTACCACATTCGCCGCGCTCTCGTCGTCCGCCGCACCGGACAGCGCCGATGTGACCGCGAACTTGGTCAGACCGAACCGCTTCGCGATCTCACGATGCGACTCGCCCGCCGCGGCCAGTTCGCGGATCATCCGGTTCCGATGCGGCCGATACAGCGCCAGGAAAAACTGCACCCGGCTCGGCACGTGGATCTTCTCCATGCCGATCTCGTCCAGCACGATCGCCAGCGCATCCACACCGATGCGCCGGGCGATCAAAACCCACACATCGGACATGGATTCCGGAAACTCCATCGCGCACGTCGCGACCAGTTCGCGCTCGAACTGCGTCACTGGCTCGCCACGCGTGGAGAATTTATTTTCCATGCGTGCCGTCCAATGCGGATAGTTGTTTGTCGGTTGTCATATCTCCCTCGCTCCCATTTTCTTCGCCCAACGCGGCAAGCCTTCCGGCGCCGTGCCGAGCACTTCATGCTGCCGGAATGCCTTCAGCCGGAAGCGCCGTTGCCGATCCGACACGGCGATGTACTTCCGCGTCGTCTCGATGTTTTCGTGCCCGAGCAAAATGCGGATGCGCTCGATGTCGACGCCATCGTCGTAGAGCTGCGTCGCGAACGTGACGCGGAAGCGATGCACTCCCCACTCGCCCAGGCCGGCGCGCCGCGCGATCGTGCGCACCGCGGTTTCGACGGTCTTCTCCGAGAGCGGCATTCCCCACCAGTTGCGTCGCACGGTGATGAACACGCAATCCGTGCGCACGCCGTCAAGCTGGCCGCGCAGCACCAGCCAGTCGCGCAGCAAGCGCACCGCCGGCCCCTCGATCGCGACCTCGCGCTCCTTCGCGCCCTTGCCATCGATGCGCAACACCGCAATGCGTTCGTCGAGTTCAACCTGATCGATCCGCAGCGTCGCCACCTCGAGCCGCCGCATGCCCGATGCCCAGAGCATCGCGAGCAGGGTTTCATCGCGCCGCGATACCAGCGACGTGACGCCCTTGCGCGCGGCGACGAACAATTGCTGCAATTGCTGCTTTGTATACTTTCGCGGCGTGCGCTTCGGGATGCGCGGCGCCTTCACCCCGTCGACGCAATTGCGTCCCAACCCGCGCGCATGCCGCCAATCGTAAAAACTCCGCAGCGCCACCAGCGCGCACGCCCGATGCCCCGCCCCGTTGCGCCGATGGAAGTACAAATCCCGCTGCCACTCGTCGATCTTCGCCAACGGGATATCCGCGTAATCCAGCCCACGCCGGGCAACCCAGTCCGCAAAACCGCCCAGCGCTGACGCGTACGCCGCCCGCGTCCCGACCGCAAGACCACTTGAGGCCGACATCCACAGCATCCAAAGCCAAAGCTCGTTTAGCCACTCAGGACGCGCTACAAGCGCCGCGCGCCTCTCGTTGGCCCGCATAGCCGCCCCAAGCCTCGGAAGCGCTAGAATCGCTTCCCGTTGCGAAATTGAGGCATTCAAGGCGCAACCCTCCCCCGCACCCCCTCCCATTTTTCGACCGGCCACCAGCCAAAGGCCGGGAATGGGAATGATTCTCGTTGCGATAGGGGGTAGGTATACAAATGTACTTTTACACTTCCACCGTTCCGCCCCGACCGGAGCCGAACGCGAAACGTCCGCAGCATCAACCACTTGCCAGCGCCTACCGCTCGCCCAACCAGCGCGGCGAGATTTCGGCGCACCCATCCTTCGGCGATGGTTGTCCTTTCACCTAGCACTGCACAAAAACGCCATAGCGCAGCGGGTTTACTGCACTGAAATGGCGATGCATAGCCATTCCTGCGGTTGTTAGTGGAAACGGGGAGAACTGCAAAAGCACACGCAGCTTGGGAAAACGCGATCGAGAAAGGCATCACTTCTGCCCTCCGATGCCCAGCATCGAAAGCACGGAGCCCAATCCCTTGGCCAGGGATTCGCTGCGTTGCTCGTCGGTCATTCGCCGTTCGGGTCTCCAGAACTTGCGTTGCGGCGCTTGCGGCGGCGCAACCGCGCCCGACGTTGCACCCGTTCGACGGCTGCGCGCAGTCTGGATCGCCCAGGCGAACAGATTCTCGATCCCCTGCTTCGCCGCTCCCTCGCGTGCCGTCGCCTCAAGCGCCTCTGGGCTGATCCCTTCGTCGAGTGCGGCCAGCAGGTTCGGATGGCTGGCGTTGACGGCTTTGCATCCTGCTCTCTGCATCAACGCGCACGCGCGCTCTGCCTGGCCGACCTCACCGGGAACAACGGTAGGGAGAGCGTGTGCTTGGTTAGTAATATGCTCTTTAAGCTCTTTCGTACCGTCCCGTACCGTACCGTCAGACGGGACAGAACCGTGACCGTCAAATTGTGTCCCCGTCCTGTCCCTGTCTCCACGTGAATTGTCCCCGTCCTGTCCCCGTCTCCGCGCTCTCCATTTTGCTTTTCTATCAAGGTCTTTCGCGCGCTTTTCCAGCGCTATGAGCACCTGCTCGCAGAGTACCTTGTGATACAAGCGCCCGTCGCTGCACAAGATAAAACCGTGCGTGGCTCGCGCGTGACATCTCATGTAACGTGAGACGGCTCGCGCTGTACCTCCGAGGTACGCGAGCTGCGCGAGAGAGGCGTAATCAGATGGCAAAGAGCCCGCCGGAACCTGATTCCAGGCTGCCCACCAGAGGGTGACGGCGACGCGAAATTCAAAGTCTGACGCGCGCAGTTGAAAGTCGGACGAGAAGAGCCTCCCTCCGAGCAACGGCATGTATTCGAGCTTCCGAAGATCGGCATGCGCAGGCACCAACGGGGCCGGAAGGCTGCGCGCTGAAACCCTGCTTTCTTGCTCGCCGTGGTCTGCCGGCGTATGTTGCGAATGCCGATCATCGTCGGCGGAAACGAATCCCATGCCCTACCCTTTCGTTAGTGCAAGCGATTGATTTACGGGAAAGTTTAGGCCGAAATTCGGTATATTATGTAAAATATAATCAAAGCAACGTCACGCTCAAAATGCCTCGTCCGAACGATATCGCTGTCACGGCATCCCCTAGTCGTCAGCGCACAATTCCGGTCTCCCGACGTCCAGAAGCTGGGCGCCGGTCGGCAGGCCTTCCACCACGCTGCGAACGATGATCGTGCCAGATACACGCGGCCGGACTGACGACATGTTGACGAAGCGTTCTGAGCCCCGGTCCCGCGACCTGTTTGTCCGTGGAAACAAAAATGGGCCACCCGGCCCATTTTTGTTTCCTACTCGGTTTCTGGCGGAGAGAGAGGGATTCGAACCCTCGATAGAGCTTTTGACCCTATACTCCCTTAGCAGGGGAGCCCCTTCGGCCTCTCGGGCATCTCTCCAGAATTTCTTCAGGCACCCCGGCGGCGCATCTGGCTGTTCCTCGTACGCAACCAGACCATGCGGCTGCAAGAGCCGCATAAGATAGCCATTTCAGGCGCTCGGGTAAAGGGCTTCAGGAAGCTGGCGTCGGTGAATTGTCGCCTTGGTCCGAATGTTCGCGTTTGATGCGCTGGAAGATTTCCTCGCGATGGACCGCGACATCCTTCGGTGCGTTGATACCGATGCGGACCTGATTGCCCTTGACGCCGAGAACCGTCACGCTGACCGACTCTCCTATCATCAATGTTTCACCAACGCGACGGGTCAAGATAAGCATAAGAATCTCCTTCAGCCAGTTCGTCGTTCCAAACGACTCAATGCGCAACATCAACCTTGACGGTACGCACACGGCAACGGCTCAAACACTGCGGGATTGACCCCCCGCTCCCCTTGGTGAGGACCAGCTTCCAGCGCGCAATCTTTCAGCAAAGATCGATTGCGCATGGAGTGGTTCTATCAATCGATCGATACTAGCCCACGGCCACCAAGCATGCAATGAATCGGCACTCATCGATCCATTTTATGTAAAAAATTCACAGAAATTTCATTTTTACCCATTGCGGCAACGACTGCAGCGCAATCGCAAGAGCCGCCGTGTCTTCGCCGCCGCCCTGGGCCATGTCGGGGCGGCCACCACCCTTGCCACCGATTTGCGCCGCCACGTGCGCGACGATGTCGCCAGCCTTGACCTTACCCAGCGCATTGCCGCTGACGCCGGCGACGAGGGAAACCTTGCCGTCATTTGCGCCGGCGAGCAGTACGACGCTGTCGCCGAGCTGCTGCTTGAGCTGGTCTACGCTGTCGCGCAATGCTTTGGCGTCGGCACCGCTCAGACGGGCGGCGACGAGCTTGATCCCGCCGATATCCTGTGCGGCGCTGGCAAGGTCACCGGCCGCAGCACTGGCGGCTTTGGCTTTCAAACCATCGAGCTCGCGTTCGAGCTTTTTCTGCCTGTCGAACAGGGACTGCAGCTTGTCGACCAGGTTACCGCCGCTGGCGGACAGCATCTGCGCCATGCGCTCGAGTTGTATTTCCTCATCCTCGACGTATTGGAGTGCGCTGGCGCCGGTGACCGCCTCGATGCGACGGATGCCCGAGGCAACGCCGCCTTCGCTCACGATCTTGAACAGGCCGATGTCGCCGGTCCGGCCGACGTGGGTGCCACCGCAGAGTTCGGTCGAGAAATCGCCCATCCTGAGTACGCGCACCTCGTCGCCGTACTTCTCGCCGAACAACGCCATCGCGCCGAACGCGATCGCTTCGTCGTACTTCATCTGGCGCACGTCGGTGGCGACATTGCGTCGCACCTCGTCGTTGACCAGCGTTTCGATCTTGTGCAGGTCGGCGCGCGACACCGGCGCGTTGTGCGAGAAGTCGAAACGCAGGCGATCGGGGGCGACCAACGAGCCTTTTTGCGCAACATGCTCGCCGAGCACCTGGCGCAGCGCGGCGTGCAGCAGATGCGTGGCCGAATGGTTGAGCACGATCGCCTGGCGGCGTGCGCCGTCGACCTCGCCGCGCAGCACGGTACCGGATTTCAGCGGCTTGCCGCGCCAGCGGCCGGCATGTCCGTGGAAGCTGCCGGCGAGCTTGACCGTATCATTCACGGTGAACCTGCCCTCACCCGCTGTCAGCACGCCGGTGTCGCCCACCTGCCCGCCCGATTCGGCGTAGAACGGCGTGCGGTCGAGGATCAGCGTGGCTTCCTCACCGTCGTTGAGCACGTCGACGGGCTGGTCGCCACACACGATGGCGATGACCTTGAGGCCATCCATCACCAGCGATTCGTAGCCGAGGAAATGTGTCGGCGTGAGCTTCTGCACGAGGTCGGCGGAAAGGCTGGCCTTCGATTCGAACTGGCTCGCCGCGCGCGCCCGTTCGCGTTGTTCGTTCATCGCCGCCTCGAAGCCGGCCATGTCGACGCTCAGGCCACGCTCGCGTGCGATGTCGGCGGTCAGATCGACCGGAAATCCGTAGGTGTCGTAGAGACGGAACGCATCGGCGCCCGGAATCGACTTCTGCGCGTGCGCGGCGACCTCGTCGAACACCTTCATGCCGTTCTCCAGCGTCTCGCTGAAGCGTTCCTCCTCGGCCTTGAGCGCCTTGACGACGATGTCCTTCTTCGCCGCAAGCTCGGGATAGGCGGCGCCCATTTCGACGACGAGTGTATCGACCAGCTTGTGGAAGAACGGTTGCTTCTGGCCCAGCATGTAGCCATGGCGCAGCGCGCGACGAATGATGCGACGCTGCACGTAGCCGCGGCCCTCGTTCGAGGGCAGTACGCCGTCGACGACGAGGAAGCTCGTCGCGCGGATGTGATCGGCGATCACGCGCAGCGACTTGTTCTCGAGATCCGTCGTGCCGGTCAGCTCCGCGGCCTTCTTGATCAGGCGCTGGAACAGATCGATCTCATAGTTCGAATGCACATGCTGGAGCACGGCGGCCAGGCGTTCCAGGCCCATGCCGGTGTCCACGCACGGTGCCGGCAGCTTGGTCAGCGTGCCGTCGGCTGCGCGGTCGAACTGCATGAACACGAGGTTCCAGATCTCGATGAAACGATCACCGTCCTCGCCGGGCGATCCCGGCGGGCCGCCGGCGATGTGTTCGCCGTGGTCGTAGAAGATTTCCGTGCACGGCCCGCACGGGCCGGTGTCGGCCATCTGCCAGAAGTTGTCGGAGGCGTACGGCGCACCCTTGTTGTCGCCGATGCGCACGATGCGTTCGGCCGGAATGCCGATTTCCCGATTCCAGAGGTCGAACGCTTCGTCGTCGGTGTGATAGACCGTGACGAGCAGGCGTTCCTTGGGCAATTTGTATACTTCGGTCAGCAGCTCCCACGCCCAGTGGATTGCTTCCTTCTTGAAATAGTCGCCGAATGACCAGTTGCCGAGCATCTCGAAGAACGTGTGGTGGCGCGCGGTATAGCCGACCGAGTCGAGGTCGTTGTGCTTGCCGCCGGCACGCAGGCAGCGCTGTACGTCGGCCGCGCGCACGTACGGCAGCTTCTCGCTGCCGAGGAAGACGTTCTTGAACTGGACCATGCCCGAGTTCGTGAACAGCAGGGTCGGGTCGTTGCCCGGCACGAGCGGCGCCGAGGGCACGATCGTGTGGCCCTTGGACTTGAAGAAGTCGAGGAAGGTCTGACGGATTTCGGCGCTGGTTTTCATCGGAACGTTTCGACACGAATTCGCTGCGCACGGGAACGTACGCCCAGCGAACACCTCATTCCGAGTCGTCTGCCGTGTCGTCGAACCCTTCCGCGCGGGTGATCATTGTAACAGTTGCGGTGTCGTAGCCGCGACGCAATAGGAACGCCGCGCGCTTGTTGCGTTCGGCAAAATCGGCCGGTTTTCCGGTGCCGTAGCGGCGGCGCAACTGGCGGCGGACGAGTTCGGGCCAGTCGGGCTCCGCGGCATCAATCAGTTCGCGCGCCCTGCCCTCGGCGATGCCGTGCTGGCGCAGTTCGGCGATGATCCAGCGTGCGCCATAGCCGCCTTCGAGGCGCGAGCGGACGAGCATCTCACCGAAGCGCTCGTCGCTCTGGAAATCCTTCGATTGCAGTTGGCGAACGGCGTCGGCGCTTTCGCCGGCATCGAGCCCGCGCCGTTCGAGCTTGGACTTCAGCTCACGCGCGGAGTGTTCGCGGCGCGCCAGCAGGGCGATCGCCTTTTCGTAGGCGCTGCCTTGGTTGGTTTCCGAACGGCGGGCCATTGAGAGGCGCCCCCTCACTCAACCCTCTCCCCCGACTGTGCCGATGGAGAGGGCTCTGGAAGGCTTACTCCGACGCCGCGCGCGACTGGATGCCGCGATAGATCAGGTACGGCTCGGCGTTGCCATTGATGACCGCCTCATCGACAACGACCTTGCTGACGTGTTCCAGCGACGGCAGGTCGTACATCGTGTCGAGCAGCACCGATTCGATGATCGTGCGCAGACCGCGTGCGCCGGTCTTGCGCTTGAGCGCCTTGCGCGCGACGGCGAGCAGTGCGTCGGGGCGGAATTCGAGCTCCGCGCCTTCGATCTCGAACATGCGCTTGAACTGCTTGACGATCGCGTTCTTCGGCTCGGTCAGGATTTTCACCAACGCGGCTTCGTCGAGCTCTTCCAGCGTCGCCACGACCGGCAGACGCCCGACGAACTCGGGAATCAGGCCGAACTTGACCAGATCCTCGGGCTCGACGTCGGCGAGCACCTTGCCGACGTTCGTATGCTTGGCCTTGCTGCGGATCTCGGCGCCGAAACCGATGCCGGTCGATTCCGAGCGCTGCTGGATGACCTTTTCCAGGCCCGCGAACGCGCCGCCGCAGATGAACAGGATGTTCTTCGTGTCGACCTGCAGGAACTCCTGCTGCGGATGTTTGCGTCCGCCCTGCGGCGGCACCGAGGCGATCGTGCCTTCGATGAGCTTGAGCAGCGCCTGCTGCACGCCCTCGCCCGACACGTCGCGCGTGATCGACGGGTTCTCGCTTTTGCGCGAAATCTTGTCGATCTCGTCGATGTAGACGATGCCGGTCTGCGCCTTCTCGACGTCGTAGTCGCACTTCTGCAAGAGCTTCTGGATGATGTTCTCGACGTCTTCGCCGACGTAGCCGGCTTCGGTCAGGGTCGTTGCGTCGGCGATCGTGAACGGCACGTTGAGCAGGCGCGCCAGCGTTTCCGCGAGCAGCGTCTTGCCCGAGCCGGTCGGGCCGATCAGCAGGATGTTCGACTTGGCCAGTTCGACCTCGTCGTTGGCCTTGCGCGATTCCATGCGCTTGTAATGGTTGTAGACGGCGACCGCAAGCGTCTTCTTCGCGCGCGTCTGCCCGATCACGTACTGCTCAAGGACGTCGAGGATTTCCTTGGGCTTGGGCAGGTGGCTGCGCGCGCCAGTGGCCTTTTCCTCGAGTTCCTCGCGGATGATGTCGTTGCACAGCTCGACGCATTCATCGCAGATGAACACGCTCGGGCCCGCGATCAGCTTGCGGACCTCGTGCTGGCTCTTGCCGCAGAACGAGCAGTACAGGATCTTGTTGTTGTCGCCAGAGCGGCTCTGTCGATCGTCACTCATGCCGGGCCCCGGTTCCTTTACAAAGAAATGTCAGTCGAAAGAATAGCATAGGCTGGCCGGATTGCCAGGCAATCCAGCGGATTCGGGTTTGCGCTGGCGGGAGCGACGAATCGCGCTGCCGCGCCCGATTTTCGTCAACGGCGACGGGAGTTTACGCCGTCTTGATCGACTCGACCGGGCGCGATTCGAGCACCGAGTCGATGAGGCCGTAGCTCTTGGCATCATCGGCGCTCATGAAACGGTCGCGCTCCATGTCGCGCTCGATCTGCTCGAGCGTCTGGCCGGTGTGCTTGACGTAGATGTTGTTCAGGCGATTGCGCAGATACAGGATCTCGCGTGCCTGGATCTCGATGTCGGTCGCCTGGCCCTGCGCTCCGCCCGACGGCTGGTGGATCATGATGCGCGAGTTCGGCAGCGCCAGGCGCTTGCCCTTGGCGCCGGCCATCAGCAGCAGCGAGGCCGCGCTGCAGGCCTGGCCCACGCACATCGTGCTGATGTCGCAGCGGACGTACTGCATCGTGTCGTAGATCGCCAACCCCGCGGTGACCACGCCGCCGGGGCTGTTGATGTACAAGTTGATGTCCTTCTCGGGGTTTTCCGATTCGAGAAACAGCAACTGCGCGACGATGACATTGGCCATGTAATCGTCGATCGGACCGACGCAGAACACCACGCGCTCCTTGAGCAGGCGCGAGTAGATGTCGTAGGCGCGCTCACCGCGCGAGGTCTGTTCGACCACCATCGGCACGAGGTTGAGGCTGCGAATCGGTTCGACGGTGGAACTCATGGCGTGCTCCTCGAAGAGAATGCCTTGTTGAAAAGTGCGACCACGGGTGGTCGCTTCTGGATCTGCGCAATCACGGACGGATCGCAAAAATCAGCTCGGACGCATTGCCTCGCCGAAGCTCAGCGCCTGCTCGGTGACCTTGGCGTGATCGGCAATCCAGTCGGCGACCTGATCTTCCATCACGCGGCTCTGCAGTCCGCCCATGAGTTGGGGGTCGCGCTGGTAAAGTTCAACCACACGCTCCGGCTCCTCGTAGGTCGAGGCAAACGACGCCAGCGTTTCGGCGACGCGGCGGTTGTCGAGGCGGATGTCGTTCGCACGCGCAATCTCGCCGACCAACACACCGGCGGCAACACGGCGACGCGCGATTTCAGTGTACGCTTCCGCGCCCGGGGCGCTCTGTCCCTGCTGCTTGGCCTGCTCCTGCGCCTGCTGCGCGAGCATCTGCGCCTCGCGCTCGATCATGCCCCGCGGTAACTCGATTTGCGGATAGGCATCGACGAGTTTGCCGACGACTTCGTTTTTCAGTCGTGCGGAAAGCATGCCCTTGAGTTCACGTTCGAGGTTGGCGCGCACATCGCTGCGGAACTTCTCGATACCGCCTTCGGCAATGCCGAACGCGCGGATGAAGGCCTCGTCGACTTCGGGCAGCTTCGATTCCTGGATGCGGATCAACCTTGCCTCGACCCTGGCATGGCGGCCAGCAAGCATCGGCTCGCGAAAATCGGCTGGGAAATCAACATCGACGTTCACCGTATCGCCCGTGGCATGGCCGATCAGCGCGTCTTCGATGCCGGTCGTCATCGCGCCGGAGCCGATGATCGTGCCGACGCGATCGGCGCCTTCGGCCGGATGGCGGAAGCTGCCGCTCGCATCCGAACCCTGCGCCGAATACTCGAACAGGGCCATGTCGCCGGCCTGCGCGGCGCGCTCGACCGGCGCCCAGTCGCGGCGTTGCGCGCGCAGCGTCTCGATCATCGCGTCGACATCGGCATCGCTCACGCTGGCTGTGGCTTTGTTGATTTCGAGTTGGCTCACGTCGATGGCCCCGACTTCAGGCAGCACTTCGAAGCGGGCCGTGTATTCGATCTGACCGTCGCTGGGCTGGCCCGTGGTGTCGATCTCGGGCGCCATCGCCGGACGCAGATTCTCCTTGCCCACCGCTTCGTTGAAGCTGTTGCGGATCAGCTCGGAAATGGCTTCGCCGCGCACCTGCGGGCCGAAGCGCTGCTCGATCACCTTGGGCGGAATCTTGCCGGGGCGGAAGCCCTTCAGGCGCACGCTGCGCGCGACTTCGGCAAGGCGCGCCTTGACCTGTGATTCGTATTGGTCGGCAGGAACGCGGATGGTGAGTTTGCGTTCGAGTTTGCCCAGGTTTTCGACGGAGACTTGCATACAAATCCTCAGTTTTTCCACCGCCACGAAACGAGCGGTTTCTATTGAAAAGTGCGGCCAGTAATGGTCGCTTTTTGATTCTCGCGATCACGGATGATCGCACAGGTTAAGTGTGCGAACGGAGAGACTCGAACTCTCACGGGTTGCCCCGCTGGAACCTAAATCCAGTGCGTCTACCAGTTCCGCCACGTTCGCCCGGCTTCTATCCAATGGTGCACGAGGCGCGAAGGCCGTCGGCTCGGTCGTCGTCAGCATATTCTGAAGATTGTGGCCGAAGCCGAAGCGCGCACCGTGGATGGCGCCTATGATCGCCGATTCGCTTCGGGGGGAAAAGTGGTGGGCCGTCTAGGATTCGAACCTAGGACCAAGAGATTAAGAGTCTCCTGCTCTACCAACTGAGCTAACGGCCCCCCGTTTCAACCATATGATGCTGTCGCGCGCAGCGCGACGATCACTCCCCTTTCCTCTGGCGGGATGAGGGTGCGGGGTGAGGGTACCCCCGCAAAAACGACCTGCCCGAAAAACTGGGGTGGATGATGGGACTCGAACCCACGACAACCGGAATCACAATCCGGTACTCTAACCAACTGAGCTACACCCACCACCGAGCCGGTGATTGTAGCGCATTTCGCGGGTCGATTTACAACAATCGCCCCATCAACTTCTTGCACTGGCGCGCCCGGAGGGAATCGAACCCCCAACCCCGGACTTAGAAGGTCCGTGCTCTATCCGGTTGAGCTACGGGCGCATCCGGGCAGTGTAGCGCTTCCCGCCCCGCCGAAATCCAGACATCGGAAATCAGGAGCGGAGACGAGTCGTGGAAAATTGCCGCGAGCGGCGCTTTTCCAAACTCATCAGTGGTCGGGGCAGAGGGATTCGAACTCTCGACATCCAGCTCCCAAAGCTGGCGCTCTACCAGGCTGAGCTATGCCCCGACGCTTGCGCAGCGCGCCTTGCAAGGGCGTGCATGGTAAGAGCGCGCGGCGATCGAGTCAACGCATGGCCTCGGCCGCAGCGGCGCAAGGGGGAACGTTGGTCAACCTGCCGTGCCCGATCGTTTGCGCGCCGCAGTCGATCAGAAGTTCCTGAGGCCATACGCATGGCACTCGCCGAAGCCCTGCGCTAGCATCGTGGCCGTTTTCAGAAGTGGAGCGGGATAATGAACATTCAAGGCAAGCGGATCGCGGTCACTGGCGCGGCCGGCAGCCTCGGCGCTGCGATCGTACGCGCGGCCCTCGATGCGGGAGCCGTGGTTGCGGCTATCGACCATGCATCGTCTTTCGCCCTGGATTCGAAGAATCTGCATGAGTTCGGCGGTGTCGATCTGTCTTCGTCCGCTGCCACGGAAGAAACGTTCAACGCGGTGGGTGAAAAACTCGGTGGTCTCGACGCGCTGGTCAATGTCGCCGGCACGTTCCGCTGGGAGAAAGTCGAAGGCGGCAAGCTCGCGACCTGGGACCTGCTGTTCAACGTCAACCTGCGCACCGCGGTCGCCTCCTGCATGGCTGCCCTGCCGCTGCTCAAGCAAGGCCAATCGGGCCGCATCATCAATATCGGAGCGGCCGGTGCGGTCAAGGCTGGCGCGGGCATGGGCGCGTACGCCGCGTCGAAGGCCGGCGTGTTCAAGTTGACCGAGTCGCTGGCCGAGGAACTCAAGGATCAAGGCATCACCGTCAACTCGATCCTGCCGACCACGATCGACACGCCGGCCAACCGCATGGACATGCCCGATGCGGATTTCTCGCGCTGGGTGAAACCCGCGCAGATTGCCGACGTCATCCTGTTTCTGCTCTCGGATCAGGCACAGGCCGTCACAGGCGCGCTGATCCCCATCGCGGGTCGCACCTGATTGTCACAAAGGACGATGTCGCCCGCGCGTCGTGGCAGCTAGAGTAAAGCATCGAATTTTCCCCCGTACTTTTCCCTTCCCCTCGTTACCAGGACTTTCATGGCCCCGCCCACCCTCCCTCCCGGCGTTGCGATCAACGCCCCGCTGCATTCCCGTTTCGACGAAATTCTGACCCACGATGCGCTGGGGTTTGCGGCCAAGCTGCATCGGGCCTTCGAGCCGCGCCGCCAGGAACTGCTCAAGGCCCGTATCGCGCGCCAGGCACGCTTCGACGCCGGCGAGATGCCGGACTTCCTGCCCGAGACGAAACACGTGCGCGACGGCGACTGGAAGATCGCGCCGCTGCCGAAGGCGCTCGTATGCCGCCGCGTCGAGATCACCGGTCCGGTCGAACGCAAGATGATCATCAATGCGTTCAACTCGGGCGCGGACTCGTACATGACCGACTTCGAGGACTCGAACAGCCCGAACTGGTTCAACCAGATCCAGGGCCAGGTCAATCTGTACGATGCGATCCGCGGCACGATCAGCCATACCAACGAAGCCGGCAAGGTCTACAAGCTCAACGACAAGATCGCGACCTTGCAGATCCGTCCGCGCGGCTGGCATCTCGACGAAAAGCATGTGACCGTCGACGGCCAGCGCATCTCCGGCGGCATCTTCGATTTCGCGCTCGTCTTCTTCCACAACGCGAAAGAGCAGATTGCGCGCGGCTTCGGCCCGTTCTACTACCTGCCGAAGCTGGAAAGTCATCTCGAGGCGCGGCTGTGGAACGACATCTTCGTTCTGGCGCAGAAGGAACTCGGCATTGCGCAGGGCTCGATCAAGGCGACCGTGCTGCTCGAAACCATCCTCGCCACGTTCGAGATGGAGGAAATCCTCTACGAACTGCGCGAGCACTCGGCCGGCCTCAACGCCGGACGCTGGGACTACATCTTCAGCGCGATCAAGAAATTCAGGAACAAGCCGGGCTTCTGCCTCGCCAACCGCGCAGCGATCAACATGGAAGTGCCGTTCATGCGCGCCTACGCGCTCGCACTCGTGCAGGCCTGCCACAAGCGCGGCGCGCCGGCGATCGGCGGCATGGCCGCGCTGATTCCGATCAAGGGCGACACGGCCGCGAACGAGAAAGCGCTCGCCGGCGTGCGCCACGACAAGAAGCGCGATGCGAATGACGGTTTCGACGGCGGCTGGATCGCGCATCCGGGTCTCGTGCAGATCGCGATGGAGGAATTCGTCGCCGTGCTTGGCGATCGCCCCAATCAGTGGGGCAGGCAACGCGACGAGAAAATCGCCGCCGCCGATTTCCTCAATTTCGTGCCCGAGGCGCCGATCACCGAAGCGGGTCTGCGCAACAACATCAATGTCGGCATTCACTACCTCGGCAGTTGGCTCGCCGGCAACGGCTGCGTGCCGATCCACAACCTCATGGAGGACGCCGCGACCGCGGAGATTTCGCGCTCGCAGGTCTGGCAATGGGTGGTCAGCGACAAGGGCGTGCTCGACGACGGGCGCAAGGTCGACGCAGCGCTCGTGCGCACGTTGATTCCGGAGGAACTGGCCAAGGTCAAGGCGACCGTCATGGCGCAGGGCGAGAAGGTCGATACCTACGAACAGGCCGCGAAGATTTTCGAGGAGATGGCGCTGTCGAAGAACTTCCCCGAATTCCTGACCCTGCCGCTCTACGAAGCGATGGCATAGCACTTCGTCATTCCGGCTTTCGCCGGGATGACGAGCAAGGTCTACTTGCGGTTGCTAGGCTTTATCGTCCGCCGTATCGATGATGCGGTAGTTGCCGGACTTCTCTTCTCGTTCGAGCTTGAGAAGTCCACGCTTCCTGCCTTCTTCGAGCAGCGCACCGAACGACTTGAAGCCGTAGTAGCTTTCGTTGAACCCCGGATTGCGGCGTTTCACCGCCTGCTTGACCATCGAACCCCAGATCGTTTCGCCTTCGTCACGCTCCTCGATCAGTGCATCGATCGTTTCGACCACGAGATCGAGCGCCTCCTGTCTTTTCACCGCTTCGCGATCCTGCGCGGCTGCCGGTGCCGCGGCTTTCGCCGCTTTCTCTTCGGTCTTCTTCCTTGGTGCCTGCGTCTGGCGCTTCTTCTGCACACGCACCAGATCGTCGTAGTAGATGAATTCGTCGCAGTTGGCGATCAGCAGTTCCGAGGTCGAGTTCTTCACGCCGACGCCGATCACGAGCTTGTTGTTCTCGCGCAGCTTGCTGACCAGCGGCGAGAAATCCGAATCGCCGCTGAGGATGACGAAGGTGTCGACGTGGGCCTTGGTGTAGCACAGGTCGAGCGCATCGACGACCATGCGGATGTCCGCCGAATTCTTGCCCGACTGGCTGACGTGCGGCACCTCGATCAACTCGAACGAGGCGTAGTGCATCGCCGGGCGGAATTCCTTGTAGCGCTCCCAGTCGCAGTACGCCTTCTTCACCACGATGCTGCCCTTGAGCAGCAGGCGCTCGAGCACCTTGGTGATGTCGAACTTCTCGTACTTCGCCTCGCGCACGCCGAGCGCGAGGTTCTCGAAGTCGCAGAACAGTGCGAGATTGCGAGTTTCTGTCTGCATGGCGTTCTCCGCGAATGCCGGCGTGCATGTGCCGACGGATGCCGACACTGTGCCCACTCACCTGCCTGCCATCAAGCCCGACCCGCGCCCGACGGAGCGCAAACGAAAAAGGCCGATGCGCGCTGCATCGGCCTTTTTCGTTTGTATGGCGCGCCCGGAGAGATTCGAACTCCCGACCACCAAGTTCGTAGCCTGGTGCTCTATCCAGCTGAGCTACGGGCGCTCAATGAGCCGCGCATTATCCCGGCAAGGGTGCCTTCCGTCAACACTGCGGTGATTTTTTCTTACCCGCGAATGCGATAATTGCCACCCCTAACCCGCATGCGCTCAACCGGAGCAGTCCGCCATGAATACGCCGCATCGCAAGCCACTTCCGGGTACCCGACTTGACTGGTTCGACGCGCGCGCCGCGGTCAACGCGATCAAGCCGGGCGCGTGGGACGCGCTGCCCTACACCGCGCGCGTGCATGCCGAGAACATCGTGCGCCGCGCCGACCCCGCGCGCATCGATGCGTATCTCGGTCAATTGATCGAGCGCAAACGCGACCTCGACTTTCCGTGGTTTCCGGCGCGCGTGGTTTGCCACGACATCCTCGGCCAGACGGCGCTGGTCGATCTGGCCGGTCTGCGCGATGCGATCGCGGACCAGGGCGGCGATCCGGCGGCGGTGAATCCGGTCGTGCCGGTGCAGCTCATCGTCGATCACTCGCTCGCGGTCGAATGCGGCGGCTACGATCCGAATGCGTTCGCGAAGAACCGCGCGATCGAGGATCGGCGCAACGAGGACCGCTTCCACTTCATCGACTGGACCAAGAAGGCGTTCCGCAACGTCGACGTGATCCCGCCCGGCAACGGCATCATGCACCAGATCAACCTGGAGAAGATGTCGCCCGTCATCTATGTGCTGGACGGGGTCGCGTTCCCGGACACCTGCGTCGGCACCGACAGCCACACGCCACATGTCGACGCGCTCGGCGTGATCGCGGTCGGCGTCGGCGGCCTCGAAGCTGAAAACGTGATGCTCGGCCGCGCCTCGTGGATGCGCCTGCCCGACATCGTCGGCGTGGAGCTTTCGGGCAAGCCGCAGCCGGGCATCACCGCGACCGACATCGTGCTTGCCCTGACCGAATTCCTGCGCCAATCCAAAGTCGTCGGCGCCTACCTCGAATTCCGCGGCGAAGGCGCAGCGGCGCTGACCGTCGGCGACCGCGCGACGATCTCGAACATGGCGCCCGAATACGGCGCGACCGCGGCGATGTTCTTCATCGACGGCAACACGCTCGACTACTTGAGGTTGACCGGACGTAGCGACGAGCAGGTCGCACTGGTCGAAACCTACGCGAAGACCGCGGGACTCTGGGCCGATGCGCTGCAGACCGCACAATACGAACGCACGCTGCATTTCGACCTGTCCGGCGTCGTGCGCAACATGGCCGGCCCGTCGAATCCGCACAAGCGCCTGCCGGTGGCGGACCTGGCGGCGCGGGGCATCGCCGACGAGGCCAAGCTCGAAGTCGGAAAGGCCGATGCCGCCAAGGGTCGGATGCCGGACGGCGCGGTCATCATCGCCGCGATCACGAGCTGCACCAACACCTCGAACCCGCGCAACGTGATCGCCGCGGGCCTGCTTGCGCGCAACGCCAACGCCAAAGGGCTGACGCGCAAGCCGTGGGTCAAGACCTCGCTCGCGCCGGGCTCGAAGGCCGTGCAGCTGTATCTCGAGGAGGCCGGCCTGAAGTCGGAACTGGAGAAACTCGGCTTCGGCATCGTCGCGTTCGCCTGCACCACCTGCAACGGCATGAGCGGCGCGCTCGATCCGAAAATCCAGCAGGAGATCATCGAGCGAGATCTCTACGCGACGGCCGTGCTTTCCGGCAACCGCAACTTCGACGGCCGCATCCATCCGTACGCGAAGCAGGCCTTCCTCGCCTCACCGCCACTGGTCATCGCCTACGCGATCGCCGGCACCGTGCGCTTCGACATCGAGAAGGACGTGCTCGGCGTCGATGCGCACGGCAACGCGGTGCGCCTCAAGGACATCTGGCCGAGTGATGCCGAGATCGACGCGATCGTCAAGGCCAGCGTGAAGCCCGAACAGTTCCGCAAGGTCTACGAGCCGATGTTCCGCCTCACGGCCGACAACGGTGAACGCGCCGCGCCGCTGTACGCCTGGCGCGCGCAGAGCACCTACATCCGCCGCCCGCCGTACTGGGAAGGCGCGCTGGCCGGCGAACGCACGCTCACAGGGCTGCGCCCGCTCGCGGTGTTGCCGGACAACATCACCACCGATCATCTGTCGCCGTCGAACGCGATCCTTGCGTCGAGCGCGGCCGGCGAATATCTCGCGAAAATGGGCCTGCCCGAAGCAGACTTCAATTCGTACGCGACGCATCGCGGCGATCATCTCACCGCGCAGCGCGCGACCTTCGCCAATCCGCAGCTCGTCAACGAGATGGCCGTCGTCGACGGCGCGGTGAAGAAAGGCTCGCTCACGCGCTTGGAACCCGACGGCAAGGTCATGCGCATGTGGGAGGCAATCGAGACCTACATGCAGCGCAAGCAGCCGCTGATCATCATCGCCGGCGCCGACTACGGCCAGGGCAGTTCGCGCGACTGGGCGGCCAAGGGCGTGCGCCTTGCCGGCGTCGAGGCCATCGTCGCCGAAGGCTTCGAGCGCATCCACCGCACCAACCTGATCGGCATGGGCGTGCTGCCGCTGGAGTTCAAGCCGGGCGACACGCGCAAGATCTGGGCGATCGACGGCAGCGAAACCTTCGATGTCGTCGGCGCACGCAAGCCGCGCGCGGCGCTGACCCTGGTCATCCACCGCAAGAGCGGCGAGCGCGTCGAAGTACCTGTGACCTGCCGCCTGGATTCGGACGAAGAAGTCTCGATCTACGAAGCCGGCGGCGTGCTGCAGCGCTTCGCCCAGGATTTTCTCGAATCGTCGAAGGCGGCCTGAGTCATGGCATTCGCTCCGCAGATCAAGATTCCCGCCACATACCTGCGCGGCGGTACCTCGAAAGGCGTTTTTTTCCGCTTGCAGGATCTCCCGAAGCTCGCGCAGGTGCCCGGCGCCGCGCGCGACGCGTTGCTGCTGCGCGTGATCGGTTCGCCCGATGCGTATGCGAAGCAGATCGACGGCATGGGCGGGGCGACGTCGAGCACGAGCAAAACGGTGATCGTCGCGAAGAGCGCGCGAGCGGATCATGATGTCGATTACCTGTTCGGCCAGGTCTCGATCGACAAGCCGTTCGTCGACTGGTCGGGCAACTGCGGCAATCTCTCGGCCGCGGTCGGGCCGTTCGCGATTTCGAGCGGGCTGATCGACGCCGCGAAGATTCCGCGCGAGGGCCTCTGCACGGTGCGCATCTGGCAGGCGAACATCGGCAAGACCATCGTCGCGCACGTGCCGATCACGAACGGCGAAGTGCAGGAGACCGGCGACTTCGAACTCGATGGCGTCACCTTTCCCGCGGCCGAGATCCAGCTCGAATTCCTCGATCCGGCCGACGAGGGTGACGACGGCGGCGCGATGTTCCCGACCGGAAATCTGGTCGATGACCTGGACGTGCCCGGCATCGGCACGTTCCAGGCGACCCTGATCAACGCCGGCATCCCGACGATTTTCCTCAATGCCGCCGACATCGGCTACACCGGCACCGAGCTGCAGGACGCAATCAACGGCGATGCCAGGGCGCTCGCGATGTTCGAGACGATCCGTGCGCACGGCGCGCGGAAGATGGGCCTGATCGGGAATCTCGCCGAAGCCGCGCAGCGCCAGCACACGCCGAAGATCGCGTTCGTAGCGCCGGCGCAGGGCTACACGGCGTCGAGCGGCAAGGCCGTCGCCGCGAACGAGATCGACCTCAACGTGCGCGCGCTGTCGATGGGCAAGCTGCACCACGCGATGATGGGCACGGCGGCCGTTGCGATCGGCACGGCCGCGGCGATTCCGGGCACCCTGGTCAATCTCGCCGCCGGTGGCGGCGAGCGCAACGCGGTGCGCTTCGGCCATCCGTCCGGCACCTTGCGCGTCGGCGCCGAGGCGCAGCTCATCGATGGTCGCTGGAGCGTGACCCGCGCGATCATGTCGCGCTCGGCGCGCGTGCTGATGGAAGGTGCCGTGCGCGTTCCCGGCGACGCGCTTGCGCGCGGCTGAGCGCACACCGGACGCGTTCCGGTAAGCTTGGCCGATGAACCCGGCAAGCTTCTTCTGGCACGACTACGAGACCTCGGGCACCGATCCGCGTCGCGATCGCGCCGTGCAGTTCGCCGGGCAGCGCACCACGCTCGAACTCGAACTGGTCGGCGAGCCGGTGTCGATCTTCTGCAAACCCGCGGCCGATGTGCTGCCGCGGCCCGCCGCCTGCCTCGTTACCGGCATTTCGCCGCAACAGGCCGAGCGCGAGGGCATGATCGAGGCCGAATTCACCGCACGCATTGAGGAAGAACTCGCCGTGCCCGCCACCTGCGGCGTCGGCTACAACTCGCTGCGCTTCGACGACGAATTCACGCGCAACCTGCTCTATCGCAATTTTCACGATCCCTACGAGCGCGAGTGGAAGGACAAGAATTCGCGCTGGGATCTGATCGATCTAGTGCGCATGTGCTACGCGCTGCGCCCGCAGGGCATCCAATGGCCGCAGCGTGAGGGCGGCCTGCCCAGCTTCAAACTGGAAGACCTCGCCGCGGCAAACCATCTCGCCCACGAGCATGCCCACGATGCTCTGTCCGACGTGCAGGCGACGATCGCCCTCGCCCGCCTGCTGCGCGCGCGCCAGCCGCGGCTATGGCAGTTCTATTTCGAATTGCGGCGCAAGCAGCGCGCATTCGAGCTGCTCGACTACGCGCACCGCACGCCGGTGCTGCATGTGTCCTCGCGCTATCCGGCCGAGCGCGGTTGTCTGGCGATGATCGTGCCGCTGGCCGCGCACCCGAGCCAGAACAACGGCGTGATCGTCTACGACCTCGATGTCGATCCCGCGCCGCTGCTCGAACTCGCGGCCGACGAGATCGCCGATCGCGTGTTCACCCCGCGCGCCGACCTGCCCGAGGATGTCGAGCGCGTTGCGCTCAAGACCGTGCACGCGAACAAGTCGCCGGCGTTGGCGCCGCTGTCGGCCTTGAACGGCGTCGACACCGCGCGCATCGGGCTCGATGTCGAGCGTTGCAAGACGCATCTCATGCAATTGCAAAACGCGCAAGGACTGGTGGAAAAATTGCACGAAGTCTTTTCGACGCCGCGCGAGGAACGCGGCACGGTCGATCCCGATCTGGCGATCTATTCCGGCTTTCCGACCGATGCGGACAAGCGCCTGTTCCGCGAAGTGCGGCGCACCCCGCCGGAGCAGCTCGGTACGCGCCAGTTTCCTTTCCTTGATCCGCGCTACAGCGAACTGCTGTTCCGCTACCGTGCACGCAACTGGCCGCAGACGCTGAGCACCGACGAGGCCGAACGCTGGAACGAATTCCGTCGTCTGCGCCTGATCGTGCAGACCGAGGCGACCGCGCTGACCCTGACCGACTATCTCGCCGAAATCGCGCAACTGCGCGCATCCCCGGCCACGCGTCCCGGTCAGCTTGCCTTGCTCGACCAGCTCGAAGCCTGGGGAAACGACGTTCCGCTGTAGCGCTTCGATCTGTACTGCTGCGTTACACTCCGTTCGACGAAACGGCGAAGCGATGATCATGGCAGCGACGACCTACTTCACCCCCACCAGCCTCAAGCTGATGCGCGAGTTCGCGCGCAACAACAACCGCGAATGGTTCACCGAGCACAAGGCGCGCTGGGAAGCCGTGGTGCGCGATCCGTTCCTGCACCTGATCGGCGATCTCGCTGCACCCTTGGCCAGGATCAGCAAGCACTATCGCGCGGATCCGCGCCCGCACGGCGGCTCGATGTTCCGCATCTACCGCGACACGCGTTTTGCCAAGGACAAGACGCCGTACAAAACCTGGCTCGGCGCACGCCTCTACCACGAACGCGCGCCGCAGGTGCACGCGCCGCTGTTCTACATGCACATCCAGCCCGGCGACAGCTTTGCTGGTGGCGGCCTCTGGCATCCGGAGCCGCCGACGCTGGCGCGCGTGCGCGAATTTCTCATCGACAATCCCGCCGCGTGGAAGAAGGCGACGCGGGGCAAGAAGTTTCTTGAAACGTTTCATCTCGGCGGCGAGGCCTTGTCGCGTGCGCCGCAGGGCCTCGATCCGGCGCATGAGTTGATTGCGGATCTCAAACGCAAGGATTTCGTCGCCTCGCGCGAACTGAGTGATGCGCAGATCACCTCGGCAGAGCTTGCGCCGTTGCTGATCGAAAGCTTCAAGGGCGTGGCGCCGCTGGTCGACTATCTTTGCGCATCGCTCGATCTGGAGTTCTGAATGGCGACCGGCAACGGCAAGGCGCTGCGCGCGATCGCGATCTACAAATTTGCCAAAGGCCTGGCCCTGCTCGTGTTGGCAGTGGCGGCGTTCCGTCTCGTGCGCACGCCGTCGCTCGATCATTTCGCGAGATGGATCGCGCAACTGCCGCTGCGCAGCGGTCACGGCATGGTGTTGCATTGGATCGATGCGCTGCTCGGACTGACGCCGCGCAGGTTCGAGCTGATCGGCATCGGCGCGAGCATCTACGCGACGTTGTTCCTCGTCGAAGGCTGGGGCCTGTGGCAGCGCAAGCGCTGGGCCGAGTACCTGACCGTGTTTGCGACCGCCTCGCTGATTCCGTTCGAGGTCTGGGAGATCTACCACCACTTCACCTGGCTCAAGGTGCTCGCGCTCGCGGTCAATGTCGCGATCGTGATTTACCTCTGGCGCATCGTGCGCCGCGGCGGCTGATCGCCTTCAGGCATCGGCGAACGGAAACGCCAACACCTCACGGATGTCGTCGGTGCCGAGCATCGCCATGAGCAGACGCTCGATGCCGAGCGCGACGCCGGCGCACTCGGGCATGCCCTGCGCCAGCGCCGCAAGCAGGTTCGTATCGAGCGGCATTTCGATGAGCCCGCGCTCGCGCCGGCGCGCGTTGTCGCGCTCGAAGCGCGCGCGCTGTTCGGCGGCATCGGTCAGCTCGTGATAGCCGTTGGCGAGTTCCTGCGTGCCGAGGTACAACTCGAAGCGTTCGGCCACGGGCGGATTGTCTGCGCGAATCTTCGCCAACGCGCACTGCGTCGCCGGATAGTCGTGGATCACGCTGATGCGGCCGGCCGGAAACGTCGGCTGGATGCGGTGCGTGAGCAACAGATCGAGCCAGTCGTCGCGCTCCAGACCATGCGCGTCGATCGTCACTTCGCCGAGCGCGACACGCAATTCGGCTTCGCTCGCGTTGAACGGATCCACGCCCAGGGTCGAAACAAACAGATCGCGATACGTGAGTTTTTTTACCTCGGCCCGCCTGCCGACAAGCACCAGCGCCGCATGCACGAGTTCGACGGTTTCGTCGATCAATCGCACGTGATCCCAGCCGACGCGATACCACTCGAGCATCGTGAACTCGGGGTTGTGTCGCCGCCCCGCCTCGCCGTTGCGGAATACGCGCCCCAGTTCGTAGTTGTCGCCGACGCCCGCGGCGAGCAGGCGTTTCTGTGCGAATTCCGACGACGTGCGCAGCCAGCGCAACGCCACACCCGCATCGGAGTGGCCCGCGAAGCGCGTGTTGAAACTCTCGATGTTCGGATCGGTGTTGCCTGCCGCGGAGAGAATCGGCGTCCCGACTTCGAGCACGCCGCGCTGCGCGAAGAAGCCGCGAATCTGCGCGTACAGGCGCGCGCGCAGGCGCAACGCCGCAAGCGGTCCGTCAGACTTCATGTATTTTCAGGAATTCAAGCAGCCGCGCCTCGTCCCAGACCTCGACGCCGAGCTCGTTGGCCTTGTCGAGTTTGGACCCGGCTTCCGCACCGGCGACGACGAAGCTCGTTTTCTTCGACACGCTACCTGCAACCTTGGCGCCGAGTGCTTCGAGTCGCGCCCTGGCCTCCTCACGCGTCAGCGCGCCGAGGGCGCCGGTCAGCACGGCCGTCTTGCCGGCAAGAGGGCCGTCGATCGTGCGTTGCGGCTCGTGCTCGGTCCACGCCACACCACGGGCGCGCAACTCGGCGATCACGTCGCGATTGTGCGGCTGAGCGAAGAAACGGGCGACATGCGCGGCCACGATCGGGCCGACATCAGGCACGGTTTGCAAGGCATCCACATCGGCCGCCATCAGTGAATCGAGCGAACCGAACCAGCGCGCGAGCGCTTTGGCCGTTGTCTCGCCCACGTCGGAAATGCCTAACGCATAGAGGAAGCGCTCCAGCGTCGTCCCGCGACTGCGGTCGATCGCGGCGATCACATTTTCGGCCCACTTGGTCGCGACCTTGCCAGACTTGACCGTCTCCGGGGTCGTGCCGTCGCGCTCGTCGGCGCGGCGCTTCATCTCGAGCAGGTCGTCCAGCGTAAGCTTGTACAGGTCGGCCACCGATTGGACATAGCCGAGTTCGGTCAGATCCTCGATGTAGCGCTCGCCAAGGCCGTCGATGTCGATCGCGCGACGCGAAGCGAAATGGAAGATCGCCTGCTGGACCTGGGCGGCGCAACTCAAGCCGCCGGTGCAGCGCGCGACCGCCTCGCCCTCCTCGCGCACGATTTCCGAGCCGCAGACGGGGCACGTCGCCGGCATCGCCCACGGCGGCCGCGCGGCATGTTGCGCATCGGCGACGACACTGACGACTTCGGGAATCACATCGCCCGCGCGGCGCACGATCACCGTGTCGCCGATGCGCACGTCGAGGCGCGCGACCTGGTCGGCGTTGTGCAGCGTCGCGTTGGTCACGGTGACGCCGCCGACGAAGACCGGCTTCAGTCGCGCGGTCGGCGTGGCCGCGCCGGTGCGGCCGATGTTGATGTCGATCGCCTCGACCGTGGTGGTCTGCTCCTGCGCCGGGAACTTGTGCGCGATCGCCCAGCGTGGCGTGCGTCCGACGAAGCCGAGCTCGCGCTGCAGGGCGAGGTCGTCGAGCTTGTAGACGACACCGTCGATATCGAACGGCAGCGCATCGCGCTGCGCGCCGATGCGGCGGTAGTAGGCCAAGCAACCGCTCTCGCCTTCCGCTGTGGAGACAAGCTTGCTGAGCGGGAAGCCCCAGTCGCGCAGCCGGTGCAGCGTCTGCGCATGCGTCGGTGGCAGCGTGCCGCCCTCGACCACGCCGACCGCGTAGGCGTAAAACGCGAGCGGTCGCTTTGCGGTGATGCGCGGATCGAGCTGGCGCAGCGAACCGGCGGCGGCGTTGCGCGGATTGATCAGCAGCTTGATCTTGCCGCCGGAGTTGCGCGCCAGCTCGTTGTACTTCTCGAAACCGGCACGCGGCATGTAGACCTCGCCGCGCACTTCGAGCACGGCGGGCCAGTCCTTGCCATGCAGCTTTAGCGGGATCTGCTTGATCGTGCGCAGGTTCGCGGTCACGTCCTCGCCGCTCTCGCCGTCGCCGCGTGTCGCGCCGCGCACGAAGCGGCCCTTCTCGTAACGCAGGCTGATCGCGAGGCCGTCGAACTTGGGTTCGACCGAAAACGTCAGCGGCCGACCGTCGTCGCCGCCGAGGCGCGTGCGAATGCGGCGAACGAACTCGGCGATCTCCTCGTCGTTGAACGCGTTCGCGAGCGACAGCATCGGGATGTCGTGGCGCACTTCGGCAAACTCGCTCGACGGCGCGGCACCGACACGCTGCGTCGGCGAATCGGAGGTGACGAGTTCGGGGTGCGCCGCTTCCAGCGCCTCGAGTTCGCGCATCAGTGCGTCGTACTCGGCGTCGGGAATCGTCGGTGCGTCCAGCACGTGATAACGATGGCTGGCTTCGTCCAGTTTTTCGCGCAGAACTGCCGCGCGGTGGGCGATATCGTTTGAAACGGTTGCGCTCATGGCGGGATTTTAGCAACACCTTGCATGTTGCACCGCGCTTGCCGGAAGCTTGCCGCATCCAACGGGGAGACCACGATGGCGAAATCGAACTGGAAGGCGTTTCCACACTCGGACAAGGCCTACGACTACGCGGGCGACAAGCTCGCCAAGGCCTGGGCCAAACTGCACGCCGGCGATCAGGAGCCGTTGCCCGACGAAAAACACGTGGCCAAGCTGCTCAAGGCCAATCCCAAGCTCGGCAAGGACGCGGCAAAGACCGCCGATGCGCTGCAGGACGCCTGGCGCGCCTTTCATCGCGGCGATTTCCATGAAGCCTACGAGGCCGGCATTGCGCTGAAGGCGTTGGGCGCGTCGGTCGCGATCAAGGCTGGCGGCATCCATGCGACCTACCTCGTCGACAGCGACAAGGAAAAGACCACGCGCTTCGATACGCTGGCCAAGCTCGCCGACGAGGCGATCACGGCGCTGCCCGGCGAGGCCAATTCGCACTATCGCCGCGCGTTCGCACTTGGCCGCTACAGCCAGACGCTGTCGATTACACAGGCGCTGGCGCAGGGCATCGGCGGCAAGGTCAAGGAATCGCTGGACAAGACGCTCAAGCTCGCGCCCAAGCACGCCGAGGCGCATACCGCGCTCGGCGTCTACCACGCCGAGATCGTCGGCAAGGTCGGCGGCATGCTCGCCAAGCTGACTTACGGCGCGAGCGCGGCCGAAGCGGAAAAGCAGCTCAAGGAAGCGCTCAAACTCACCCCCGATTCGCCGATCGCGTGGGTCGAGTACGGCAACGCGCTGATGCTCCTGCACGGCGACAAGCGCGAGGATGAGGTTGCCGAGGCCTACGCCAAGGCGGCGAAGCTCAAGCCGAAGGATGCGATGGAAGCGCTCGATGCGGCCTGGGCGAAGGAGCAGATCGAGTAGCGTCGCACGCGGCGAACGCGCTCGCTCGCCTCAGCCCGGCCTTCGCGCGCTCGTGCGCGGAAACCGCGCCGCTTGCCGCAACCGTGGAAACAGCCGGGCACGCCCGCGCGCGCGCGCTCAGACGCGGCGGAACACCAGCGACCCGTTGGTGCCGCCGAACCCGAACGAGTTCGACACGGCGATGTCTACCTTCGCCTCACGCGCCACGTTCGGCACGAAGTCGAGATCGCAGCCTTCGCCCGGCTCGTCGAGATTGATCGTGGGCGGCAGCACGCCGTCGCGCAACGCCAGGATCGAGAAGATCGCTTCGATGCCTCCGGCCGCACCGAGCAGATGGCCGGTCATCGACTTGGTCGAGCTTACCGCGAGTTTGTACGCGTGGTCGCCGAACACGGCTTTCGCCGCGAGCACCTCACCGACGTCGCCGAGCGGCGTCGAGGTGCCGTGCGCGTTGATGTAGCCAACCTCGACAGGATTGATGCCGCCGTCGTTGAGCGCGTTGCGCATGCAGCGCGCCGCGCCTTCGCCGCCCTCGCTCGGCGCGGTGATATGGTACGCGTCGCCCGACATGCCGAAGCCGACAAGTTCGCAATGGATTCGGGCGCCACGCTTTTTCGCGTGTTCGTATTCTTCGAGCACGAGCACGCCGGCACCGTCGGACAGGACAAAGCCGTCGCGATCCTTGTCCCAGGGACGGCTGGCCCTGGTCGGCTCGTCGTTGCGCGTGGACATCGCGCGCGCCGAGCAGAATCCGCCCATCGCAGTGCCGCAGGTTGCATATTCGGCGCCGCCGGCGACCATCGCATCGGCATCGCCGTACTGGATCATGCGCATGGCCAGGCCGATGTTGTGCGTCGCCGTCGTGCAGGCGGTGACGCAGGCTATGTTCGGCCCCTTCAGACCAAGCATGATCGACAGATTGCCCGCAGCCATGTTGATGATCGAGCTTGGCACGAAGAACGGCGAGATCCTGCGCGGGCCACGCTCGTGATAGGTGATCGCGGTTTCCTCGATCGTGTGGATACCACCGATGCCCGCACCGACCGCGACACCGATGCGCTCGGCGTCGTGCTCGTGCGTGGACAGGCCGGCATCATTGAGCGCCTGCATCGAGGCCGCGATGCCGTAATGGATGAACGGATCCATCTTCTTCACATCCTTGTGCGGGATGTAGGCCTCGGGGTTGAAATCGCGTACCTCGCCGGCGATGCGCGTCGGAAACGCGCTCGCGTCGAAATGCGTGACCGCGCCGATGCCGCTCACGCCCTCACGGATGTTCTTCCACGCCGTCGCCACATCGTTGCCGACCGGGCTGACAATGCCGAGGCCGGTGACCACTACGCGCCGCTTGCTCATAAGGTTTGCCTTTGCGATTTACCTTTGCGCTCGTCCTTGATCGCGAAAGTCAAGAAGCGGCCATCCCTGGCCGCACTCTTCAATAAAAATCCGCCAGGATTGACGCATTTTCAAACGCCCGTTCCCCGGGAGCAGAAACGCGAACTGCGCCTCGCGGGCGCAGTTCGTACCGTCGGATGGCGACGAAATCAGGGCTTGACGTGGGCCTTGATGTAGTCGACCGCCTGCTGCACGGTGGTGATCTTCTCGGCTTCCTCGTCGGGGATTTCGCATTCGAATTCCTCTTCGAGCGCCATGACGAGCTCGACCGTGTCGAGCGAGTCGGCGCCAAGATCGTCGACGAAGGACGCATTCGGCGTGACTTCATCCTCTTTGACGCCCAGTTGTTCGACGACGATCTTCTTGACGCGTTCTTCGATGGTGCTCATGGTGATACTTACCTCACAAGGCAGGCAGAAAAGTTGCGAAAAAGGGCTAACCCCGGACCGGGCGGATTGTAGGGCATACGCGGCGATCGCACCAGCGCGGCCCGACGCGACCTCAGGGCATGTACATGCCACCGTTGACGTGCAAGGTCTCGCCGGTGATGTAGGCGGCAGCAGGCGAGGCAAGGAACGCCACTGCGTTGGCGATGTCCTCTGCCGCACCAAGGCGGCCCAGCGCGATCTGGCCGAGCAGCGCGCCACGCTGGTCCTCGGTCAGGGCGCGCGTCATGTCGGTATCGATGAAACCGGGCGCGACGACGTTGACCGTGATGCCGCGCGAGCCGATCTCGCGCGCGAGCGACTTGGAGAACGCGATGATGCCGGCCTTCGCCGCGGCGTAGTTCGCCTGCCCCGGATTGCCGGTGACGCCGACGACCGAGGCGATGCTGACGATGCGGCCCTTGCGCGCCTTCATCATGCCGCGCATCACCGCCTTGCTCGTACGGTAGACCGAAGTCAGGTTGGTGTCGAGGATCGCCTGCCAGTCCTCGTCTTTCATGCGCATCAGGAGCTGGTCGCGCGTGATACCGGCATTGTTGACCAGAATCGTCACCGCGCCGAATTCCCCGGCGATGTCGCCGATCAGCTTTTCGACCGCGGCACCGTCGGTGACGTCGAGCATCCGGCCGACGCCCCCATGCGCGGCCAGGCGCTCGCCGATCGCGGCAGCGCCGGCTTCGGTGGTCGCCGTGCCGATGACTTTCGCACCCCGCGCGGTCAGCGTGTCGGCAATCGCTGCGCCGATGCCGCGGCTCGCGCCGGTGACGAGGGCGACTTCGCCCAGGAGACTTGCGGACATGCTTACCTCGCAGTGAACAGAGTGGTCGAAGGGGCGTTCAGCTTTTCCAGTCGGCGATCGCCTGCTGCAAATCCGCCGGTGCGCCGATCGCGCGCACGTCGAGGGTGCGATCGATGCGCTTGAACAAACCGGTCAGCACTTTGCCCGGCCCGCATTCGGCCGCGCGCTTGACGCCGGCGCCGGCGAGCGCCTGCACGCTCTCGGTCCAGCGCACGGGCTGGTAAAGCTGGCGCGAGAGTGCGGCGCGGATGTCGGCGAGATCGTTGAACGATTTCGCGTCGGCGTTCTGCACGACCGGGATTCGCGGCGTCTGCCAGGCGAGCGTGTCGAAGCGCTCGGCGAGCTTGTCGGCCGCGCCGCGCATCAACATGCAATGCGAGGGCACGCTGACTGCCAGCTTCACCGCCTTCTTCACGCCGAGTTCGGCAAGCCGCGCGAGCGCGCGATCGACCGCCTCGGCATGGCCGGCGATGACGAGCTGGCCGGGCGCGTTGAAGTTGGCCGGGGCGACGATTTGATCCTGCGCGACCTCGGCGCAAACCTGCGCGATCTGCGCATCGTCGCCGCCGAGCACCGCGGCCATCGCGCCAACGCCGGGCGGCACCGCCGCCTGCATCAGGCGCCCACGCTCGGCAACGAGCGCCGCGGCTTCGGCCAGTGGCAACGCTTCGGCGCAGACCAGCGCGGTGTACTCGCCCAGACTGTGCCCCGCGAGTACGTCGGGAAGCGCGCCGCCGAGTTGCCGCCACACGCGCCACACGGCAACGCCGGCGGCCAGTAGTGCCGGCTGCGTGTTCTCGGTGCGGTTGAGGGCATCTTGCGGCCCCTCCTGGGCAAGCACCCACAGATCGAGGCCGACGCGGCTCGAAGCTTCCTTGAAAGTCTCCTCGACGATGGAGAATTCGCCGGCGAGGTCGGAAAGCATGTTCAACGACTGCGAACCCTGGCCGGGAAAGACGAAGGCGGACTTCGCCGGAGAGTTCGAAGGAAGCTGATCCGCGGGTGCAGTGGATTCGTTCATGGCGCCAAGGATTGGAAAACGTACTTGTGCGGAAATGCAGGTCGACGCAAGTGCCGACGATCAGTAGCGCAACAGCGCCGAGCCCCAGGTGAAGCCGCCGCCGAACGCTTCCAGCAGCAGCAACTGGCCTCGTTGCACCTTGCCCGAACGCACGGCATAGTCGAGCGCGAGCGGCACCGAGGCGGCCGATGTGTTGGCGTGTTTGTCGACGGTGACGATGACTTTGTCCATCGGCATGTCGAGTCGCTTTGCGGTCGCCTCGATGATGCGCAGGTTGGCCTGATGCGGGATCAGCCAGTCGAGCTGGTGGCGGTCGAGCTGGTTCGCTTCCAACGTTTCCTCGACCACGCGGTCGAGCGTCTTCACCGCGACCTTGAATACTTCGCGGCCCTGCATGAGCACTTTCAGGCCGTGGTTTTTTTCGTCGGTGAAGCCGGTCGAAACGCCGACCGGATTCCACAGCAGCTCCTTGTAACCGCCGTCGGCGTGGATGTGGCTGGACAGGATGCCCGGTTCGTCAGCGGCCTGCAGCACGACCGCGCCGGCGCCGTCGCCAAACAGCACGCAGGTGGAACGGTCCGACCAGTCGAGAAAGCGCGACAGCGTTTCCGCGCCGACCACGAGCGCGGTCCTGGCCATGCCGGTGCGGATGAACTGGTTGGCGACGGTCAGCGCGTAAAGAAAGCCCGAGCAGGCCGCATTGACGTCGAACGCGGCGCAACCGTTCGCCCCGAGCCGATGCTGGAGCAGGCAGGCGGTCGAGGGGAATACGAGATCGGGCGTGGTCGTGCCGATCACGATCAGGTCGATCTGCCTGGCATCGACGCCGGCGGCCTGCAGCGCCGCCGTGGCGGCGGCATAGGCGAGGTCACCCGTGGTCTGGCCCTCGGCGGCAATGTGGCGCTGGCGGATGCCGGTGCGCTCGGCGATCCATTCGTCCGAAGTTTCGACGCGCGCCGCGAGCTCGGCGTTGCTGATGACGCGTTCCGGCAAAGCACTGCCGGTGCCCGCGATGCGTGCGTAGGTCATGTCTTCTCCCCTGTCGCGCTCAATCGCGCGACGCGAGCGCGCGCGCGCGCCACGGCGAAACCGTGGCGGCGGAACACTTCGCGGTTTTCATCGTTGCCGGAGCGGCAATCACGGCTTGCGAATCGCCCGAGCAGGCGAATCAGTCTTCTTCGTGCACCGGGGTCTTGCTGTCGATCACCTTGCGGCCACGGTAGTAGCCGTCCTTGGTGACATTGTGGCGCAGATGGGTCTCGCCCGAGGTCGGGTCGGTGCCGAGCTGCTTGGCGCTGAGCGCGTTGTGCGCGCGGCGCATGCCGCGGCGGGACGGGGACTTACGGCTTTTGGCAACGGCCATGATACTTCTCCGAAAATATATGCAACTACAGTTTTACATTCTTCAGCACCGCGAACGGGTTCGGCTTCGCCGTGTCCTGCGTGGCGACGGCATCCTTCCATTCGTGTTGCATTTCCTGCGTTCCCGGCTTCACCGGAAACACCGGCAGGGCCAGAATCAACTCGTCCTCGACCACATCGGCCGGACGCAGGCCCGCGGGATCGAGCAACAACGCCTCGTAGCCGGCCGGCAAGGCCGCCTCGTCTTCCTCGTCGACGATGAAACCGAGCTTCGCATCGATCTCGACCGGTTGCTCGAAACGCTCCAGCGTGCGCTGACAGATCAGCGGCAACGCCGCTTTCGCCCTGACACGGACACCGGACACGCCGGCCTGATCCTTGTCGAAATCAAGCTCGTATTCGACTTCCCCTGAGGTATCCGCGAGGCCGTCGGCCAAGCGCTTCATCGAAGCCAGCGGCAGGCGGCCAGCGAACGTGCGCCTCGCACTCACCATGCGCCACGGATCGACCAGCTCGGGCAAGGTGTGATTCACGGGTGCGCGATGGTAGGTTCCGCAGCACACAAAGTCAATCATTTCGCGGTTTTAGGTGTTTCGCGTCGGCGCACCCGAACATCGGGTTTCGGGCGAGAATAAGCCCATGACCGCCCTCGCCGACACCGACCTCGTTCTCGCTTCGACCTCCACCTATCGCCGCGAATTGCTGACCCGGTTGGGTGCGCCGTTTCGCCAGCAGTCGCCGCAGGTAGACGAAACCGCGCAGCCCGGCGAGACGCCGACACGGCTCGCGACCCGTCTGGCTGCGGCCAAGGCGCGCGCCGTCGCGGCCCTGAACCCGGGCGCCGTCGTGATCGGTTCCGATCAGGTCGCTGATTGCGTCGGCCGGATCCTCGGCAAACCCGGCGACATCGATCGCGCTCGCGCGCAGTTGCGCGCGAGCAGCGGCAACCGCGTTGTTTTCCACACCGCGGTCTGCGTGATCGACACCCGCCACGCACCCGCGCGCGAATTCCATGCGATCGACACGACGGCGGTCGCGTTTCGCCACCTCGACGACACGGAGATCGAGCGCTACCTGACGCGCGAGAAACCGTTCGATTGCGCCGGCAGCTTCAAATCGGAAAGTCTCGGCATCGCCTTGTTCGCAAAGATCGAATCACAGGATCCGACGGCGCTGGTCGGACTCCCGCTGATCGCGTTGTGCCGGCTGCTGCGCGAGGCGCGCATCGAAATCGTCTAGGAAATCCGCGCCGCGGATCGCAGAACGCGTCGCCACGCAACTTGCGATTGCGCGAAATGCCTATACTCGGGTCATCTCCGGGAGTCCACGCCGCATGTCCGTATCGCTCGCCACAACCGCCGCTGCGCCGCCGCTCGATTCCGGCCTTCATCGCGCGCTCGACGACGCCGTCGCGCAGGTCAATGGCGTCGTCCTCGGCAAGGCCGCGCAGGTGCAGCTCGCCTTCGCCTGTTTTCTCGCCGGCGGCCATCTGCTGATCGAGGACCTGCCTGGAGTCGGCAAGACCACGCTCGCGCACGCGCTCGCGGCTACGCTCGACCTGTCGTTTTCGCGCATCCAGTTCACCGCCGACCTGCTGCCGTCCGACATCATCGGCGTCGGCATCTACGAACGCGGCGACGGCGCGTTCAAGTTCCACCCCGGCCCGCTGTTCGCGCAACTCGTGCTCGCCGACGAGATCAACCGCGCGACGCCGAAGGCGCAGAGCGCGCTGCTCGAAGCGATGGCCGAGCACCAGGTCACCGCCGACGGCACGACCCATGCGCTGCCGGAACCGTTCTTCGTCGTCGCCACGCAGAACCCGCTGGACCTGGCCGGCACCTTCGCCCTGCCCGACTCGCAGCTCGACCGTTTCATGCTGCGCATCGGCCTGGACTATCCGGATCGCGACGCCGAACGCGCCCTGCTGACTGCGAGCGACCGCCGCGAGCTGATCGCACGACTCGTGCCGCGACTCGACACCACGCAGGCAGTCGAGCTGCGCGCCGCGGCTACGCGCGTGCTGGTGAGTGCGGCGCTGATCGACTATGTGCAGGCCTTGCTCGGCGCGAGCCGCAGCCACGCGCAGATTCGCGTCGGCCTGTCGCCACGCGCCGGCCTCGCCCTGCTGCAGGCCGCGCGCGCGCACGCCCTGCTCGATGGCCGTGGTTACTGCCTGCCCGAAGACGTGCAAGCCGTCTTCGCCGCGATCGCCGCGCATCGCCTGATTCCCGCGGCGGCAAGCGGCGCCACGCGCGAGGATCTGGCGCGCCGTCTGCTCGAACAGGTTGCGGTACGCTGAAGACCGCATCGATGCGCGCCGCGCTCGCCTCGGGCTGGTCGACCCTGCAAAGCCTCGCCGAACGGCGCCTGCCCGCACTGACCCGGCTCAAGCGCGCAGAAGCGCTGCCCATCCTGCTGCACCGGCGGCGCATCTACGTCGTTCCGTCGCGCTTCGGCCTGGCCTATTCGGCGATGCTGCTGGTCATGTTGATCGGCTCGCTCAACTACGCGAACAACCCGGCATTGCTGCTGACCTGCCTGCTTGGTGCGGCCGCCTATCTGAGCGTATTCACTGCATTCCGCACGCTCAACCGCGTCGAACTCCGGTCGATCAAGGCGCACTCCTGCCACGCCGGCGATCGGTTGCCGCTGACCCTGCTGTTCGGCTCCGCCACACGGGCGCGAAAACACGGTCTCTGGCTGCGCATGGAAAACGGCGAAGGCGGATCGGCAACGGCATTCGCGCTTGCGGCCGATGGCGTGCAGACCGTCGAGGCAAGCCTGCCGGCGCCGCGCCGAGGCTGGCAACCGATCGGACGCGTCCGCGTGTGGACCGAACATCCGTACGGCCTGTTCCACGTCTGGAGCTGGTTGCATCCCGAGCAGAGTGCCCTCGTCTATCCGCGCATCGAATCCAATGCGCCGCCGCTGCCGCAGGGCCAAGGCGACGCGCGCGCACAGATCGCCGCGCGCGACGAGGACGAATTCGGCTTGCTGCGCGAATACCGCGCGGGCGACCCGCTCCGGCAGATCGCGTGGAAGGCAAGCGCACGTCGGGACCACCTGCTGGTCAAGCAATTCGAATCGCGACGCGGCCATGAAATCGTGCTGGCATGGAATCGTCTCGACGGCCTCGATGCGGAAGCACGCATCTCGCGTCTTGCCGCCTGGATCGAATGCGCCGAGAGCGCGCAGACGCCGTACCGCCTGGAGCTGCCGCAAACGCGCATCGACGCGGCGCTCGGACCCGCACACCGCCACGCCTGCCTGCGCGAACTTGCGCTGATGCCGGAGCGCGCGTCGTGAGCGGCCCCTCCCCGATATTGACCATGCGCCAATTCAGCTGGGTTGGCGCGGCGGTGCTCGCTGCTGTGCTCGCGCACGCGCCGCACCTGCCGGCCATCATCACCGCCCTCGCACTCGCGCTCGTTGCGGCGAGCTGGTTGCACCGGCGGCGCGGCGGCAGCGCGTTGCCGGGCTGGATCAAGCTCGTCCTGATCGCGGTTTTCGCCCTGGTGCTGATCGTGCAATACCGCAGCGTCATCGGCCGCGAACCCGGCAGTGCGCTCGCCTGCGCGATGCTCGCCTCGAAACTGCTGGAAACGCGCACACGGCGCGACGCGCTCGCGGCGATCTGTTTCGCCAGCTTCACCCTGATGAGCGCGCTGCTGTTCGACACCAGTCTCGCGTTCACCCTCGCCACGTTCGCTGGTGTGGTGCTGCTGCTCGCCGCGTTGCGCGAGCTTGAGCCGCAGGCGGTCACGGCCCCGAAACCGGCATCATCCCTGCGCGCCTGCTGGCCGACGCTGCGCGCCAGCCTGATCTCGCTCGCCATCGCCGCTCCGCTGGCCCTGTGCGGCTTTCTCTTCATCCCGCGCCTCGACTCGCCGCTGTGGCGCACGCCAGCCGACGCAGGCGCGCGCACCGGGATCAGCGACACCATGTCGCCCGGGTCGGTGCAGAACCTGCTGCTCGACGACAGCGCCGCATTCCGCGTCGACTTCGACGGCACGCCGCCGCCGCGCGCGCAGCTGTATTGGCGCGGCCCGGTGCTTACCGACTTCGACGGTGAAACCTGGCGTCGACGCGAAACCGGCATCGCCCCTCCGGACGCACGCGAAGCGACCGCGGGCAGCGCCGCGATCGGCTACGCAATCACCCTCGAAGCGAGCGACAAGCCGTGGCTGTTCGCGCTGGACGTGCCCGTGGACATCCCCGCGGAAACACAGCGCGGCCGCGACATGAGCCTCGTGCGCCGGCGCCCGGTCACCGAACTGTTCCGATATCGCGCGCGTTCGCTGCCGGACTACCGCTTCGATCGGGACCTGTCGGCAGACCTGCGCGCCGCAACCCTGGCATTGCCCGGCGGCTTCAATCCGCGCAGCGTCGAACAAGGCCGGAGCTGGCGCCGAGAGTTGCCGGACGACGACGCGATCGTGCGTGCCGCGCTGGATCTTTTCCACGACGCATTCTTCTACACGTTGTCGCCGCCGCCGCTCGGGCGCGACTCGGTCGACGATTTCCTGTTCGGGACGAAACGTGGATTCTGCGAGCACTTTGCCGCCGCGTTCGTCGTGTTGATGCGCGGGGCCGGCATCCCGGCGCGCGTCGTCACCGGCTACCAGGGCGGCTACTTCAATCCGGTCGGCGACTACCTGCTCGTGCGCCAATCCGACGCGCACGCCTGGGCCGAAGTCTGGCGTGCCGGACGCGGCTGGATGCGCGTCGATCCGACCGCGGCGGTGAGCCCGACGCGTGTCGAATTCGGTGCGCAGGCCGCCACGCTCGGCGAACGCACCTGGTATCGAGGCTGGTGGCTCGCAACGCGCAATCGGATCGACCTGGTCAACCACGCCTGGAACAACCTCGTCGTGCAGTTCAACGGCCAACGCCAGCGGGCCCTGCTGCGTCCGCTCGGCATCGACCATATCGAACCCGACACCCTGCTCTGGCTGCTGATCGGCGCAAGCGGCCTGATGCTCGTCGCCGCCACCCTCTGGGCAATGCGTACGTCGCGGCGCCGCGCCGCGCCGCTCGATGCCGCGTACGACGCACTGTGCGGGAAGCTCGCGCGCGTCGGCGCGCCGCGCAGCGACAACGAAGGGCCGTTGACCTACGCACGCAGGTTGCGGGTTGCGCAGCCGTTGTCTCAACGTTGCGCGAGCGAAGTTCAGCGGCTGTTCGCGGACTATGTCGGCCTGCGCTACGCTCGTGCGTTTCCGCCCATGGAGGGAATCGTGGAATTCGCCCGCCGCGTGCGCCGCCTTCGTCTCGAAACCCGCAGCTGAACGGCGTCCGCGTCCCTTGCAAATGTTTACGTTCCTGCCGCCGCGGCGGACTTAGAATGCGACGCAGGAGCCCGGACACTCGTCCTGTTTGCGAGTACGGCAGGAATTCGCCGCAGCGGCGTCCACCGCAGCCATAGTCAACGAGGTGCCTTATGCGTCACGTCCTGAAAACATCAGCATTCACGATCGGCGCCAGCGCCCTGCTCGCCGGTTGCGCGACCGTTCCCGCGCCGCTCGCGGGCAACGACTTCGCCGCGACCACGCCGCAGCAGGCCGTCGCGCAGAACGCGAGCGGCCAGCGCGTGCGCTGGGGCGGCGAGATCATCAAGGTCGAACCGCGCGCGGACCGCACCTGCTTCGAGATCCTCTCGCGCGAACTCTATGACGACGCGCGACCGAAACGTCGCGACCGGAGCCAGGGCCGCTTCGTCGCCTGCAAGCAGGGCTTCCTCGACCCGGCCGAATACCCGGCGGGCCGCGACGTCACCGTGGTCGGTGCAGTCGATGGCACCGAACGACACAAAGTCGGCGACTACGACTACACCTTCGCCAGGGTCGATGCGAACGAGGTCTATCTCTGGCCCAAGCGCGCCGACTACCCACCCGGCTACTACGACCCGTTCTGGGGCCCGTGCTACGGCGACCCGTTCTGGGGACCGGGCTGGGGCGGTTGCGGGCGCTGGGGTTGGGGCGGTTACTGGGGCGGCCCGCCGGTCGTGATCGTGCGGCCGAATCCGCCGCCGCCGAAATCAGGCAAGTAGCCGCACTCGGTGCAACGGAACAAGTCGCGCAAACGTCTTTGCTTGTGATTGTTCGACAGAGCAAAGGAATCGTTCATGCGCAGCTTCGTGCCCCCGATCATCATTCTTTCCGCCTTTCTGTTTTCCGCATGCGCACAGACGCCGCCGCGACTGCGCGGCGAGTTCGTGCCGATCGAGCCGGCCCAGGCTTCGACAGGAAAATTCAACGGAACCCCGGTACGCTGGGGAGGCATCGTCACAGGAATGCGCGCCGTGGATGCGGGAAGCTGCATCGAAGTGTCCGCATTCCCGCTGGATAAATGGACATCACGTCCGATCAACCTCGACACCAGCGCTTATACCCATGGTGACTCCGTACGACCGATGTACTACACGCAGAGCGGAAAATTTGATTCCCCGCCGCGCTTTCTGGCCTGTGGAGCCGATACCCAAGACAAGTCCATCTACCATGTCGGCGCCGTGGTGACTGCCGTCGGCACCTTGGCTGAACCGCTGGTGTTCGAAGCCGAGTTCACGAGCTGCCTGGAAAACTTGCCGCAGCGTCATGGTCAACCGGATTACGCCGGCAGCATTCATGTCGCCAAGGATCGATTGTGCGCAGTGTCGTTACCGATCCTGAGAATTGCTCAGGCTTACGCTTGGGCCGAGCCACCCAGCCGGAATGGATTCTTCAATGAAAACGCGCACAACTGACTGAATCCACCGCGACTTGATTCAACCCGGCGGCCAATGCATCTGCCGCCCGGCGAGCAGGTGCAGATGGACGTGGTAGACGGTCTGGCCGCCGTCTTTGTTGCAGTTCATCACGCAGCGGTAGCCGTTGTCGGCGAAGCCCTGCGTCTTCGCCCACGAACTTGCGGCGACGAACAGCTTGCCGATGACGACGGCATCGTCGGCGGTCAGATCGTTCAAGGTGGCGATCGATTTCTTCGGAATGAACAGTACGTGCACCGGCGCCTGCGGATTGATGTCGCGGAACGCGAGCACGTCGTCGTCCTCGTAGACGATGTCGGCGGGGATGTCGCGGCGGATGATCTTGTCGAACAACGTGTCTGCCATCTTCCTCTCCGTCAGTTTTCGATGAGTTGGCGGCCACCAAACGCATGTGCCAGCGTGCCGCGGTCGATGAATTCCAGTTCGCCGCCGAGCGGCACGCCGTGCGCAAGGCGCGTGGCGCGTACATTCGCCGCGCGCGCGAGCTGGCTGAGCAGGTGCGCGGTCGCCTCGCCTTCGACCGTCGGGTTGGTTGCGACGATCAGCTCGCGCACTTCGTTCTCGGCGAGGCGCGCGGCGAGCAGGTCGATGCCGAGTTCCTTCGGTCCCATGCCGTCGAGCGGCGACAGGCGGCCGAGCAGGACGAAGTAGCGCCCGCGATAGCCGGTCGCCTGCTCGACCGCGAGCTGGTCGACCGGCGTCTCGACGACGCAAAGCAGGCTCGCATCGCGCTGCGGATTGGCGCAGGTCGCGCAGACTGCGTCCTCGCTGAACGTGCGGCAGCGCGTGCAGTTGCCGATGCGCTCGACCGCGGCTGCGAGCTTGTCCGACAGCTTCTTCGCACCCGTACGATCGCGCTCGAGCACATGGAAAGCCATGCGCTGCGCGGTCTTCGCGCCGACGCCGGGCAGGCAGCGCAGGGCATCGATCAATTCGTTCAAAAGTGGCGAGGACATACTCAGCTCGTCATTCCGGCGAAAGCCGGAATCCAGTGTCTTTGCTCTGCTAGGTACTAAAAAAGAAAAGTCGCTGGATTCCGGCTTTCGCCGGAATGACGAGCGAAAAGGTCAGAACGGCAGCTTGAACCCTGCCGGCAGATTCACCCCCCCTGCGACCGCGCCCATCTTTTCCTGACTCGTCGCGGCCACCTTGTTGACCGCATCGTTGAACGCCGCGGCGATCAGATCCTCGGCCATTTCCGGATCCTCGGCCATCACCTTGCGGTCGACCGCGACGCGGCGCACTTCGTGGCGGCCGTTCATGGTCACGCTGACCATGCCGCCGCCGGCCTGGCCGGTCACTTCGAGCTTGGCGATCTCTTCCTGCGCGCGCTTGAGGTCGTCCTGCATGCGTTGCGCTTGTTGCATCAGCTGCGCCATGGGTCCGCGCATGAACTACTCCTCGGTCAACCAACCGGTTTTACGGATTCGGGAATCAGGCGCGCGTCGAAGTCGCGCATCAGCGCCTGCACGATCGGATCGTCGTTGAGCGCGCGCTCGGCAGCCTGCTGGCGCGCGTCGCGCGCGCGGCCGGCGGCTTCGGCCGGCGTCTCGGCTTGCTGAGCGCTGACGTTCTTCTCGAAGCGCACCTTGACCGCGCGGCCCAATGCCTGACCGAGCTTGTCTTCCATCGCGGCGACCAGCGGCGGCGCATGGAAAAGTTCGTGCTCGGGCTTGAGCGAGAGACGCACGACCTGCTGTTCGACGGCAATCAGTGTGCAATGCTGCGCGAGCGCGCCGACCGCGCCGCTTTTCAGGCCAGCGGTCTCGATCAGCCCGGCCCAGTCGTTCGCATCCATCGCCGCGGAAAAAGGCTTGGCCTGCGCTTCGCGTGCGGCAGGAGTCTGGTTAATCCCCCCTGCATGCAGCGTGGATTCGGGCTCGGCGACAGCCGGCGTCGCGCGCGGTGTCTGTGCCGGCCGCGGCGCGGGCTGCTCGATCGCAACCGCAGGAACCGGCGCAGACATGGCAGCCGATCGCGGCGGCGTGACAGGCAAAGCCTGCGCACTGCGCGCCGGCACGGCGACGGTAGGTCCACCCGCGTCGGCCGGCCGGAACGCGAGCATGCGCAGCAAGGCCATCTCGAATCCCGCGCGCGCGGTCGGCGCCAGCGGCAGATCGCGCCGACCGACGATGGCGAGCTGGTAGTACAACTGGGTTTCCTCGGGCGACAGCGCCGCAGCCAGGGCGGCGATGCCCGCCTCATCGTCTTGGTTCGTCGCTGCGTAGTCGCGTACGAGTTGCTTCAGCTGCACGCGATGCAACACGCCGGCAATCTCGTCGAGTACCTGGGCGAAGTCCGGGGAAAACTCGGCAAGCCGATCGACCTCGGCCATCAGCGCCGCGCCGTCGCCGGCATGCACCTGACCGAGCAACGCATGCACCTGACCGCGCGCTATCGTGCCGAGCATCGTGCGCACCTCGGCCGCGCGTACCGCGCCCGCGCCGTAGGCGATCGCCTGGTCGAGCAGCGAGAGACCGTCGCGCAGCGAACCATCGGCCCCGCGAGCGAGCTCGGTCAGCGCCTCGGGTTCGAACGCAATCGTTTCGGCTTCCAGAATGCGCCCCATCTGCCCGCTGATCTGCTCGGGCAGAAGGCGCTTGAGATTGAACTTGAGGCAACGCGACAGCACCGTCACCGGCAGCTTCTGCGGATCGGTGGTGGCGAGCAGAAACTTCACGTGCGGCGGCGGTTCTTCCAGCGTCTTCAGCAGCGCATTGAACGCCGACTTCGACAGCATGTGCACTTCGTCAATCAGGTAGACCTTGTAGCGCCCGCGCGAGGGCGTGTACTGCGCATTCTCGATCACCTCGCGCACGTCGTCGACGCCGGTGTTGCTGGCCGCGTCGATTTCGAGCAAATCCATGAAGCGGCCGGCGTCGATGTCGCGGCAGGTCGAACATTCGCCGCAGGGGTGGGACGATTGGCCTTGCTCGCAATTCAGCGACTTGGCGAAGATGCGCGCGATCGTCGTCTTGCCGACGCCGCGTGTGCCGGTGAACAGGAAGGCGTGGTGCATGCGTCCGGAATCGAGCGCGTTGCTGAGCGCGCGCACGACGTGCTCCTGCCCGACCAGTTCGGAGAACTTCTTCGGCCGCCACTTGCGTGCGAGGACTTGGTAGGACATGTGGATTGAGATGACGCCCGAAAGCTCGTTCGACAAGCGGCGATTGTCGCAAGTTGCCGGGGGCAAGGCAAAGATGCGGAACGCGAAGCAAAAATACGAGCGGAGATAAAACGAATGCCGGCTTGCGCCGGAGCTTTCTCGAGAAGTGCGGCCGAGGATGGCCGCTTTGTGATCTTCGCGTTCAGGGACGAACGCAAGAATAAATAGGTGGCAGTCCCGCCAGCCGCATCCCGGCACCCGAGTCATTCACTACCGTTGCTGCCTTCCGGCCCTGGCGGGGTTTGCAAACTATCGTCGCGAGAGAACCAACGGGACCGCCATGGAAATGGCGGAGAGAGCGGGATTCGAACCCGCGAAGCGGGTATAAGCCGCTTACACACTTTCCAGGCGTGCTCCTTCAACCACTCGGACATCTCTCCGCTGGAAAGGCCGCGCAGGATACAGGACGGCCGCTCCGCAAACAAGCAAACCCGTTGCCGCACAGCGAATTGTACGCCCTTTCAAACGACCGGCGTATTGTCCGGGTGCAACCACCCCGACTCGCCTCCAGCATAGTGCTCGTTCTTCCAGATCGGTACACGCAGTTTCACCTCGTCGATGATGTAGCGGCAGGCGTCGAACGCGGCGCCGCGATGCGCAGAACTTACCCCGACCCACACGGCCAGATCGCCGATCGCGAGCGATCCCACACGATGCACGCAGCACGCCTCGACGATGGCGAACTTCTCGCCTGCTTCTTTGATGATGCGCTCGCCCTCGCTCTGCGCGAGCGGCGCATAGGCCTGGTAGTCGAGGCGATGCACGGCGCGGCCGTCGTTGTGATCGCGCACCCAGCCTTCGAACGTCACGCAGGCACCTGCGCGTGCATGCGCGAGGGAGCGCGCGAGCGCGGCGGCGTCGATCGGCTCGGCGCTGATGTGGAATACGCCCACCGTCAGCCTCCGCTCACCGGCGGCAGAAACACGACTTCATCCCCTTCGTGCAGCGTCTGCGCCCACTGCGCGAATGCGCCATTGACCGCGACACGCAGGCGTTCCTCGCCCATCGTGAAACCGTGCCGTGCGCGCAATTCGCTGTACAGGCCACGCGCGTCGGTGGCGAACGATTCGACCTGCTCCACGTCCATGCCGGCGCGGTCGCGCAGCGAGGCGAAATAGAGCACGCGATACTTCATGGGAGGATTTTCCCGCCGCGTACCTTGCGCTTGCCGCCCGATTTTTCCACGAGGCGCAAGTCGGCCACGACGATCTCGTGCGACAGCGCCTTGCACATGTCGTAGACCGTAAGCGCGGCGATGCTTGCGCCGGTCAACGCCTCCATCTCGACGCCGGTCTTGTGCGCGACGGCCACCGTGCAGTGGATTTCCAGATCGGTGTCGGTGGCGAACTGCGCAGCGATGTCGCAACGTTCGATCGCGAGCGGATGGCAGAATGGAATCAGCTCGTGCGTGCGCTTGGCTGCGAGCGTGCCGGCGATGATCGCGGTGTCGATCACCGGCCCCTTCTTCGCGCGCATACCGCCGTCGCGCAGCGCGCGCGCAATGGCGACGGGGAACCGCACGATGGCCCGCGCCGTGGCAGAGCGCGCAGTAACCTTCTTCGCGCCGACATCGACCATGCGTGGAAGATTGTCGGCACCGACGTGAGTCAGTCTTCGCGAGTTGGTTCTTTTCACGCTCGCCATCACCCACCCACCGCGAACATTTCGACGTGCTTCTGCTCGCCGCGCGCGCGCAATTCGGCGCGCTGTTCGCTGTAGCGGTCAGTGCGCCGCGTCCAGCGCTGCGTGATCAGAGCAGCCAGCTCTTCGTCGCTCGCACCGGCGCGCAGCGACTCGCGCAAATCGTACCCCAGGCGTGCAAACAGGCAGGTATACAATTTGCCGTCAGCCGACAGACGCGCACGCGAACAGTCGCCGCAGAACGGCTGCGAGACCGAACTGATGAACCCGACTTCGCCGGCGCCGTCGGCGAAGCGGTAGCGTTCGGCGACTTCGCCGCGATAGTTCGGCTGCAGCGGTTCGAGCGGCCAGCGCGCGGCCAGGCGCGCGATCAACTCCGCACTCGGCACCACCATGTCGCCGCGCCAGTGATTGACCGTGCCGACGTCCATGTACTCGATGAACCGCACGATGTGCCCGGTGCCGCGGAAACGCTCGACCAGATCGAGCACCTGTGCATCGTTGACGCCGCGCATGACCACGCAGTTGAGCTTGATCTTCGCAAAACCTGCGCGTTCGGCGGCATCGATCCCGGCGAGCACCTCCGCGACTTCGCCGCGGCCGCCGCAGAGCGTACGGAAGGTCGCCGCATCGAGCGTATCGAGCGACACGGTCAACCGGTGCAAGCCGGCATCGCGCAACGCCTGCGCGAACTTCGGCAGCAGCACGCCGTTGGTCGTCATCGCGATGTCCTCGATGCCGGGGATACGCGCGAGCATCTCGATCAGATGCGGCAGATCGCGACGCAGCAGCGGCTCGCCACCGGTCAGACGCAGCTTGCGCACGCCTTGCGCGACGAACGCACGCGCGAGGCGCTCGATCTCCTCGAAGCGCAGGCGCTGGTCCTTGCTGAGAAATTCATAGTCCTGTGCGTACTGATCCTCGGGCATGCAGTACGGGCAGCGGAAATTGCAGCGGTCGATCACCGAGATGCGCAAGTCGCGCAGCGGGCGCGCGAGCGCATCGTGCGGCGGCGCGGGGCTTGCCGAAACCAGTTGGATTGGAATGTCGCTGCTCACTGCCATCCGCCGCCAATCAGGCCCTGAGCAGAACATCGGGGTGCGGCGCTGCCAATGCAAGCCGCTCGCCGCCGCGCGCGATGCGGTGTCCGCGCGCGGTCAACGCCGCGCCATCGGCTTCGCTGCCGTAGTGGTAGAGCACGAAGCGCGAGCGCAACTCGGCCGGGTATTCGCGCTCGAGATCGTCCACGCCCGTATGCGAGGGATTGCCGGCAAGAGCGCAATCGTGCGCGACCATTTCGCCATGCGCGGCGTAACCGGCCAGCATCTCGGGAATCGGACGCGTGTCGCCGGTCCAGACGAAGCTGCCGCGCAGGGCAACGGCGAACGAGGTCAACGGCATGTGGTGCCGGGTCGGGAACACGTCGAACCAGAGCTGCTCGTGCCAGAAACCGCGTGAACACGGCACGAGCTGATAGCCGTCCCAGAAGTTCGCACCGCCTTCGGCGACCACATCCGGATAATCGGCGACGCGGCTCTGCAGATGGCTGACCAGCGCCGCGTGCGCATAGAGCCGCACCTTGCCGCGCAGCGCGGGGTCGAAATACGCGCGATAGAACAGCCGCTCCAAGCCGCCAACGTGATCCATGTGCGTGTGGGTGATGTAGACCGCCCGCGGCAGCGCGCCGTAGACCTTCTCGTAGGTCGTCAGCGTTTCCGGGCCGCAGTCGATCAGCAGCAGCGGTTCGCCATCGCGCTCGAGCACGGCACCGGACGAGCCCAGCTCCACCGCCTGCGCAGCGCCGACGCCGAGGAATCGCAAGGAAAGATTCATGGTTTCGTTCCCGGCATCCGCCGTTGCCATTCACCGATGTAAGCCGACATCAGCGGTTCCCACCATACGGCGACCGCGGCGGCATCGCCGCCTTCGGCCTTGTCGATTTTTTCCAGCGATCGTTTCAGACGCACCAGATTCGCCCGCCGCCAAGTCCATTCTATCGGCCGCAACCGGCCGCGGTCGAAATCGATCAGCCAGACCTTGTCCGCGCCGACCAGCACATTATGCGCATTGAGATCGGCGTGAAATACGCCGGCCGCATGCAGTGTGGCGATGGCTTCGCCCACGCGCGCGAGCGTCGGCAAATCGACTTCATCGTGCCGAATGCGCCAAGCCAGCGTCGTCGTCCCGGGGATGAAACGGGTAATCAGATCGGCGGAATAGAACATACCCTGCCGGCAGTAGCGCGCGGCAATCGGCTGCGAGACATCGAACCCGCGCGCGGCGAGGACATGCAGCAAATGGAATTCGGCGAAGCTGCGCGTGCGCTCGGCGCTGTTCCAGAGGTAACGATCGCCGAGTATGCGCGCCACGAGCCCGCCGCGCCGATAGTGGCGCAGCGCCCAGTCGCCGTGCGGCGTGTGCGCAAACACGATGCCGCCGCGCCCGCCGGGCGCTTCGGTCGCACGATCCTGCGCACGCCAGAAGCCGGCGTCGAACCAGCGCGAATCGAAATGCTCGCCTTGCGTCAGTGCGTGTGCATCGAACAGAATCGCGCCGTCGGCGGTTTCCTGCTGCACCACCCCGTTTTCACCCACCCCGGTCATGATTGCGCGACTCGTCACCCGCTGCGATACCGAAGCCCAAGTCTAGCAAGCCTGATGCCCGATATCGCCTCCTCGCCGGCCCGTCCGCCGCAATCGCTGTGCCTGCTGCGCACCTCGGCGCTCGGCGACGTCACCCACGTCGTGCCGATCATCCGCACGCTGCAGGCACAGGCACCGGGCACGAAGCTGACCTGGATCATCGCCAAGCTCGAACACAGGCTGGTCGGCGATCTGCCCGGTGTCGAGTTCCTGGTCTTCGACAAGGGCAAGGGCTGGCGTGGATTGCGCGAACTGCGCGCGCAACTCGCGCACAGGCGATTCGATGCGTTGCTGCACATGCAAGTGGCGCTGCGCGCGAACCTGATCGCCGCATGCGTGCGCGCGCCGTTGCGTATCGGCTACGACAAGGCGCGCTCGAAAGACCTGCACGGCATGTTCATCAACCACCGCATCGCCGCGCGCAGCGGCGAGCACGTGCTCGATGCAATGGCGAGTTTTCTCGAACCGCTGGGATTGCGTCAGAGCGAAGTACGCTGGGACATCCCGATACCGGAATCTGCCGCGGAGTTTGCCGAGCGCCATTTGCCGGGCGCTGCGAAGACCCTGCTCGTCAGCCCGTGCTCAAGCCATATCGTGCGCAACTGGCTGCCGCAACGCTACGCTGCGGTGATCGATCATGCCGCAGCGCAAGGCTGGCGCGTCGCCTTGTGCGGCGGCCCGAGCACGTTCGAACGCGAGTTCGGCGATGCCATAATCGCCAAGTGCACGAGCAAGCCGCTCGACTTGGTCGGCAAGGACACGCTCAAGCAATTCCTCGCCCTGTGTCGCCGCGCGCAGCTCGTGCTGACGCCCGACTCGGGACCGATGCACATGGCCAACGCCGTCGGCACCAAGGTGCTCGGCCTGCATGCGGCAAGCAATCCGGACCGCTCCGGCCCCTACTCCGACCGCCGCTGGTGCGTCGACCGCTACGATGCCGCCGCACGCAAATTCAAGGGTAAACCCGCGGCGGATCTGCCGTGGGGCACAAAGATCGAATATCCCGGAGTGATGGAGCTGATCGAAACCGAAGCGGTGACGGAGCGCTTCGACAGCTTCTCTTGCACTCATCCCTGATCGCGAAGATCAAGAGCGGTCGCCCTTGGCCGCGTTTCTCAATTTTTCGCCGAGTAGTCCTGGTACGACTTCTCCTCGATCAGTTTCGAGCCGAGCTTGAGGTTGATCGCCTTCTTCACTGCCGCGCGCTCGTCGTTGCGAATGTAAACTGCACGCGCGAGTTCGATGAATTCGGCATCGAACGCCCGCGCCTTTTCCTTGAGGCGGATGTCGTCCTCGATCTTCCACAACGCCTCGTTCACGGTCTTCAGCTGCGCACGCTCCGTCGAGATGTCGGTCGCGGAAGCCGGATGCATGGCCCAGGTCGCGTTGAGCAAGCCCAGTTCGGTGCGCACGTTGGCGAGCTTGGCGGCGTCGCGGATGTGCACGGCCTTGATTTCGAGGATGGTGATCTTGTCGATCAGTTCGCCGTAGGAGATGGGGGTGAGGAGTTCGGACATTTGTGAGATTCTTGGCGTGGAAGCGGGAATTCTATCCGAGCTGGCGTTGCTGCTCATCATTGCTGAGCCGAACGTGATGTGCGAAAAGCGTTTGAATGCCGTTGGGGTGGGATTGTTCGCCTCATCCCTGAGCCTCACCCTCGCTTCGCCAGGGCCAGCTCCAGCGCTTTGCGCTTCCGCTGTCCAAATTCGCTCCCGGTGAATTTGTCACTGCGAAGGCAGGATGCCGAAGCGAACATCGGCGCAGCCGATGGCCCGAAGGGCTAAGGGCGGGACGCCCTGAGTCAACCGAGTGGGCTCGTCCCTCAAGCACTCACCAGCAGAAACGAAAAACGGCCCGCGAGGGGCCGTTTTCATTTCTGGCGGAGAGGGTGGGATTGTTCGGCTCATCCTTGAGCCTCACCCCTTCGCGCTGCGCGCTGTGGGGCCAGCCTGCGGCTGTCCAAATTCGCTCCCGGCGAATTTGTCGAACCCCAGTGGGCTCGTCCCCCAAGCACTCACCAGCAGAAACGAAAAACGGCCCGCGAGGGGCCGTTTTCATTTCTGGCGGAGAGGGTGGGATTCGAACCCACGGTGCGCTATGAACGCACGCCTGATTTCGAGTCAGGTACAATCGACCACTCTGCCACCTCTCCGGTGACTTTTGATTCGATTCGAATCGAAGGGCGCGCATGATACGGGCCGCGGCGGAAAGTTACAACCGCGCGATGCGCGGATCGAGCGGGTTCACCGGCCCTGCCCGGCCAGTTCGCCCATGAACTGCCGGTAGTAGCGAAGCTCGGCGATCGAATCGCGGATGTCCGACAGCGCCGTGTGCTGCGATTCCTTGGTAAAACCGCGTGCCAGCTCCGGCGCCCAGCGCCGCGCCAGTTCCTTGACCGTCGACACGTCGAGATTGCGGTAATGGAAGAACCGTTCCAGACGCGGCATCAGGCGATGCAGAAAGCGCCGATCCTGGCAGATCGAATTGCCGCACATCGGCGACTTGCCGGCCGGCACCCAGCGCGTGAGGAAATCCATCGTCAGCGCTTCGGCCCGTGCCAGATCGACATCCGAATCAAGCACGCGCCGCCACAAACCCGAGCTGGTGTGCTGGTTGCGATTCCAGTCGTCCATCGCCTCCAGCCGGTCAAGCGGATGGGCGATGGCGAGCTCCGGGCTTTCTCCGATAATATTCAAAGACTTGTCAGTTATTATTGTTGCAATTTCGAGGATAGAGTCCCGGTCCGTATCGAGACCGGTCATTTCCAGATCGATCCAGATCAGGTTGTCATCATGGAGTTGTGTTGCCGTCATGCCCGCGTCGCATCAGTTCAAACCCCGACAATAGCATCCCTGCCGTTTGCCACGCAGCCGAAACCCGACGCGGCGATGGCTTATACTCCGCCCCCGAATCCGGAGAGGTGGCCGAGCGGTTTAAGGCAGCAGTCTTGAAAACTGCCGTGGATGCAAGTCCACCGTGGGTTCGAATCCCACCCTCTCCGCCAGACTCCGACGAAGAGCGCCGTGCCCGTCAATGCTGGCGGCTGACAAATCACTGCGACCAACCGACCGTGACACCAACCAGATAGTTGCAGGCGGGCCAAGCCACTGGGGAGAAGCGTGTGGCCAACGAAGCGCATGTATCGGGAGCACTCGGTCCAATCCGAAACGGTCGGCATTCCGGTCTTTGCCAAGCCTCGTCATTGCCGGTTTGATTGCGGGTCTCGCCGTGGGAGCGGCGATCCGTCCGTTGAGCGCCAATAGCGGGATCAGAGCCACGGTCGATTTCTTCGATGTGATCGGCACGATGTGGGTGGCCGCCATCCGGATGACCGTCATCCCGTTGATCGTTCCATTGCTGATCGTCTCGATTGCGAACGCGAGGAGCACGCGCGCCGCGGGCCGGTTGGGAGTCGTCACGATCATCGGACTTGTTGTGCTGATCGCGGTTGTCGCTGCCTTCACCTCGGTGATCGCGCCGCTATTGTTCGGCGGAATCCACATCGACCCGGCCGCGACCGCGAGTTTGCGGGCCTCTGCCGCAGCCACATCGTTGCCGACCGGCGACGCCAGCTTGTCGAACTGGTTCAAGACGTTGATACCGGCCAACCCGATCAAGGCCGCAGCGGACGGCACAATGCTGTCGATCATCGTGTTCGCGCTGGCATTCGGTTTCGCCACACTGGCCGCCCCAGAGGATACGCGCGACCGCGTCGTTCGCTTTTCGCAAACGTTGAGCACCATCATGTTCGTGATGGTACAGGCGGTGCTGTCGCTGGCTCCGATCGGTGTCTTTGCGCTGACGCTTGTGGTCGGGGCACGTGTTGGCGTCGCGGCGTTCGGTGCGATGGGATATTTTGTTGGCGGTCAACTGGTAACGACGATGGCGCTGATCGTGGTCATGTTCGCACTGACAGTGATGCGCAACAGGCTGTCCGTTAGCAAAGTGCTCGCGGGTGCGGGGCCGGCAATGCTGGTCGCCGCAAGCACCAGTTCATCTCTTTCGGCATTGCCGGCAATGATCGAGAGCGCGCGCGACGAATGGAACTTGCCCGAAGAAACCTACGGCTTTGTCCTGCCGCTCGCCGTATCCACGTTCAAGCCGACGTCCGCGTCCTCGTGGGTGCTCGATGCCTATTTCGTCGCGATCCTTTACGGCATACCGTTCGGCCCGGCGCAACTGGCGCTCGCTGCCGGATATTCCGTGCTTTTCAATGCCACGGTGCCGGGCATCCCCGGTGGCGGAGTCATCGTGATGAGCCCGCTGTTTCTTGCGCTTGGCTTGCCCCTGGAAGGATTGGCGATATTGTTGGCGATCAATCCGATCGTCGATCGCATCCTGACCGTCGGTAACGTAGTCGCCGACATGGCAATCACCGCACTACTGGCAAGGCCCGCGTCCCGGACGTAGCAGTTTGGAACCACGGATACCGCTTGCTCTGATGTCCGCCTTCCACCGCGGCGTGCCATTTCATCGACATTCTCGCCACGTGGTGCGCAACGCGAACGGGTGAGGCTCACGCCGAGCCGAACAATCCACCCTCCCTCCACTTCGCCACCTGGAGTTTCGCACTATGCGGAAGCCCCGCGGCGCAGGAGTGCCTTGGACGTGATCGCCGCGATCGTCGGCGTGCCCGCCTGCATCATGATCGCCTTCACCTCGCGCGCATAGAGGTCGAGTACGGCTTCGACGCCCTCCTGCCCGAATGCGGCCAAGCCCCAGCACGGCGGCCGACCGATGCCGACAGCGGTCGCTCCCAACGCCAACGCCTTGTAGACATCCGTTCCGCGGCGGACTCCACCATCGACGAACACCGGCACGCGCCCGCGCACCGCCGCCACGACCTCGGCGACGCAGTCGATCGATGCGCGCAGCGTTTCCTCGTTGCGTCCGCCGTGATTCGACACGATCACCGCGTCGGCACCGTGCGCCACGGCAAGTGCCGCGTCCTCCCCGGTGACGATGCCCTTCACGAACAGGCGCCCGCGCACGATGTGGCGCAACCGGTCCAGCCACCCGATCGTCAGATCGGCGGGGACCAGCGCGCTGACCCGCGATACGTCGAGCCCTGCGAACAGCGGCGCCTTGAGCCACATGTCGTGGCGGTTGCCGGCATGGCAATTCGTGCAGGTTCGCGTATCCACGCGCGCCAGCCGGCGCAATGTCTCCGAATTCCTCACCCCCGCCGTGGCCCTGCCGTCGACGGTGAGCACGATCGCATCGGCGCCAGCCGCTTCCGCGCGTTGCACCATCGCCTTGGTCACGCTCCAATCGTCCGTGGGATACAGTTGCTGCCAAACAGGCGCATGCCGCTCTGCGATCACGCGTTCCAATGACGTCGACGATCCGCTCGACAGCATCATCCGTGCGCCGCGCGTCTGCGCCGCCCGCGCCACGGCTTTTTCGGCTTCCGGGTGAAACGCTGCCAGCGACGATACGGCGGACAGGTACACCGGCATGGGCCAGCGCTCGCCGAGCACGTTCTGCGCCGTATCCACATGGGTCATGTCGGCGAAACGGTGCGAACGTATCTCGTACTCCGAGAATGCCGCCTCGTTCCGGAGCAGCGTCCTGTCGTCGTCGATGCCCGTGGCCAGGTAGCCGTAGTGAGCCGGCGGCAGCGCCGCACGCGCCAGAGGTTCGAAATCGCGCACGTCGAGCACATCGGCCGCACGGTGCACGGCCTCCGCCGCCGCCGGGGCGCCCGAGGTCGGCACGGGTTTCCCGTCTCGCCCGGGCGCTTCCGCGGCCCATGCCATCAACGGCAGCGAAGCTCCCACAGCCAGCAATTCCCGACGCTTCATCTCCGCCCCCAAGGCATGGCCCGTCGAAGTACCCGGCGCAGGATACTCCGCGGACGAGGACGCAGGTCAAATCCCCGGTACCCGCGTCTGCGCCGCGACCGGCATCTTCTCCGCCAGCCAGTCGATCAGCGCGCGTACCGCCGGCAGCAGGCCACGGCGCGACGGAAACACGCAATGGACGATGCCCTCGGGCGGGCTCCACTCGGGCAGCACGACTTCGAGCTCACCCGCCGCGACCGCGCGCGTGCACACGCTTTCCGGCAGCAGCGCCACGCCGAGTCCGCGCGCAGCGGATGCGAGCACGAGCGGGAAATCGCCGCACATCACGCGCGGGGAATGATCGAGGCGAAAACTCGTGCCGTCGTCCTTGGAGAATTCCCAGGACTGGTTCTCCAACTCGGCGATGCTGATCGTGTCGTACGTGGCCAGATCCTGTGGATGCTGCGGCCTGCCCTTCTCGCGCAGATAGCCGGGGCTGGCGACGAGGAACGAGGTGCTGCGCCCGAACGTGCGCAGGACGAGGTCGGCATCGGTGTCGAGCTTGAAGCGCACGCGGATCGCGATGTCGACACCCTCGTTGATGAGGTCGATGCGCCGGTTGGTCGACATCAGCAGAATGCGCACCTGCGGATATTTCTCGCAGAACTCCGGCAGGATGCCGGTCATGACGTTCTGCGTGATCGACACCGGGCAGCTGACGCGCACGATGCCGCGCGGCTCGGTCGTCAGTTGAGCGACGGCGTCCTCCGCCGCTTGCGCCTCGGCGATCACGGTCTGGCAATGCTGATAGAACCGCTGCCCCGCATCGGTGACGGCGAAGCGACGCGTCGAGCGCTGCAGCAGGCGCACGCCGAGCCGATCCTCGAGCTGGGCTATGCGTCGGCTCAGCCGCGACTTGGGAATGTCGAGCGCGCGCCCGGCCGCAGCGAAGCCGCCTTGTTCGACCACGATCGAGAAGTAGTAGAGATCGTTGAGATCCTGCATGTCCCCGCCTTATTGTTCTGAAAACGGAACGCTGTGGCCGTTTTTATCCAACTTATCATCTTTGATGTGCAGTATTACATTTTCTCCGTCGCATCGCTCACCCGTGCCATCCCGACCGGGCCGATGCCTGCCGAACATCCGGAGAATGCCATGAACAATTCGCTGATCCAGTCGATCGAGAAGCGTCGCACCCAGTATGCGCTCGGCCCGGAGCTGCCGATTTCCGCACAGCAAACCACGGCGCTGATCGAAGCCGCGATCCGGCTCGCGCCGTCGTCGTTCAATTCGCAGAGTTCGCGCGCCGTGATCCTCTACGGTGACGAGAGCCGCGAATTCTGGAGGCTCGTCGAAACCGCGTTGGGCAAGATCGTCCCGGCCGAGGCGTTCGCGGCGACCAAGGGCAAGATCGACAGCTTCGCGGCCGGCGCCGGCACCGTGCTGTTCTACGAGGACCAGGACGTGGTCAAGGGCCTGCAGGATAAGTTCGCGCTCTACGCCGACAACTTCCCGGTGTGGTCGGAACAGGCCAGCGGCATGGCCCAGTTCGCGGTGTGGACCGCACTGGCCAACGCCGACATCGGCGCCAGCCTGCAGCACTACAACCCGCTGGCCGACGCGGATGCGGCGGCGCGCTGGAACATCCCGGCTGCGTGGAAGCTGCGCGCGCAGATGCCGTTCGGCTCGAACGAGAAGCCGTTCGGCGAGAAGGCATTCATGGACGATGCGCGGCGCTTCAAGGTGTTCGGTACCGCGACGGTTGCCGAAACGCGCGCCGCCGCTTAAGCGATCGCGGTCGCGCCGCGCATGTGCGGCTGGAGAACTTTGGGCACGCCGATCGAACCGTCGGCGTTCTGATAATTCTCCATCACCGCGACGAGTGCGCGGCCCACCGCCACGCCCGAACCGTTGAGCGTGTGCACGAGCTCGGGCTTGCCGGTTTGCGGATTGCGCCAGCGCGCCTGCATGCGCCGCGCCTGGAAGTCGCCGCAGTTCGAGCACGACGAAATCTCGCGATAGGTGTTCTGCGAGGGCAACCAGACTTCAAGATCGTAGGTTTTGGTCGCCGAAAAACCCATGTCGCCCGTGCACAACAGCACCTTTCGGTACGGCAGTTCGAGTTTCTCGAGCACGACTTCGGCGCAGCGCGTCATGCGCTCGTGCTCTTCGGCACTTTGCGCGGGAGCCGCGATCGTCACGAGTTCTACCTTCTCGAATTGATGCTGGCGGATGTAGCCGCGCGTGTCGCGGCCGGCCGAACCGGCTTCCGCGCGGAAGCATTGCGAATGCGCGGTCATGCGCAGCGGCAGCTTTTCCGCCTCGACGATTTCGTCGGCGACGATGTTCGTCAATGACACTTCGGCGGTAGGAATCAGATATCGCTTCGGTTCGCCTTCGACCGCGAACAGATCCTCGGCGAACTTCGGCAACTGCCCCGTACCCTGCATCGTTTCCGGCTTCACGAGCAGCGGCACGTTGCATTCTAGATGACCGTGCTCCTCGACGTGGAGGTCGAGCATGAACTGCGCCAGCGCACGATGCAGGCGCGCGAGATCGCCGCGCAGCACGGTGAAGCGCGCACCGGACAGCTTCGCGCCCGCATCACCGTCGAGCCAGCCATGGCGTGCGCCGAGATCGACGTGGTCCTTCACCGCGAAATCGAACGTGCGCGGCGTGCCCCACTTCGAAATCTCGACGTTTCCGGATTCATCGGCACCGACCGGCACCGAGGCGTCGGGCAGATTCGGAATGCCGAGCGTGAGCTTCGCCAGTTCCGCCTGCACCTCGGCGAGTTTGGTTTCGTTCGCCTTGAGCTGGTCGCCGATGCCGGCGACTTCGGCCATCAGCGCGGCCGTGTCTTCGCCCTTGGCCTTGGCCATGCCGATCGACTTTGAACGGGTGTTGCGCTGGTTCTGCAGCTCCTGGGTCTGCACCTGAACCGCCTTGCGCTGCGCTTCCAGCGCCTCGATCTGCGCCTTCGGCAATTCATAGCCGCGTGTGGCGAGACGTTCGGCAACAGTATCGAGTTGGGCGCGCAACAAGGCGGGATCGAGCATGGTGTTGTTTCGCAAACGACGAAGGGAATGGACTCCTTTCGCGCGGGGCGCGCGAAAGGGCGCGCATTATCCCGCGCCCCTGATTTTGCCGCAATGCAACGCCTATCTGCGGCGGCCGAGCCACCAGGCGATGACCACGCCCGCCAACAGCCAGCCGACGCCCTGCTCGATCAGGTTGCCGATGTTGAAATCGCTCGGGAACCGATACCAGTTCCACAGCGGCACGATGTTCGTCAGCCAGCCGAACACACCGAAACCGAAGCTGCCGAGCACGCGCATGCCGAAGCCCCACGGGGTTGCTGCAAGCACGAACGCGACGATCAACGCGGCAAGGTAACTGCCGATGAACTGCTTGATGAGATTCCCGCTCATGTCGGTCGGGTGGGCGATCGTCGGCCCGACCGCAACGAACACGAAGCGGTTTTGCGCGGCCTTCGCCTCCCACGCATCGACCGTGGCCTTGTCGCCCATTTTTTCCGGATCGATGTGGGGCAGCAGATAGATGCCCTCCTGCGGCAGCGCCGCGGCCGTCGCCTGCAGCACGGCGTCTTCGTTCGCCGGCGTGCGCATGCCCATCTCGCCGATGGGCAGCAGCATGTGGGCGACAAATCCCCAGAGAAAGACCACGACGGCGCCGAGCAAACCCGCAATCACGTAACGCATGGCAACCTCCCCTCGTTGGCGAGGCGCTGACGCTACGCCGGGCCATGCCGTGCCGCAAGCCGTCATGCAGCATCCGCGGCCGGACCCACCCAGAAGCGCAGCAACAGCGCGGCGGCCAGCGCACAGGCGGAACCGAACGCGAACGCCGCCAACGGCGACGCCTGCGACCACAGCCAGCCGAACAGCACCGACGCCGGCAGCAATGCGATGCCGACGACAAGGTTGTACCAGCCGAACGCGGTGCCGGCCTGGGTCTTCGGCACCATGTCGGCGACGAGCGCCTTCTCCGCACCCTCGGTCGCCGCGAGGAACACGCCGTAGGCGGCGAACATCGGCCACAGCAGCCAGGTCATCGCCGGCATCAGTCCGAAGGCCAGATAGAGCACGGCATAAATCGTCCAGCCGCCAACGATGAGCTTGCGCCGGTCGAAGCGATCCGACAACCCGGACAGCGGCGTCGACAACGCCGCCGCGACGAACGAAACCAGCGCCCAGATCATCGGTACCTGCGCATCGCCGAGGCCGAGCTGCTTCGCGCGCAACAGCAGGAACATGTTCGACGAATTGCCGAGCATGAACAGCGCAAGCACGAGCAGGTAGCGCCGGAAGCGCGGCGGAAACTCGCGCAGATTCCAGCGGAAACGCGGCGGATTCGGCGCGCGCTCGATCTGCGGCTCTTCGATCGCGAGCGTCAGCAGCAACACGATCAGTGCCGGCACGATCGCCGCGAACAGCACGTGGCGCAGCGGCATGCCGAACGCGAGCAGCCCCGCGGCGACGAGCGGCCCGATCACCGCGCCGGCGTTGTCCATCGCGCGATGCAGGCCGAAGGCGAGCCCACGCTGATCCGCGGCAACGCTGTGCACGAGCAGCGCATCGCGCGGCGCGCTGCGCAGGCCCTTGCCGACGCGGTCGGCGAAACGGCAGACGAGCACGCCGAACCAGTTCGACGCGAACGCGATCAGCGGCCGCGCGATACCCGCGATCGCATAGCCGGCAACGACCCAGGCCTTCGTCCTGCGGCTGCGATCGGCAAGCACGCCAGCCGCGAGCTTGAGCAGGCTGGCCACCGCTTCGGCGATGCCTTCGATCAGGCCCAGCGCTTTCGGCCCCGCCATCAAAACCGACGTGAGGTACAACGGCACGAGCGGGTAGATCATGTCGCTGGCCGAGTCGTTGACCAGGCTGATCAGGCCGAGCAGCCACACGGTGCGCGGCAAGCGGCGGATGGCGGTGAACATGGGATCTGCTTCTCCGGACGTCGTTCCCGCTTTCGTGGGGATGACAGGCAAAATAGCCAGCGCAGACATTATCATTGCCGGACCAGTCGCTACCTGTTCCCGCGATGCAGAATTCCGATGCCCGCCGCCAGGCCGAAGCCTTCGACGCCACCGACCCGCTGCGCGCGCTGCGCGCCCGATTCCTGATCCCCGAACACGGCGGATGCGATCAACTCTATTTCTGCGGCAATTCGCTCGGCCTGCAGCCGCGCGGCGCGCGCGCGCAGGTCGAGGAGGTGCTGGACAAATGGGCTCGCGAGGCCGTCGAAGGCCATTTCACCGGCCAGGCGCAATGGATGCCCTATCACGAGCTCGTGCGCGATCCGCTGGCGCGCGTGGTCGGGGCCGAGCCCGGCGAAGTCGTCGCGATGAATTCGCTGACCGCGAACCTGCATCTGCTCATGGTCAGCTTCTACCGGCCGACGCGCGAACGTCCGGCGATCCTGATGGAGGCCGGCGCGTTTCCGTCGGACCGCTATGCGCTCGAATCGCAAGTGCGCTTCCATGGCTTCGATCCGGCAACCGATCTGATCGAGCTCGAACCGGACCAGGCCGATGGCACGTTCTCGACGGCGGCGATCGCGCACGCGATCGAGCGCCATGGTCGGCGCCTCGCCCTCGTGCTCTGGCCCGGCGTGCAGTACCGCAGCGGGCAGGCGTTCGATCTCGCCGAGATCGCGCGGCTCGCGCATGCGCAGGGCGCGATCGCCGGCTTCGACCTCGCCCATGCCGCCGGCAACCTGGCGCTGCGCCTGCACGACAGCGGCGCCGATTTCGCCGTGTGGTGCCACTACAAGTACCTCAACTCCGGACCCGGCGCGGTAGCCGGCGCGTTCGTCCACGCGCGTCACGCACGCAGCGAGCGGCCGCGCTTCGCCGGCTGGTGGGGACACGAGAAGGAAACACGCTTCCGCATGGGCGCGCAATTCGTGCCGACCGTCGGCGCCGACGGCTGGCAGCTCAGCAATCCGCCGATCCTCGGCCTCGCGCCGCTGCGCGCCTCGCTGGAGTTGTTCGACGAAGCCGGCATGGCCGCGCTGCGCGAAAAATCGGAAAAGCTGACCGGCTGGCTCGAAACGCTGATCCGCGCGCGGCTCGCCGACGTGCTCGTGATCGCGACGCCGGCCGAGCCGGAACGCCGTGGTTGCCAGCTGTCGCTGCGCGTCCACGGCGGTCGCGCGCGCGGGCGCGAGCTGTTCGAGCACCTCGGCGCACGCGGCATCATTGGCGACTGGCGCGAGCCCGACGTGATCCGCATTTCACCGACGCCGATGTACAACCGCTACAGCGACGTGCTCGGTTTCGTCGAAGCCGTGGAGGCGTGGCGCGATGGCCGCTGATCGCAGCATCACCTTGATCGGCGCCGGCCTCGCCGGCGCCCTGCTCGCGCGCCTGCTCGCGCTGCGCGGCTGGCGGGTCGAGATCTACGAAAAGCGCGGCGATCCACGCATCGCCGGCTATCAGGGTGGACGTTCGATCAACCTTGCCCTGGCCGAACGCGGGCGCCATCCGCTGCGCCTCGCCGACGCCGAAGCGCCGGTCATGGCCCAGGCGGTGATGATGCGCGGGCGCATGGTGCACCCGCTGCACGGCGAGGTGAACCTGCAGCGTTACGGCCGCGACGATTCGGAAGTGATCTGGTCGGTGCATCGCGGCGAGCTCAACATCACCCTGCTCAACCTTGCCGAGCAGGCCGGTGCGAAGCTGCACTTCGACCGCCGTCTCGACCACGTCGATTTCGACCATCGCATCGCGCATTTGGTCGACGACCGCGATGGTACTTCGCATGAAATTCCGTTCCGTGCGCTGATCGGCAGCGATGGTGCCGGCTCCGCGCTGCGTACCGCGATCGGCGAGGTGCTCGATCTCGACGAGCGTGTCGAATTCCTCGATCACGGCTACAAGGAACTCGAAATCCCGCCGGCCGCCGACGGCGGTTTCCGCATGGAACCGAATGCCCTGCACATCTGGCCGCGCGGCAACTACATGTGCATCGCGCTGCCGAACGACGAGAGAACATTCACGGTCACGCTGTTCATGCCCAACCACGGCGGTGCAAGCACCCAAAGCCCGGGTTTCGACACGATCCGCACACCGCAAGAGGCGCGCGCGTTCTTCGCGCGCGACTTCCCCGACGCGCTGCCACTGATTCCCGAACTCGAACGCGACTGGGCAAGAAATCCCGCGAGCACGCTGGCCACGCTGCACCTCGAACGCTGGCACCTCGACCGCCGCGCGCTCGTGATCGGCGACGCCGCGCACGCAATGGTGCCGTTCCACGGCCAGGGCATGAACTGCGCGTTCGAGGATTGCGCCGCGCTCGCCGAGCATCTCGACACGCATGCCGATCTCGCCGACGCGTTTGCCGCGTTCGAGGCCGAACGCAAGCCGAATGCGCGCGCGATCCAGCAGATGGCGCTGGAAAACTACCGGGAGATGCGCGACCGCGTCGACGACGCCGACTATCGCCTGCAACGTGAGCTCGAACTGCGTCTGCAACAGCGCCATCCCGGCGTGTTCGTGCCGCACTACGCGATGGTCAGCTTCCTGCGCGTGCCCTATCGCGTCGCGTTGGCCCGCAGCGAAATCCAGCACGGAATACTCGTGCGCGCCACGGCGAACCGGGACTCGATCGAGCATATCGACTGGACCGCGGTCGACGCCGACATCGCCGCACATCTGGGCCCGCTGGCCGACGCCGCATGAAATTCACCACGCTCTCGATCGCGCGCAAGCTGAAGTTCTACCAGCTCATCGTCTATGCGCAGGTGCTCGAAAGCGGATCGATCCTGCGCGCCGCGCGGGCGCTGAACCTGACCCAGCCGTCGGTGACCAAGGTCATCCATGAGCTGGAGTCGTACTTCGGCGCGGCACTGCTCGTGCGCGGCAACCGTGGCGTGACCGCGACGCCGTTCGGCGAGCGCATGCTGCGACGCTCGAAATCGTTCATCGCCGACCTGCGCCTGCTCACCGACGAAGTCAACGCCCACCTCGAAGGCAGCGCAGGCCACGTCATCGTCGGCACGCTGATCTCGGCATCGGCCTGGTTGCTGCCGCGCGCGACGCAACTGCTCAAGCAGAAGGCACCGAAGGTACTGCTCTCGCTGCGCGTGGGCCAGATGGATCAGTTGTTCCCCGCGCTCGCCGATGGCGACATCGATCTCGTGGTCAGCCGCATACCCGACGACTGGGCTATGCGCGATTGGAGCGGGCGCGCCGAACCACCGCTGCTCGAAGTCGAACCGCTGTACCGCGAGGCGCTCTGCGTCGTCGCCGGCGTGCGTCACCCGATGCACCGAAAGTGCGCGATCCGATTCGCCGACCTGAGCGGCTACCCCTGGGTGCTGCCGACGCGCGATTCGTTCCTGCGCCGCACCGCGGACGCTTTGTTTGCCGAGGCGGGCATGCCGATTCCCGACAACATCGTCGAATCACTGTCGATCCTGACCAACATCACACTGATGCAGGATCAACGCACGATCGCGCTGATGCCGCGCGAGGCGATCCGCAACTTCGCCGAGGCGGGCTTGCTCAAGGAATTCGACCTCGGCCACCTGCTCCACTTCGGCGACATCGGCTGCTTCCATTCGGCCGCGCGCGAGCCGACGCCGGCCGCGCTGCTGCTGCGCGAATGCCTGCGCATCGCCAGCCGCGAACATGCGCGCGATTCGGCCGATCCGCCGCCGGACTAGATTGCGAAAAACGCGCGCGCGTTGTCCGCGCAGATGCGTTGCTTGTCCGCATCGCTCAACGCCGCGTGTCCGCGTACGCCGGCACCGATGTCCTGCTCGCCGAGCGGAAACGGCGCATCGGACCCGAGCATCACCCGGTCCGCACCCATCACTTCGACGAGCAGTTGCAGCGCACGCGGATCGAACACGGCCGAATCGACGTGGAAGCGCTTGACGTAGCTCGACGGCAGTTGCGGGCAGTCCTCGCGCACGATGTCGCGATGCCGCCAGGCGTTGTCGACGCGACCGAGCAGAAAGGCGAAGCCGCCACCGCCATGCGCGAAGCAGATGCGCAGAGTCTTCGGCAGACGCTCGAACGCGCCGGACAGGATCAGCGAGAGGATGCCGAGCTGCGTCTCCGCCGGCATCGCGACGAGCCACGGCAACATCCATTTCTTCATGCGTTCGCGCCCCATCATGTCCCACGGATGCACCAGCACGGGAATGCTTTCGTGCGCGCAGTGGGTGAGGAACGCGACGAGATCGTCGTGATCGAGATCGAGATTGCCGACATGGTTGCCGATCTGCACGCCGACATGCCCGCAGGCCTTGGCCCGGCTGGCCTCGCGGCAGGCCGCATCGATGTCCTGCAACGGCACCTGGGCAAGCACCTTGAGCCGCTTCGGCGCCGACGCGGTCATCTCGATGGCGCGGTCGTTCATGCGCTGTGCCCACGGCAGCGCACGCTCGGCCGGCTGCTCGTAGCCGAACATCACCGGTGTCGCGCACATCACCTGCACGTCGACGCCCTTTTCGTCGAGATACTCGGTGCGGCGCGAGGAATCCCAGAGCACGTCGTCTACCGGACGAAACGGTTTTTCGCCGACCATGATCTGCCCGCTGCGTCCCGCGGTGTGCAGCCACGGCGCGTGCCGCGGACACAATGTTGCCGCCTCGCGCTGATCGATGCGCGGAAAGAAATGCGAATGCATGTCGATTTTCATGCCTGCCCCCGCTTCTGCGCCGGCGCGTACGCCACGGCCTTGATCTCGATGCGCAGATGCGGGTGCGGCAACTGATGCACCGCGACCGTCGTACGCGCAGGGCCGGCTTCATCGAAATATTCGGCGTAGACCTCGTTGTAGCCACCGAAGTCGTTCATGTCGACGAGGAAGCTGGCGATCTCGACGACATCGGCCAGCGTCGCGCCCTCGCTCGCGAGGATGTCGCGGATGTTTTCGATCACCGCGCGCGTCTGTTCGCGGATATCGAGTTTGGCCGTGCCCAGCGCATCGACTTCGGCCCCGGCGATCGAATTGTCGGCGCGGCGCGAACTGGTGCCCGACACGAACAGAAAATCGCCGGCGCGCTTGATGTGTGGAAAGCGCCCGCGCGGCTTCGCCTTGCCTTGCACCACGGTGGCTCGCTGATCGTTCATTTCATGCCTCAAGGGTTGACGCAGACCGTCGTCAGTTCGGAATAGAAATCGAGCGAATGCCGCCCGCCCTCGCGGCCGATGCCCGACAGGCCGACGCCACCGAAGGGCGTGCGCAGATCGCGCAGGAACCAGGTGTTGACCCAGACCATGCCGACGCGGAAGCGCCGCGACAGCGCGTGCGCACGTCCAAGATCGCGCGTCCACAGTGCTGCGCAGAGGCCATAGTCGGAATCGTTGACCCGGCGCACGACTTCGTCATCGGCATCGAACGGCGCAACGTGGCAGACCGGGCCGAACACCTCCTCGCGCACGCAGCGTGCGTCGTCGGCCAGCCCGGTCCAGATCGTCGGTTGCACCCAGGCGCCGCCATCGCGCGCATCGCCGAAGCGCGGCACGCCGCCGCCGGTGACGAAGCTCGCGCCCTCGCCGCGCGCGAGCGCGAAATAGTCGAGCACCTTGTCGCGATGCGCGCGCGAAATCAGCGGCCCCATGTCGACGCCCTCTTCGTCGGGACAGCCGATCTTGAGTTTTTCCGCGCCCGCCTTCAGCGCGGTAACGAAGCGCTCGAAGATCGGTCGCTCGACGTAGACACGTTCCGAACACAGACACACCTGGCCGGAATTGGTGAAGCTCGAACGCAGCACTCCGGCGACGGCCTTGTCGAAATCGGCATCGGCAAGGACCACGGCCGCGTTCTTGCCGCCGAGCTCGAACGACACTTCGCGCACGCCGGTCGCGGCCGCGCGCATGATCGTCTCACCCGTGCGCGACTCGCCAGTGAAGGTGATCGCATCGACCTCGGGATGGCGGGTCAGGAACTCGCCGGCCGAGCCAGGCCCGAACCCGTGCACCAGATTGAACGCGCCAGCCGGCAACCCGGCCTCGTGAATCACTTCCGCGAGCAGCGTGGCGCTCGACGGCGTTTCCTCCGACGGCTTGGCAACGACGGAGTTGCCGCAGGCCAGCGCCGGCGCGACCTTCCAGGTCAACAGCAGCAGCGGCAGGTTCCACGGCGAAATCACCGCCACCACACCGTGCGGCTTGCGCAGCGTGTAGCTGAAGACGTCGTTGCCATCCAGCGCGCGCATTTCGTGGAATTCACCGCCGGCCTGGCGCACGAGTTCGGCGAAGCTGCGGAAGTTCTGCACCCCGCGCGCGACGTCCAGCGTGCGCGCCTGCTTCAGCGGGCGCCCGGTATCCGCCACCTCGGCGGCGACGAACTCCTCGAAGCGCCGTTCGATGGCGGCCGCGATGCGCAGCAGCGCGTCGGCGCGTTCATTCGCGCTGCTTCGCCCCCACGCGCCGGCTTGCGCGGCCTGTGCTGCCGCCACGGCGCGATCGATCTCATCCTGGCCGGCCTCGCAGACCTCGCCGATCACGCTGCCGTCGACCGGCGAAATGTTCGAAAAACGCTTGGCGCTGGCGACGAATTCGCCGTCGATGTAGTGGCGCAGCAGAGGCAACGACGACGGCACGAAGGCTTCCACCAAAAGACTGATGCGGCCAGTGTAGGCACCGCCGCCATTCGCGGAAAATAGAAATGCCGCCGTCTGCTATTCGCGGCGGGAATAGCTGCCCGATGCGATCAACCGCGACCGGGTTTGTTCAACGCCGCGTTGCGCGCTTTGCGCACCGCATCGAGCTTCTCGCGGATCTTCGTCTCGAGCCCGCGGTCCGCCGGGCGATAGAACTCGCGACCGACCAGCGCGTCGGGCAGGCATTGTTGATCGAACGCGATGCCGCCTTCGACGTCGGGATCGTATTGATAGCCCTTGCCGTAACCGAGCCCCTTCATCAGCCGGGTCGGGGCGTTGCGCAGATGCATCGGCACCTCGAGCGTGCCGGTTTCGCCGATCGATTGTTTCACTTCGCCGAATGCGGCGTAGGCGGCGTTGCTCTTGGCCGCGATCGCGAGATAGATCGCGGCTTCGGCGAGCGCAAGCTCGCCTTCGGGGCGGCCGAGGCGGTCGAACGCGTCCCAGGCTTCCAGTGCAAGCGTGAGCGCGCGCGGATCGGCCAGGCCGATATCCTCGATCGCCATGCGCGTGAGCCGGCGCGCGAGATACGCTGGATCGACACCGCCGTCGAGCATGCGCGTGCACCAGTACAACGCGGCGTCGGCATCGGAGGAGCGCACCGACTTGTGCAGCGCCGAGATCTGGTCGTAGAACTGCTCGCCACCCTTGTCGAAGCGGCGCGTGCGATCGGCGAGCACCTGGCTCAGCGTCGCTTCGTCGATCAGACTTTCACGCGCCACATCGGCGGCGATCTCCAGCAGGGTCAGCGCGCGACGTACATCGCCGTCGGCCGCCTGCGCGATCAGCCGCAGCGCATCGTCATCGACCTGCAAGCGCAAACCGCCCAGCCCGCGTTCCTCATCGCGCAACGCGCGCCGGAGCGCCTCGACGATCGCCTCGCCGGACACCGCATCCATCACATGCACGCGACAACGCGAGAGCAACGCGGAGTTGAGCTCGAACGATGGGTTCTCCGTGGTCGCGCCGACGAACAGGATCACGCCGCGCTCGATATGCGGCAGGAATGCGTCCTGCTGCGCCTTGTTGAAGCGGTGCACCTCGTCGACGAACAGCACGCTGCGCTCGCCCTGGGCAAAGGCAACTTCCGCTTCGGCCAGCGCCGCGCGCACGTCGGCGAGGCCGGACAGTACGGCGGAAATCGCCCTGAAGCGCGCATTCGCGTACTTGGCGAGGAGCAGCGCCAGCGTCGTCTTGCCGCATCCCGGCGGCCCCCACAGGATCATCGAATGCACATGGCCCGCTTCGATCGCGCGGCGCAGCGCCGTACCCGTGCCGAGCAGGCGTGCCTGGCCGACGATTTCGTCGAGCGCGCGCGGGCGCATGCGCTCGGCGAGCGGCTTCAACGCATCGGATCCGGCAAACAATCCGGATTCATTCGACAAGGACGAGACGGGATCGGGCGCGAGTTTGCGGCGTGTCATGCGTCAAGCTCTCGACCGATTCGGCGATGCCGGTACATCGCGTACGTCACGCCGACGACGCCAGTCAGCGCAGCGGGCGCCAGCAAGGCGCGCTCCTGCCACCACGTGTAGGCGAACACGCTGGCGATGCCGCCGCAGAGGAACCCGGCGAACAGAACCCCGTGCAGGCGAATCCGTCGCATGTCGACCGCAAGGCCACGCAGCCACTGCCCGAAAAAAGTGCCCAGATCGGTGACGATTCCGGATACATGGCTGGTACGCACCACCGCCCCGCTGAACGTGCCCGCCATCGCGTTTTGCAGACCGCAAGCCGCCGAGGCAAGCCACAGGCCGTAGTCGCTCCGTTCGTGCAACAGGGGCACGGCCGCGAACAACAGAATCGATTCGATCGCCAAGGCAACTCCGTAGCGTCGTCCCAATCGCAGAACGCCATCGCCAATCACGAAACCGCTGAGTGTGCAGCCCGCAACGAACGACAGCAGCAGGCCGCCAAGATGAAGCATCTCGCCCCCGTCGCCCTGCGCTACCGCAATGCCGAACAACGACGTGGTACCGGTCATGTGCGTGACCGCCATGTGCCGGAAACCGAGAAAGCCGATCGCGTTGACCATGCCGGCAATGAAGGCCAGCACGCCGCCACCGATCAGGACCCAGCGCGGCAGCTTGGCGATCACCGGATCGGATAGGCCTGTGCCGCCGGCGCGGCGTCGCCGACCACGTCCACGCCCTTGGGCGGCGTGAACGTGAATTGATCGGCTGCCAGCTTCGCGTTGCGCTGCCAGCCGGAAAAGCGGATCTGGGTGGCGTTGCCGAAGGTGTCCTTGAACGTCATGCTCGCGAGCCCCGACGAGTCGAAGCCGAGGTCGGCGTATTCGAACTGCGGTTCCTTGTCCTTCGACTTGAGGCGCAGCCAGACCTGGCCGTCGTGCTCGCCCTGCTCGCTCGTGGTGAAATCGCGATCGAGCTGCGACAGATCGGTCAACACCGTCAGCGGACTGTGTGCCTCCTCGGTGCCCTGCGCGCGCACGGTGACTTGTTCGAGATCGGGATCGTAGATCCACACCTTCTCGCCGTCGGCGACGATGAGCTGCTTGTACGGCGCCGTCGTGTCCCAGCGGAACTGGCGCGGCGCTTTCAGTGAAAGCGTACCGCGGCTGGTTCGGGTCTTGCCGCTGTTCGCTTCGCTGACCTGCTGCTCGAAGTTCGCCGAGACCGAGGTCAGGCCTTTGGAAAATGCGTCGAGACGCACACGGGCGCTGTCCGCGGCAGACACGCTGCCAGCGATACACAGCAACAACAGAGCGAGGGCAGCAACACGCATGACTCGTGATCCCGGGAAAAGGCGTGGGAAGTATCCGCGAACCTGGCTGAACCCCGGAAGCACGGCCTGAGCCTCAGAGTTCCGGCGGCGGCGGCGCCAGCACTTCGCGGTTGCCGTTGTGTTGCGGCGCGCTGACGATGCCTTGCGCTTCCATCATCTCGATCAGGCGCGCGGCGCGGTTGTAGCCGATCTTGAGGCGGCGCTGCACGCCGGAGATCGAGGCACGGCGGCTTTCGGTGACGATCGCGACGGCCTTGTCGTAAAGCTCGTCGGAATCGCCGCCCTCGCCGTCTTCGGCTTCCTCGGGCAAGCCGCTTTCGCCGATCACCTTGCCGTCGCCGAGCGATTGCACCTCGTTGACCACGCCGTCGATGTACTCGGGCTTGCCCTGTGCGCGCAGGTGTTCGACGACGCGATGCACTTCCTCGTCGCTGACGAAGGCGCCGTGCACGCGCTCGGGCGTGGCGGTGCCCGGCGGCAGGTAGAGCATGTCGCCGTGGCCGAGCAGCGCCTCGGCGCCGGACTGGTCGAGGATCGTGCGCGAGTCGATCTTGCTCGACACCTGGAACGCGATGCGCGTCGGGATGTTGGCCTTGATCAGGCCGGTGATGACGTCGACCGAAGGACGCTGGGTTGCGAGGATGAGGTGCACGCCCGCGGCGCGCGCCTTCTGCGCGAGGCGCGCGATGAGTTCCTCGACCTTCTTGCCGACGATCATCATCATGTCGGCGAATTCGTCGATGATGATGACGATGTAAGGCAAAGGCTCGAGCGGCTGCGCGACGGCGCCGGGCAGCAGATCGGGCTTGGCCACGAACAAGGGATCGAGCAGCGGCTGGCCCGCGTCGGCCGCGTCCTTCACCTTCTTGTTGAAGCCGGCCAGGTTGCGCACGCCGACTGCCGACATGAGCTTGTAACGCCGCTCCATCTCGGCCACGCACCAGCGCAGGCCGTTGGCGGCGTCCTTCATGTCGGTGATCACCGGCGTCAACAGATGCGGAATGCCCTCGTACACGGACAGTTCCAGCATCTTCGGATCGACCATCAGCAGGCGCACTTCCTTGGCCGTGGCCTTGTACAGCAGGCTCAGCACCATCGCGTTGACCGCGACCGATTTGCCCGAGCCCGTGGTGCCGGCGACGAGCAGATGCGGCATTTTCGCAAGGTCGGTGACGACGGGTTTGCCGCCGATGTCCTTGCCGAGCGCGAGCGCGAGCGGCGACTTCACCGAGTCGTAGCGTTCGGAGCTGAGGATTTCGGAGAGGTAGACGATTTCCTTGGCGACGTTCGGGATTTCCAGGCCGATCACCGACTTGCCCGGAATCACGTCGACCACGCGCACGCTGATCACCGACAGGCCGCGTGCGATGTCCTTGTCGAGGTTGGAAATCTGGCTGCCCTTGATGCCGGGTGCGGGCTGCAGCTCGAAACGCGTGATGACCGGACCCGGATAGACACCGACGACCTGCGCGTCGATGCGGAAATCCTTGAGCTTGAATTCGACCTGGCGCGAGAGCGCCTCCAGCGTCTCCTCGGAATAGCCCTTGACCTGCTGTTTGGGCAGGTCGAGCAGCGACATCGGCGGCAGCTCCTGGTTGGCACCACCGGCAAACAAGGGGATCTGCGCCTCGGCCTCGGCGCGCTTGCTGCGTTCGATCGGTGTCGTATCGCGCGCTTCGATCTTCACCGGCTCGCGCTTGGTCTGCCGGACCGTCTCGACCTTGCGCACTTCCTCGCGCTCGACGCGCGCGGCGCGTGCAACGCGCACGTCCTCGACCTTCTTCGCGCTCGTGCCGAGCCAGTCGAACGCACGGAAGATGCCGCGGCCGATCGTGTCCATGAGTTTGAACCACGACAAGCCGGTCGCGAGCGTGATCGCGATCAGGAACAACGCGAGCAGCAGCAGCGTCGCGCCGGGAAACGAAAATCCACGCATCAGCGGGCCGCCGATGCCCATACCGAGAATACCGCCCGCGCCGGCCGGCAGTTTCGATGCCACATCGCTGAAGTGCAGAAAGGCGAGGCCGGTGCCACCAATGAAGAAGGCGACACCGCCGATCAGGCGCAATGCCGGTTCAAGCGCCGACGCGGATTCCTCTTCGCGGTTGCGAAACACCGCCCAGCCGACGCCGAGCAGCAGCAGCGGAAAAGCGTAAGCGAGGTAGCCGAAGAACCAGAACGTCACATCGGCAAGATAGGCGCCGACCTTGCCGCCGATATTGTGCAGGATGACCGGGGCCGAGGTTGCGTGCGACCACGCCGGATCGCCCGGGCTGTAGCTCGCCAGGCAGGCGATCAGGTAAACGACCACGGTGAGCAGCGCGATGATCGCGACCTCGCGCACGACGCGCGGCATGACCAGCGTCGTGTCGTTGCCGGCCACCTTGTTCGGGAGATTTCTGGATTCGCGCGCCACCGCGGGAGTCTACCTTAAGTTAGTCCGTTAACGAATTGTTTTTGCGATTGTTCTGCTTGCGTGGACCGGCAATCTGGTCACGCGAATACTGATTCGTGGGGCGCGTCGCCAAATCGGGAATGCCGGCTTGACTCAAACAGTTTCCCGCCCCATCTTCCGAAGCTCCAGCACGTCGCAGGATTGCCAGAACCGGTTCGGGATGGGACAAGCAAGCGGCTTCAGCAAATTTCCTGCTCAACCGCGCAAGCCTGCAATCGCTCCGACCGGAAACCTTCCCGAAACCGCTTCTCCTCCACCAGAGAAATTATACATGACGACCCCGAAGCACAGCCGCCTGATCATCCTCGGCTCCGGCCCCGCCGGCTACACCGCCGCGGTCTATGCCGCACGCGCGAACCTCAAGCCCGTGCTGATCACCGGTCTTGCCCAGGGTGGACAATTGATGACAACGACCGATGTCGACAACTGGCCCGGCGACGTCGAAGGCCTGCAGGGACCCGCGCTGATGGAGCGCATGCAAAAGCACGCCGAACGCTTCGATACCGAGATCGTATTCGATCATATCCACACTGCCGAGCTGAAATCGAAACCGATCCGCCTCGTCGGCGACAGCGGCGAATACACCTGCGATGCGTTGATCATCGCCACGGGCGCGACGGCGAAATATCTCGGTCTCGATTCCGAGGAGAGGTTCAAGGGCCAGGGCGTCTCGGCCTGTGCGACCTGCGACGGCTTCTTCTACCGCGACCAGGAAGTGGCGGTCATCGGCGGCGGCAACACCGCGGTCGAGGAAGCGCTGTACCTGTCGAACATCGCCAAGAAAGTTACCGTCGTCCATCGCCGCGACAAGTTCCGCGGCGAGAAGATCCTGCAGGACAAACTGTTCGCCAAGCAGCAGGCCGGCAAGGTCGAGGTGATCTGGAACCACGCCGTCGACGAAGTGCTCGGCGACGACAAGGGCGTCACCGGCGTGCGCATCAAGCATGTCGACGACGGTACGACGCGCGACCTGGTCGTGCATGGCATGTTCGTCGCGATCGGACATGCGCCGAACACCGAAATCTTCGCCGGTCAGCTCGACATGAAAAACGGCTACATCGTGATCAAGACCGGCATCGAAGGCGGCGCGACAGCGACCAGCGTGGCCGGCGTGTTCGCTGCTGGCGACGTCGCCGATCAGGTGTATCGACAGGCGGTCACCTCGGCCGGCTTCGGCTGCATGGCGGCTTTGGATGCGGAGAAGTATCTGGACAAGCTGGGGCTGGCGGGATAAGCCGGCAATCTTTGCTCGTCATTCCGGCGAAAGCGGGAATCCAGCTTCTCTTACTGATGCTTTTCGCAAGAACAGTGACAAGAACCGGATTTCCGCTTTCGCGGAAATGACGGCAAGAGCATGCAAGCCCGTTTTCATTCCTCCCTCGATGCAATTGACGCCCGGGCGTGGAACGCGCTGCTCCCGGACGACAATCCGTTTCTTCGCCACGAATTCCTTTCCGGCCTCGAACATACTGGCTGTCTTCGCGCGGAATACGGCTGGCGTGCGCACCATCTCGGCCTGCATGAAGGCGCAGAACTGGTCGCTGCTGCGCCGCTCTATCTGAAGGGCAATTCCCATGGCGAGTTCGTTTTCGACTGGTCCTGGGCAAGCGCCTACGAACGCGCCGGACTCGACTACTACCCGAAACTGCTCGGCGCCGTGCCGTACTCGCCGGCAACCGGAGCACGTCTGCTGACGCGTCCGCGGCACGACGCATCGGCGCTGCGCGCAGCGCTCATCGCGACGATCGCCCGCGAAGTCGAGCGCAACAAGCTGTCTTCCGCGCATGTCAATTTCGTCACCGAAGCTGATGCGCAGGCGCTCGAACAGGCGGGTTGGTTGCCGCGCTTCGACTGGCAATTCCACTGGAGCAATCGCTCCGCCGAAACCGGCGGCTGGAGGACCTTCGATGATTTCCTCGCCGCGCTGGCCCACAAGAAGCGCAAGAACATCCGCGCGGAACGCGCCCAGGTCGCGCGCGCCGGCGTCGTCTGTGAACTGCGCCACGGCGACGAAATCAATGCACGCGAGTGGCGCGCGATCCACCGGCTGTACCTCAACACCTTCGACGAACGCGGCAACCATGCCGCACTGACCGAAGCATTCTTCCGCCACCTCGGCGCGGCGATGCCGCGGCAGGTCGTGGCGGTATTGTGCAAGCGTGCATTGACGAGTCCGGCCCGGACGCCGGTGCATCCTTCTGCGGTCATGGAGGACCGCACGCATGACGAACTCGTCGCCATGGCACTGATGCTGCGCTCATCCGATACGCTCTACGGCCGCTACTGGGGCAGCACGAGCAACGTTCCCGGCCTGCATTTCGAAGCCTGCTACTACCAGGGCATCGACTACTGCCTGCGCGAAGGCCTGACCACGTTCGAACCCGGCGCGCAGGGCGAACACAAGATCGCACGCGGTTTCCTGCCGACGATGACGCGTTCCTGCCACTACATCCGCGACCCACGTTTCCGCGTGGCCGTGCGTGACGCACTAGCGCGCGAGGCCGAGGCTCTGCGCGACTATCGTACGGAATTGTTGACCCACTCGCCGTATGCGCGGCACGCGCGGGAGCCGACGCCGTGATCCGGGTTCCGATCCTGCATTCCGGTTCGAACGAAGCGTTCCCCGACGTTGCCGCAGCACTGGACGAACCCAATGGCCTGCTCGCCGCCGGCGGCGATCTGTCACCACGGCGTTTGCTCGACGCGTACCGGCACGGCATCTTCCCGTGGTACTCGCGCGGTGAGCCGATCCTGTGGTGGTCGCCCGATCCACGCATGGTGTTCGCGACCAACCGGATCCACGTTTCGACGAAACTGCGCCGCTTCCTGCGCGATTGCGACTGGACGATCCGAGCCGATACCGCGTTCGCGGAGGTCATGCGCGCCTGCGCCGCGCCGCGACCGAAACAGCCGACGACCTGGATCACGCGTGCGATGTTCGATGCGTATTGCGAGTTGCACCGGCTCGGTCACGCGCATTCGTTCGAGGTATGGTCCGGCAACGAAATGGCAGGTGGCATCTACGGTGTCGCCGTCGGCCGCATGTTCTTCGGCGAATCGATGTTCAGTGCGCGCAGCAACGGGTCGAAAGTGGCGCTGCTCGCGTTGTGCCGAATGCTGGACGCGTGGGGATTCCCCTGGCTCGACGCGCAGGTGCGCTCCGGGCACCTCGTTTCGCTGGGCGCGATCGAAATGCCTCGCGATGTATTCATTCGACAGGTCACAAGGCAGACCGGTTTGCCGGACATCGTCGATTCCTGGACATCACGTCTGGCGGTCGGCTCGGTGTGTGAATTGATTACGGCAAGACCGCCAGCACCCGCGCCGGGAAACCCGAGCCGTGCTGCGGCTTCGGAAAGCTGACAAAGACGAGCGCACCGGCTTCGGGCACCTGATCGAGGTTCGCCAGCAGCTCGATCTGGTAGTGATCGGTCCCGAGCACGTAGGTTTCGAGCGAATAGTCGTCGCGGGTCGTCGCCGAACCGGGGTCCGTGTCGGTCGTCTCGTGGCCCGACGCGCCTATCTTGCGCGTCTCGTAGAGGAACTTCAGCACCGGCAGACTCCAGCCCGGATAATGGGCAATGCCTTTCGCATCGACATTCTGCATCGCCTTGCCGTCGGGCCAGCGCTTGCTCCAGTCGGTGCGCAAGGCGACGAAAGCGCCCATCGGAATTTCGCCGTGGCGTGCTTCCCACTGCTTGACGTCGTCGAGCGTGACCACATAGTCGGGATTGGCCGCCACCTGCGCATGGACATCGATTACCGCGAGCGGAAGCAGCATCTCGTCGGGCCGGATCTGATCCACGGTGCGCCCGCCGCGGATGAAATGCGCCGGTGGATCGACGTGCGTGCCCCATTGCCCGACATGGGTGAACTGCTGCGCGAAGAAACCGCCTTTGTCATAGGTGTACACCGGCTTCACCGATTCGTCGGCAAAACCTTTCCAATGCGGGATGCCCGGCGCGAATTCATGAGTCAGGTCGACCCATCGATGTGCCCGCAGCGTGCGGTATGCCTGCTCCAGTGGTGCCGGGACGCTGCCATCGGCAGCGAAAACAGACGAAGCAGCAATCATCAAAGTCAGCGCGAATATGCCTCCCGGCGTCCGGCGTGCAACGTGATTGGACATGAGACGCTCCTTCGGTTGGATGCCCCTGCAAGATAGCTGCGCGGACGCGCAAACACCAACCCGGCAGGCAATTGCGCTTCCCGTGCCGCCGCGAACGTGGCAAAATCCCCCGCCTTGCGGCTCCCCGCCGCTGAATTCCCCACATCCTAGATGGCAAAAGACGATCAAATCGAAATGGAAGGCACGGTACTCGACACCTTGCCGAACACGATGTTCCGCGTGCAACTCGAGAACGGCCACGTGGTCACCGCGCACATCTCCGGGCGCATGCGCAAGAACTACATCCGCATCCTGACCGGCGACAAGGTCAAGGTCGAGATGACACCCTACGACCTGACCAAGGGCCGTATCACCTATCGCCACCGCTAGGCCGGCGCAACGCGACTTCCCGCGATTGCCGGAGAAACCGCGGTACATCGCCTAGCAAAAGAAAAACGGCGCCGTGGAGGCGCCGTTTTCTCGTATCGCCGGAATAGCGACTACCCAACGGCCGCAGGTTGTTTCTCGTCCGCCTCCACGCGCACGTCGAGCTTGTCGTCCTTTACGCTCAGGAATACCTTTCCGCCATCAGCGAGCTTGCCGAACAGCAGTTCATCGGCGAGCGGGCGCTTGACGTTCTCCTGGATGACACGCGCCATCGGCCGTGCGCCCATCTGCTTGTCGAAGCCATGCTCGGCGAGCCAGCGGCGCGCCTCGGCATCCACGGTCAAGACGACGTGCTTCTCCTGCAACTGCGCCTCCAGTTCGATGAGGAACTTGTCGACCACGCGCAGGATGTGCTCGAAGTCGAGAGAGGCGAACTGGATGACCGCGTCGAGGCGGTTGCGGAACTCCGGCGTGAATGCGCGGCGGATCGTTTCCATCGCATCGGTAGCGTGGCTCTGCTCGACGAAGCCGATCGAGCGACGCGCGGCCTGCGCTGCGCCCGCGTTCGTCGTCATCACGAGGATGACGTTGCGGAAATTCGCCTCGCGCCCGTTGGTGTCGGTCAGCTTGCCGTGATCCATGATCTGCAGCAGGATGTTGTAGACGTCCGGGTGCGCTTTCTCGATTTCGTCGAGCAACAGCACGCAATGCGGGTGCTTGGTGATCTGCTCGGTGAGCAGGCCGCCCTGGTCGAAACCGACGTAGCCCGGTGGCGCACCGATCAGGCGCGACACCGAATGCGCCTCCATGTATTCGCTCATGTCGAAGCGGATCAGTTCGATGCCGAGCTGCATCGCAAGCTGGCGCGTGACTTCGGTCTTGCCCACACCGGTCGGCCCCGCAAGCAGGAAGTTGCCGATCGGCTTGGTCGCGTTGCCGAGGCCTGAGCGCGCCATCTTGATCGAAGCGGCCAGCGCTTCGATCGCCTGATCCTGGCCAAACACAACCATTTTCAGGTTGCGCTCGAGATTGCGCAGCACGTCGCGATCGGACGTCGATACCTGTTTCGGAGGAATCCGCGCCATGCGCGCGACGATGAATTCGATTTCGGGTACGTCAACCACGGCCTTGCGCTGTTCGACCGGCAGCAGGCGCTGGCGCGCGCCGGCCTCGTCGATCACGTCGATCGCCTTGTCCGGCAGCAGGCGGTCGCCGATGTGCTTGACCGACAGGTCGACTGCGGCCTTGAGCGCCTCGTTCGTGTACTCGATCTTGTGGTGCTCCTCGAAGCGCGACTTCAGGCCCTTGAGGATTTCCACGCTTTCGCTCACCGAAGGCTCGACCACGTCGATCTTCTGGAAGCGCCGCGCCAACGCGCGATCCTTCTCGAACACGCCGCGGTATTCCTGGAACGTGGTCGAACCGATACAGCGCAATTCGCCGGAAGCAAGCACGGGCTTGATCAGGTTCGAGGCGTCCATCGTGCCGCCCGATGCCGATCCGGCGCCGATGATCGTGTGGATCTCGTCGATGAACAGGATCGCGTTGGGTTCCTTCTTGAGCTGCGCGAGCACGGCCTTCAGGCGCTTTTCGAAGTCGCCGCGATACTTGGTGCCGGCCACGAGCGCGCCAAGATCGAGCGCATAGATCGTGCACTCCTTGAGCACCTCGGGCACCTCGCCCTCGACGATGCGCTTGGCCAGACCCTCGGCCAGCGCGGTCTTGCCGACTCCGGCCTCGCCGACGTACAGCGGGTTGTTCTTGCGTCGGCGGCACAGCACCTGGATCGTGCGCTCGATCTCCTCGGCACGGCCGATCAGCGGGTCGATCTTGCCTTCGCGAGCCTGCTCGTTGAGGTTGCTCGCAAATTCGGTCAACGGGTTGCCGCGCGGCTCCTCGCCGCCCTCGCCTTCCTTGCCCGGCTCGCTCGCCGGCTGCGCGGACTCCTGGCCGATCTTGGCCACGCCGTGCGAGATGTAGTTGACCACGTCGAGGCGCGCTACTTCCTGCTGGTTGAGGAAGTACACGGCATGCGAATCCTTCTCGCCGAAGATCGCAACGAGCACGTTCGCCCCGGTCACTTCCTTCCGTCCCGACGACTGCACATGGTAGACCGCGCGCTGCAGCACGCGCTGGAAACCCAGCGTAGGCTGCGTATCGCGCTCGTCACCGCTCGGCAGCACCGGCACGGTTTCGACAATGATCGATTTCAAATCCTTGCCGAGCTTGGCCAGATCGGCGTTGCAGGCGCGCAGCACCGCGGCGGCCGACGGGTTCTCGATCAGCGCAAGCAGGAGGTGCTCGACCGTCATGAACTCGTGGCGCTGCTCGCGCGCGTCCTTGTAGCACTGGCCGATGGTGAGCTCGAGATCTTTACTGAACATGGGAAGCAGTTCCTCGGATGAGCCCACGATATGTGGGAAGACTACGCTTTTTCCAGAGTGCAAAGTAATGGGTGCTGATGGGAACGGGAGAATTCGTTCACCTGGGTGACCTTGGTCTCCGCCACCTCGCGCGTGAAAACGCCGCATACGCCACGTCCCCGGGTATGCACGTGGAGCATCACCTGGGTCGCGCGCTCACGATCCATGTTGAAAAACGTCTGCAGCACCACCACGACGAAATCCATCGGCGTAAAGTCGTCATTGAGCAGCAGAACCTGGTACAGCGGCGGCCGCGCGACTTCCGGACGCGCTTCTTCGACCACCGCGCCGTGCTGGGGTTCATGCAGTTTGTCCGGCGTCTGTGCCATCGAAAAACCTTTGTTTGCTCGCGGTTCGAGTATAGCGTCAGTGCCGCCGCGGCGCGCATGCCCGAACGCCTGCTGGTGCCGTTGCCACGCCTTTCAACAGCGCCGCATTCATCCGACCTCGGTTAAAATCGAGCGTTCCCGAAAACCTCCGCCCGACCGATGTTCGAACACTCCGCCGCTTCCGCCAACAGCGTCTGGCGCCCCCGCGTCACCGTGGCCACGGTCGTCGCCGCCGAAGGACGCTTTCTGCTCGTGGAGGAAAACATCCGCGGCGCGCTCGTGCTCAACCAGCCTGCAGGCCATCTCGAGCGGAACGAATCCCTGCCCGATGCGGCGCTGCGCGAGACTCTCGAAGAAACGGGCTGGACGGTGGAGTTGACGGATTTCATCGGCGTCTACCGATGGAATACGCCGGACACCAGCGCGGAATACCTGCGCTTCACCTTCGCGGCGCGACCTGTTGTGCACGATCTGCGCCGCCAGCTCGATGAAGGTATCGTGCGCGCACTCTGGCTGACGCGCGACGAAGTCGCCGCGCAATCGGAGCGCCACCGCAATCCGATGGTGCTCGGCAATATCGACGACTGGCAGCGCGGCCGCCACTACCCCTTGTCCATCGTCCAGTCGTTGCTCGCCTGACATCCAGGCGTTTGCACCCGAATGCGAAAATCAACCTGCGGCCGTGGATGACCGCACCCTTCAAGCGGACGTGAATCTTGGCAAGGTCTGAAAATATCATGGTGGGCATGTCCGGCGGCGTCGATTCGTCGGTCGCCGCACTGTTGCTCGCGCGCTCCGGGGCGCAAATCAGCGGCCTGTTCATGCAGAACTGGGAGGAAGACGAGCGCTTTGGCGAATGCCAGGCGGACCGCGACCGTGCGGACGCGCTGCGCGTCTGCGGCAAGCTCGACATTCCTTTCCATGCGCGGAATTTTGCCGCCGAGTACTGGGATCAGGTGTTCGCGAATTTTCTCGCCGAATACCGTGCCGGCCGCACGCCGAATCCCGACGTGCTGTGCAACCGCGAAATCAAGTTCAAGACCTTTCTCGAGCATGCGCGCGCGCTCGGAGCGGAGCGGATCGCAACCGGGCACTACGCGCGCACCGACGCCGTCGACGGCCGCCATCGCCTGCTGCGCGGGCGCGACACCAACAAGGATCAGAGTTATTTTCTCTACACGCTTGGCCAGGAACAGCTCGCCTCGACACTGTTCCCGGTCGGCGAACTGCCCAAACCCGAAGTGCGCGCGCTCGCCCGCGAAGCGGGACTACCTACGCATGACAAGAAGGACTCGACCGGCATCTGCTTCATCGGCGAACGCGATTTCCGCGAATTCCTTGGCCAATACATCCCGGCTGAGCGCGGCGAGCTGCGTACGCCGGATGGCCACCGCGTCGGCGAACACGACGGAGTGATGTACTACACGCTCGGTCAGCGCAGCGGTCTCGGCATCGGCGGACGCCGCGATACGGGTGGCGAAGCATGGTACGTGGTGGGCAAGGATGTGGCGAGCAATGTGTTGTACGTGGCGCAGGGCGGGAACAACGAATGGCTGCAGTCGCGGCGCCTGAGCGCCGATCAACTGAGCTGGACTGCTGGGCGGCCACCGGCCAGCGAGTTCGTCTGCACGGCCAAAACGCGCTATCGGCAAGCCGATCAGGCCTGCCGCGTCCGCATCGTCGCGGATGGTTGCGAAGTCGAATTCGAGACCGCGCAGCGCGCGGTCACGCCGGGCCAGTCGGTGGTGTTCTATTCTGGCGCAGAATGTCTCGGAGGTGGCATCATCGAAGCTACCGATGCCCCGTTCGGGAGCGGCCAGTGAGTATCTCGTACACCGTGTCTTTGGCCCGCGTCGGATCGACCTGTCGCACGGTGCGCGCAGACGCAGCCGCGGAATCGCGAAGACGCCTGCGTCAACCGTGTCCTCGCGCTCATGTCTGGGAGTAGGTCCGCGATGCGGGAGGAACGTGTCATCGCCCTTGCCGGTGTGTTTCAGGCCATCGCACTGGTGCGTTCGATAGCTTTGCGCGGCGGCGCCGACGCGTTCGCAATGCAGCCCAGCCTGGACAGCATTTTCAAGATCGATGCGGACAGCCCCGCCGACGTTTTCGGAGGTCTGAGCAACTTGCGCCAAGGACTCGAAACCCTCATCGCCCAACTCGACGATGACAAACGCGACCTTTCGATCACGCGCCTCGCGCTTTCGGTGATGCGCGTGGAATCCAGGCTTACGCGCCGGCCAACCCTGCTCGGCGCGCTGCGTACCGGCATCGAGACGATTGCGCGGCAGACAGCCGGTGCCGAAGCGACGAGTGCGTTGGTGGCTCTGCGCCTTGGCCAGCTCTACATCGACACGATATCGACCATACAACCGCGCATCACCGTCGAAGGGGACCCGCAGTACCTGCGCCAGGACAGCCAGGCAGCGCAGATACGTGCGCTGCTGCTCGCCGCCATCCGCGCGGCCGTACTCTGGCGCCAACTCGGCGGTTCGCAATGGCGCCTGGTTTTCCGGCGCGGGCAGTATTCGATGATGGCAAGGGGACTGCTCGCGCAATGCAAACTCAGTGGGGCGTAATACTCTTGTTCCCGGGTTTTGCACCCGGACGTGATCACGGAATGGACAAATGGCAAAGCGTCGGGGTTGATCCGGAGCGCTCCAGTGACCACGGTTGCCCTCGGCCTGGCCGGCACGGTCGCGACCCGGCCGATCTCGGGCGGCGAAACTGTCAGGCGGCTCGCTTTTAGGCGGAACCGTTGCCGTCGGTACTTCCCTGCTTTCCCAGGTACAGGCATTCCCGCGAGCGGGTACCTTCAACCAGTCGGTGTCGGTCAATGCCGGAGACTACGGCATGATCGTCATCGGCGGCGCGGCGAGCGGTCTCTCGTGGGTCAACACCGCGTTGCTGGGTGGGACGGTTGGCATATCGGAGTAGGTTGATCGATATTTCGCATCTCGAGGGCGCGGATTCGCGCCCTCTTTTCTTCTCTTCGCGTCCGCCATCGGCCATCCTGGCGCCAACGCCCGCATTCGCTCTCCTGTCCCGGTCGGCCCGGCGCAGCACCGTTGCTTCCGCAATGCAGCAGACTGCGCGATAATGGTGAGCTCACTTCCCCGCCTTCACCCGACAGCCAGGAGCCTCCCCATGACCGATTCTTTTGCCACCCGCGACACCCTCGAGGTCGGAGGCAAGAAATACGCGATCGCGAGCCTTGCCAAACTCGGCCAGAAATTCGACATCGCGCGCCTGCCGTATTCGATGAAGATCCTGCTCGAGAACCTGCTGCGTCACGAGGATGGCGTCAACGTGACCGCAATGGAAATCGAAGCGGTCGCGAAGTGGGAGCCGAAGAAGGAACCGGACACGGAAATCGCCTTCATGCCGGCCCGCGTCGTCCTCCAGGACTTTACCGGCGTTCCCTGCGTGGTCGACCTCGCCGCGATGCGCGATGCGATCGTCAAGCTCGGCGGCGATGCCGCGAAGATCAATCCCCTGATTCCCTCCGAACTCGTGATCGACCACTCGGTGCAGGTCGACGTGTTCGGCGAGGCCGATGCGCTCGACCTCAACGTCAAGATCGAGTTCGACCGCAACAAGGAGCGCTACAGCTTTCTGCGCTGGGGCCAGGGCGCGCTCAACAACTTCAAGGTCGTGCCGCCGCGCACCGGCATCGTCCACCAGGTCAATCTTGAATATCTTGCCCGCGTCGTCGCAACGGCCGACAAGAACGGCGCCACCTGGGCCTTCCCGGATACCGTGTTCGGCACCGACTCGCACACGACGATGATCAACGGCATCGGCGTGCTCGGCTGGGGCGTCGGCGGCATCGAGGCGGAAGCGGCGATGCTCGGCCAGCCCTCGTCGATGCTGATTCCGCAGGTCGTCGGTTTCAAACTTTCGGGCAAGCTGCCCGAGGGCACGACCGCGACCGACCTCGTGCTCACCGTCACCCAGATGCTGCGCAAGCACGGCGTGGTAGGCAAGTTCGTCGAATTCTATGGCGACGGCCTGCAGCACCTGCCGCTGGCCGACCGCGCGACGATCGCGAACATGGCACCCGAATATGGTGCGACCTGTGGCATCTTCCCGGTCGATGCCGAGGCGCTCAACTACCTGCGCCTGTCGGGCCGCGACGAGGGCGCGATCGCACTGGTCGAGGCCTACGCCAAGGCGCAGGGCTTGTGGCACGACGCGAACACGCCGCACGCGCAGTTTTCCTCCACGCTCGAACTGAACCTGGCCGACGTGAAACCGTCGCTGGCCGGGCCGAAGCGTCCGCAGGACCGCGTGTTGCTCGGCGACGTCGGCAAGAGCTACGCCGAGTCGCTCAAGACCCTCGCCGCGAACCGCAAGCCGAAGAACGGCGCGGAGGCGCGCTTCGCCAACGAGGGCGGCGACACCGCGGTCGGCCATGACGCCAGCGTCAATGGACCGGGCCAGTCGGTCACGCGCAACGGCGTCAACTTCAAGCTCAAGGACGGCGCGGTCGTGATCGCCGCGATCACTTCGTGCACGAACACCTCGAACCCGGCCGTCATGCTCGGCGCCGGCCTGCTCGCGCGCAACGCGGTCAAGAAAGGCCTCAAGACGCAGCCGTGGGTCAAGACCTCGCTCGGCCCGGGCTCGCTCGTCGTCACCGACTATCTGAAGAAGGCCGGAGTGCTCGGCGACCTCGAGAAGCTCGGATTCTTCGTCGTCGGCTACGGCTGCACCACCTGCATCGGCAACTCGGGCCCGCTGCCGGTGGAAATTTCCAAGGGCATCGCCGATGGCGATCTGGTCGTCGCTTCGGTGCTGTCGGGCAACCGCAACTTCGAGGGCCGCGTCCACCCCGAGGTGAAGATGAACTACCTCGCCTCGCCACCACTGGTCGTCGCCTACGCGCTTGCCGGCACGATCGACATCGACCTGACCACGCAGCCGCTCGGCCAGGGCAACGACGGCAAGGACGTTTTTCTCAAGGACATCTGGCCGACCAACAAGGAAATCGGCGACGTCATCGCTGCCACCGTCGGGCCGGAGCTGTTCAAGCAAAACTATGCCGACGTGTTCAAGGGCGACTCGCGCTGGAACTCGATCGATGCGCCCAAGGGCGAGCGCTACGGCTGGGACGAAAAATCGACCTACATCAAGAACCCGCCCTACTTCGACGGCATGCGCATGCAGGTCGGCAAGATCAACGACATATCGGGCGCGCGCGTGCTCGGCATCTTCGGCGACTCGATCACCACCGATCACATCTCGCCAGCCGGCGACATCAAGGCGACTTCGCCCGCGGGCCAGTTTCTGCAGGCGCACGGCGTGGTCAAGGCCGATTTCAACTCGTATGGGTCCCGGCGTGGCAACGACGACGTGATGGTGCGCGGCACCTTCGCCAACATCCGCATCAAGAACCTGATGCTCGGTGGCGAGGAAGGCGGTAACACCCTGCACTACTCGGCGGACGGCAAGGCCTCGTCCAAACTGCCGATCTACGACGCGGCGATGGAGTACAAGAAGGAAGGCGTGCCGCTGGTCGTCCTCGCCGGCAAGGAATACGGCACCGGCTCCTCGCGCGACTGGGCAGCCAAGGGCACGTTGCTGCTGGGCGTCAAGGCCGTGATCGCCGAGAGTTTCGAGCGCATCCATCGATCGAACCTGGTCGGCATGGGTGTGCTGCCGTTGCAGTTCGTCGATGGCCAGAACGCGCAGACGCTGGGCTTCAAGGGCGACGAGGTCTTCGAGATCGCCGGCCTGCAGGATGGCACGGCCAAGGAAATCACGGTTGTCGCCAAGGGGCCTGCAGGCGCGAAGGCGTTCAAGACCAAGGTGCTGCTGCTGACGCCGAAGGAGGTCGAGTACTATCGTCACGGAGGCATCCTGCCGTTCGTGCTGCGCCAATTGGCCGCGTCGCCCAAGGGCGGCTGAGCGGGCCCCGCCAGGTACGTTCCACTCCACGAACGCCCGGCATTGCCAGGCGTTCTTTTGGGGGACTATGCGAGGTGGCAGACGGAGCCCGCCTCAAACTCCAACCGGATTGGTGTCGATCCTCAGATCGCCACTCCCGCGAAGACGAGGCTTTCAACTGCCGGAAGGCTGGTCACCCAGCGCCTTGTGCCCGCTGTCCGTCGAACTATCAAAGCCAAGTTGCTGGATTTCCGCCAAACGCGCTCGGGAATGACGAGCCAAAGGCTTCCTTCGCCGTGTTGACAGCCGGGAATTGACGCGAATCAGGAATTCAGACTGGCGCAAACGGGTTGCAAACCGTACCGTATGCGCCCCCGACGCCACCATTTCAGGGATTTCTCCCGCTGCGTTGCCGCTTGCCGGTTCGGCTTCCGCATGCTCAAATCGTCTCAAACAAGCGTTTGCCTGGAATTCGCTTCGCGACAGAAATCCAAAAGCAGGAGGGATGATGACCACGAGCAACGATCGGCCTTGGCTGGCGAGCTACCCAAGCGGAATTCCCGCGGAAATCGATGTCAACGCCTACAGTTCGATTGCCGCATTGTTCGAGGAGACCTGCGAGCGGTTCCGCCACCGTCCCGCATTCGCCAACCTGGGCAGGACGCTGAGCTACGATGATCTGGACCGACTGAGTCGTGGTTTCGCAAGCTACCTGCGCAGCGTGCTGAATCTGGGCAAGGGCGACCGCGTCGCGGTGATGATGCCGAACGTCCTGCAGTACCCGATCGCGGTATTCGGCATCCTGCGCGCCGGGCTGACCGTGGTCAACGTCAACCCGCTGTACACTGCGCGCGAATTGCGCCATCAGCTCAAAGACTCCGGTGCAGTGGCGATTGTCGTGCTCGACAACTTCGCTGCGGTGCTCGCCGAAGTGCTGGCCGAAACCGACGTCAAGCACGTACTGACAACGTCGATCGGCGACCTGCTCGGATTCCCGAAATCTCTTGTCACCAACTTCGTCGTCAAGCACGTCAAGAAGATGGTGCCGAGCTACCGTATCGATCACGCCGTGCGATTCAATCGCGCGCTGGCCCAGGGTGCCGGCCGGCAACTGCCCGCCACGCAGATCGGGCACGAGGACATTGCGTTCCTGCAGTACACGGGCGGCACCACCGGTCTCGCCAAAGGTGCGATCCTGACCCATGGCAACATGGTGGCGAACATGCAACAGGCTGCGGCGTGGATCGCATCGGGCGTTCGCCCGGGCGAAGAAATCATCATCACCGCGCTGCCGCTTTATCACATCCTCGCGCTTACCGCGAACTGCTTGGTATTCATGCGCGCCGGTGCGCTCAACCAGCTCATCACCAATCCGCGCGACATGCCCGGTTTCGTCAAGTCGTTGAAAAACTTGCCATTTACGGCAATCACCGGCGTCAACACCTTGTTCAACGGGCTGCTCAATACCCCCGGTTTCGACAAGCTCGATTTTTCCAAACTGCGCTTGACGCTCGGTGGCGGCATGGCAGTGCAACGATCCGTGGCTGATCGATGGCACAAGGTTACCGGCTGCATTCTCGGCGAAGCCTATGGCTTGACCGAAACTTCGCCGGCCGTATGCATCAACCCGATCGACCTTTCCGAATTCAACGGATCGATCGGTTTGCCTATCCCGTCGACCGAAGTTTCGATCCAGGACGACGACGGCAAGACTCTCGACATCGGCAGCGTCGGCGAGCTTTGCGTGCGCGGGCCGCAAGTCATGCGCGGCTATTGGAACAAGCCCGAAGAAACCGCGAAGGTGCTTTCGTCGGATGGGTGGTTGCGCACCGGCGATATTGCGCGCATCGACGAAAGGGGTTTCGTCTACATCGTCGACCGCAAGAAGGACATGATCCTGGTTTCCGGATTCAACGTCTATCCAAACGAGATCGAGGATGTCGTCATCGCATGTCCCGGCGTACTCGAGGTCGCGGCGGTCGGTGTGCCCGACGAAAAATCTGGCGAAGCGGTGAAACTCGTCATCGTGAAAAAAGATGCCAACCTCACGGCGGAAATCGTCCGCGAGCACTGCAAGACAAACCTGACGGGCTACAAGCAGCCCAAGTACATCGAATTCCGTGATTCATTGCCGAAAACAAACGTCGGTAAAATCCTGCGGCGCGAGCTCCGGGACTCGCCAAAATAAATGCCGAGGGTATATCCTCAATTGAGCCGTCTTGGCTGCCTGATTCGGTGAGTTCCGACTCGGCGACGCATTTTTATGAGTATCGTGTCACACCTCCGCAGCGCGTATCCATGGGAGTATGCTGCCGAACCATGCGGTTCGTGATGTCGTGCCTGCCCCTCAAGTCGACTCTCCCCGAATGAATCAACGTGAAAGAGGAATCAACAATGAACGTCGCCGACCAGACCCTGCGTGACACATCCTATCAATTCCTGCGCAGTGAAATCGACCCACGCTCGAAGAGTTTCTGGTTCTTCATGCATAGAACGGATCTGAGCAGAGCCGAGGGATATCGACCCTGCTGCTCCGTCCTGCTCCTGAAGGAAATGCATCATTTCCTCCAGCAATGCCTGAACGACATCGGGCTGAACAAAGCAGAGAACGAGGCGGAACAATTGCTTAATCATTTGGTACTGGCATCGGACGCCAATGTGTTCAATCTCGGTGGCGACCTGGATCTGTTTGGCCGTCTGATACGGCGCAGGGACCGCGATGCGCTGTTGGCTTACGCGGTTCGGTGCGTCCAAGGCGCATACGACTTGCACAGGGCCTGTTTGGAATACCCCCTCCACACGATCGCGTTGGTGCAGGGCGATGCTCTCGGAGGCGGCTTCGAGATGGCCTTGTCCTGCAAAACCATCGTCGCCGAAGAAGGGGTTGGAATGGGTTTTCCGGAAGTTCTCTTCGGACTCTTTCCGGGAATGGGGGCCTATACGTTCCTCAAGCGCCGCGTCGGCAGGCAGCTTGCCGAGGATATGATGCTCAACGGAACGATATACTCCTCAGGAGACTTACATCGAATGGGGGTGATTGATGTGCTTGTACCCAAAGGGGAAGGCATTCAAGCCGTATCCAATTTGATTAGACAGAACCAGCGCATCGCCCGGGCGCGAATGGCAATGCACCAAGTGCGCGAAGTGGCAGACCCTGTTCAATATGATGAGCTTTTGCGAATCAGTGAAATATGGGTAGACACGGCATTGCAGCTTGGAGAAAAGTCTTTGAAAACCATGGAGCGTTTGGTCCGCATGCAGCAAAAGCGCTCCAATGAAGTTCAACAAGACCCTCAGATGCCCAACTCGGCACCAAACGAATCGACATATCCGCCGCGCTTGACCGTGGTCGCATGAATCATTCCCGATAGCGTCGAAGCTCAGCGAAATTTTTCCCGCCTTGCCGTGGGGGAGATCCGAGCTTTCGATCGGGATAGCGCACCGCGCCGAACAAGGAAGGGGCTGCAAATCCCGTGCGGTTCGACCTCGCGCGCCAGTCGGTACGTGTTCCTCGCCGAACAGGATCTGAAACACCTGCGAAACTGGCATCCAGTGGTCAGCCGCGCCATCGCTCGAACGTCCAGCGGCGATCGCTTGCCAGAACGGGCGTCGTTCTGCTCGGTGCAAAACGCACGGGCGCCCTGATGATCGCATCTTCGCATGGCCTATTCGCGTCTTCCTCGTACCCATCGCCATCTCCAAACGTGAGGTGTTGCGACGATCCGTTGAATTCGCCCAGTACGTCAGTTCAACCATCACCGGCTACTCTCCTCGATCGGACACCGACCGCCGGCGGAAGCAGAAGCGATATATCATCAGCAACAGCAACAACGTGTGATGCTGATGGCGGCTTGACTCACACCAACCAGCCTCCGACGTTCCCGGGGCGGTTCATTCAGCGAGACGGTTCACCGGAGTTCGCGTTGCGGTCGATACACCGATGCCGTCGGCCCGGAATCGATCTTTGCACTCAGAGATTTTGCGTTGCCTTGTCCACCGCGAGACGCGGCAGCTGCTGCCTTACTGCCTTGAATTGCCCGGACATACCTGCGAGGCACGCACGCCAATCGCGTTCTAGATCCCCATAACCCAGTTTCATGGCGTCGGAAGCAAGGGTTGCAAGACCCGTTGCACCGACATTGCCCGCTACGCCCTTTATCGCATGGCACACATCGCGGAACTCGTCCCAGTTCGAAGTCATCGCGACTTTTTCCAGGGTTGTAAAATTTTTCGTCAGGTCGCGCATGCACTCTTCGACGAACAAATCCAAAAACTCGCGGCCGAATTGCTGGGAAATATCATCGAGCACGTCACGAGAAAGCACCTGCGGCGCCTCGAATGCGATGAGGGAACTCTGTGGCTTTGCCGATTTCGAAGGCGCACTCTCCGCACCACCAAGCGCTATTCCCGCAAGTGTTTCCAGCAACAGCGGCGTGGCGATGGGTTTCGTTAGGAACGCCTTGGCACCAGCCTGGTCACAGGCCTGCTTCATTTCGGGCGTGGCGTCCGCGCTCAATACGATGAACGGCGCCACCTCGCTTCCCGCCTGCATGAATCTGGCATGTCGTAATACATCGAGGCCGCTTAGCCCGGGCATATGCATGTCGATCACGACTGCGTCATATCGACTGTGCTCAAGACGATCCAGCACTTCCTCTGCATCGCTCACTTGCTGAACCTTGTGTCCCGATTTTTCAAGAATGCGCTTCAATACCGTCAAGTTGGCCTGCTGGTCATCCGCAATGAGAATGTTCATTTGCGGGACTCTGGCACGGTGCCGAATGAACGGATCGTCGAACGAAATCACATTCTGGTTCGAGGCGGCATCGTTCGCGAGAAGAGCCGTATTCGCCACCTCCTGAAATGGCACATCCACCCAGAAGTGTGATCCTTCGCCTTCCGTGCTTTCAAACGAAATGGTTCCGCCGGCCAGCTCGGTCAATGCTTTTGCAATCGAAGTACCCAAGCCCGTGCCGTCGAATCGGCGCCCATGGCCTTGGTCGGCTTGTTCAAAAGCTTCGAAAACTCGCGACTGCGCCGAAGCCGGAATGCCGACTCCCGTGTCCCGAATGGAGAACCTAAGGGTAACCCGCTCTTCGATTCTTTTTGTCTGAGACACCGAGATTTTGACAGATCCGCGCTCGGTGAATTTGATGGCATTGGCTATGAGGTTGATGAGAACCTGGCGCAAATGGTTGGCATCGCCCCTCATCAGGGAAGGGACTTCCGCATCAACATTCACATCGAAATCAAGCTTCTTCTCCAATGCGTGAGGTTGCAGCATCAGATGTATCTCGCTCAACAAGTCCCTGACGCGAAAATCGTTCAATTTCTGCTTCAGTTTTCCGGCTTCAATCGCGGAGATATCGAGGACGTTTTCAATCAGCGTGAGAAGGGTTCGCGCAGATGTCTGAATGACTCGCGAGTATTCGGTTTCCTCGGGAGGAAGGCGTGCGGTTGACAGCAAATCAGACATGCCGACAATACCGTTCAGTGGCGTACGCAATTCATGGCTCATCGCAGCAAGGAATCGGGATTTGGCTTCGTTCGCCTGTCTGGCCTCTTCCGTTGCGTGCCGCAAGGCTCTGATCAAGTTTGATATGTATCCCGGCAGCGCAATCAGGCCTGCCAACAAACCCCATGCAAGTGGGCGGTTACTCAACCAGTAGGGCGTATATAGAATTACGCAACTGAAAGAGGCGGTCGCCAGCGTCATGGCCGCGATAAGAAAATTGAAACCGTAGCGCAGTCCGTTTCCTATGGTCACCCACAGATACACCGCATACAGGGGAGCCATGAGGTCCCCGAGAAAATACATCGCCGCCCCCAACGCGGTGTAGTCGGCGACCATGCCGAGAATTCGCCGAGCCGGCGATTTCCCCGGATTGATCACGATACCGGCAAGAATGATTCCGCCGACGATGAATTCCAGGCTCGCTATGAGCAGCGACCACTGGAACAAATGCTCCACATGCTCCCTGGCAATTTCCAGCCAGACCACGTACGCGAAATAGGCGCTTACGACGGCGAAGCGGATGATGGCTTGATGGTGTTCGCTGTCGGGCCGGTTTGAGAGTCGGGCACGAAAAAAATTGACGGCCGACTCGACGAGGCAGCCTGGAGTATGAGAGTGCGAAACCGTCCGATCCATGGCTTCAATACCCCAATTCTTTGGCCGCAAGACTTGCGTATTGAATTTCGCTCAACCTGGCCTGGTTGGCCAGCATGACGTCGACGCACACCGGGGAAAACAGAACCCCGCGATTCTCGACGAGATAGTCCAAGGCCTTCGCGGAACTCCACGCAGACTTGTATGGCCGCTCCGTCGTAAGGGCATCGTATACATCGGCAACCGAAACGATCTGCGCCGCAAGCGGAATTTCATTACCCTTCAGGCCATCCGGATAACCACTCCCGTCCCAGCGTTCGTGGTGCCGCAGGGCGATGACGGCGGCCATCTTGATGAACTTGCTTTGGCTGTCGCGCAATATCTCGTGGCCGATCAGCGGGTGGTGACGCATGATCCGCATCTCTTCATCGGTCAGCCCACCCTTCTTCTGCAGGATCGAGTCCGGGATGCCGATTTTCCCGATGTCGTGCAAGGGAGCAGCCAACGTCAGGCAGCGGACGTCGTCTTCGGGCAACCCGAGTTCTTCGGCCAGAAGTTCGACGTAGTGCGACATGCGCATCAGGTGTATGCCGGTCGTGAAATCGCGATACTCGGCCGCCTTGGCCAAGCGAAACAGGATTTCACGCTCGCGATTCTCCACCTCTTGCAGATTGGCAAGCAGGCGCTCTTCGAGCGAGCGAGCGCGCTCCTTGACCGACTCGCCTTGGCGTCGCAGCGAAAGCAGGTTGCGGAAGCGCGCGCGCAACTCGCGCGGGCGCACGGGCTTGACCAGAAAGTCGATCACACCGGCATCCAGCGCCGCTTGGCGCAGCGGTTCATCGCCGACCACGCTGATCAGGACGATCGGCACATCGCGGTTGGCCGGCAAGCGACGAAAGCGGCGTGCAAACTCGAGTCCGTCGAAGCCGGGCATGCGATAGTCGAGCAGAAGCAGGTCTATCCGCTGGGTCTTCGACCACTTCAGGGCAACGATCGGATCGCCGAAATCGAACACGCGCACGTCCTGGCTGATGCCCTCTACCACCTTGCGCATCATCAAGCGTGCGGAATGCTGGTCGTCGACAACCACTATGTTCATAGGCGTCTGAAAGCGTTGACCGAACCGCGCCGTTTCCATGGTGCGGGTCGCAATGTCCAAATCCGGCAGAAAATTGGTAGTAAGCACGGCGACTACGCCTTAGTTGCCTGGCAGAAAATCCTGCACCAAGGGCCTAAAGCAAAACTCGCGCCGAAAATTTAATTAAAATAAATCAATATGTTGCATTGAATAACTTACCCCCCGCCGTGACGCAGGGCGGCAACTAGTGCCGCTGCGAGGCGCGAACAGCCTACAACAAATCGTCAGCGATGCGCGTACCGGCTACACATACACACATCGTCACCAAGGAGCGCGCCTGGTCGGGCACGTCATTGGATGCCAAGCCGCCGCGACGGCTGCGAACCCATGCCCGCTGCGGAAGCCTGCCCAACCCAGAGTTCACGACTCATCCGACGAGACGAGCTGCAGGCGCGCCTTGACCAGATTCGGATTCGGCAGCAGCAGACGTTCGATCTCCGCCGCTCCCAGCGGGTGCGAGTAAAGGTAACCCTGTCCTTCGATGCAGCCGGCACGCGACAGGAAATCATGCTGGGCTTCCGTTTCGATGCCTTCGGCCACAGTGCGCAGGCCCAGGCTCTTGGCGACGGCAAGAATGGCCTGAATGATTGCCGCGTCATTCGCATCGGGCAGGCCGCGCACGAATGAACGGTCGATCTTGAGCCAGCTGATCGCGGGCAACTTCAGGTATGCAAGCGACGAATAGCCGGTGCCGAAATCATCGATCGCCACGCTGACGCCGAGCGCGTGCAACCGATGCATTATCTGGTCAGTGCCCTCACCGAGTCGCAGGACCGAACTTTCGGTGATTTCCAGTACCAGTTGCGCCGGCGACACGCCGGTTTCCATGAGCGCGCGACTCAACGATTCGACAAATGCATGATGCCCGAACCAGCTCGCCGAGACATTCATCGCCACGCGGATCGGCGGCATTCCGATTTGGTTCCACTCCATGAGCTTCGTGAGCACTGCGCGCATGACCCACTGGTCGATCTGGCGCACTACGCCGAGACTCTCGGCCACCGGCACGAACTCGGCCGGCGCAATCATCCCACGCGACGGATGCTGCCAACGCAGCAGCGCCTCGACTGCCATTATCCGCCCGCTGCGTAACTCGATGCTCGGCTGAAACATGAGCCGCAATTCGTCACGCGCGAGCGCCTGGCGCAATTCAGCCGCCATCTGCAGGCGACTGCGCGCCTTCGCATGCATGATCGGCGTGTAGAAGCGCATACCGTTGCGCTCCTCGGTCTTGGCCACGTACATCGCGGCATCGGCGTTGGCAATCACCGTGGCGGCGTCCAGCGCATCGAGCGGATAGCCGGCAATGCCGATGCTGGCGCTGATAACGATCTCGTTGTTGTCGATGCGATACGGATCGGAAAGAGTTGCGAGCAAACGGTTCGCGAGACCGACCGCATCCTCGCGCAAGCCGAGCCCACGCACCAGCACGGCGAACTCGTCGCCACCAATGCGCCCTGCCACGTCAAGCGGCGCAAGCTGCCTGGTTACACGCTCGGCAGCGACGGCGAGCAGGCGATCGCCGACCGCATGGCCGAAACTGTCGTTGACGGCCTTGAACGCGTCGAGGTCGATGAACAATACCGATACCGCCTCGCGAGCTTGTTCGGCAGTCGCGATCGCATGCGTGCAATGCTCCTCGAACTGCACGCGGTTGACCAAGCCGGTAAGCGGATCGTGCCGGGCCAGATATTCCAGCTGCAACCGGTCCGACTTCGCGGCGGTGACGTCGGAAATCATCGCGATAAAGCGCAGGACCCTTCCCTGCGTGTCACGAATCACGCTGATGCTCAAGCGTTCGTCGTAGACGCTACCGTCGCGTCGGTGCGCGCGGACTTCTCCGACCCAGGAACCCATCGCCTCGATCTGCAGCCACAGCGACGGCGGCAGCGATTCACCCCTAGGCATGACGCGAATATCGTCGATGCGGCATCCGGCAAGGTCCTCGGCGGTGAAGCCGGTCAGAACGGTGTGCGCAGCGTTGACCGCAATCACCTTGCGTGCCGCATCGGCAATGATCACCCCTTCCGCCACCGAAGCGAGCGCCTCGGCTGCGATGAGCCGCTCCTGCTCCATAGCCACTCGTTCGGAAACATCGCGGATGATCACCTGGCGGACAGACTTCTCGCCCCAAGGGGCCAGGCTCGACTGGGTTTCCACCGGGCGCGATGTGCCATCGAATGAAAACAGCAGGTCGGTCGTCGAAGTCTGCGCCTCCTCCTCCGAGTTGCTGGCAACCATGTCGACGAAACGCCTGCCGACAAGTTCCTGCGGCTCGCGTCCGAACCAGCTCGCGGCGGTGCGGTTGGCATCGAGCACGAAGCCATCGTTCTCGTCGACCATGACGATCGCGTCCGGCGCGTTGTCGAACAACACCCTGTAGCGATCCTCCGTACCATGGATTTTCGCCATCGTCCGTCGCGCGATGCTCAGCCACAACAGGCAAGCCAGGATCGCTATTGCGCATACTCCGAAAAACAGCAGGCGAGCTATCCAGATCGCGCCGCCGGATACCGCTCTCGAAAACAGTTCGGCGCGTGGCTGAATGTAGTCATTCAACATGGAGATACGGGCAATCTTCTGCGACAGCTTGCGTTCGTCCCAGGATTGCGAATGGCGCTCACTACGCAACTCGCCAGCGATGGCGCCGAGTTCGTCGATCGACGAATCAGTCGAACGCCATGCGGACAGCGCTTCGTTCATGAACGGCGCGCCCTGCAGGTAGCGGAACACGAAAATGAGCACCGGAACCACATCGCCTACGACGTTGCCATGGCTCAGCGCCCGCACGACCGCGGCGTGGTCATAGTCCGGTTTGAGTGCTTCGTCACGGGCGAAACGGTCATAGCCGAGCAAGGTGAAATTGCGCTCAACTCTGTCCAGAGCTTCGGGGGCGCCGTACACCGCGTAGGTCTGGAGATCGACGACGATCTGCTTTTGCGCCTTCGACCAGGCGCTTTCCCCGTTGAGAAGTGCCGCAAGCGCGAGTTGCACCTGCAACGCCACTCCGATCAGGAGCAGAAGCAAGCCTACGAGTCCGGCCAACCCCCATGCCAACGGCATGAGTTTCCGGATCAGCACCTGCTCGGACACCCTCGGTTCTCCCTGCATGGCGCCGATCATACGCCCAGGGACGGCCAAACGCCCCTGTGACGGCCTCGCCGGAAACACTGGCGGCAAAGCCGGATGTCGCGGCACACGATCGACCAAATCACACACGCATTCGTCACTCGCCCGATCCGCGGTTCGCCGCGACCGATGGATCGGGGCGAGGGCGATATACCTGGCGCACAAGTGCTACAGGTCGCGCGCGACGCGGATGCCGACCTGCGCGTTGCGCGCATCGACCGGCAGGCTCGTGCGGAACGCCGAGCGCGCCTGGTCGGGCGCGCTGCCCCAGGATGCCCCGCGCACGACATGACGCTGGCAGCCGGGATTTACCCAGGCGCGGCCGTTGGCCGGAGCGCGCAGATAGTTGTCGTGCCAGCAGTCCTCGATCCAGTCGGCGACATTGCCGTCGATGTCGCGCAGCCCGAACGGATTCGGCGGGAATTTGCCGATCGGCGCCGGCCCCCAGTAACCATCGCTGTAACGCGGGAACGCGTTGGTCCAGCGCCGTTGCATCGGCGATTTGTCGCCGTCGCCGGTCAGGTTGGCGATGCGCGGCGGCGGATTGCCGTCGCCCCACCAGTAGCGCGTCGTCGTACCGGCGCGCAGCGCGTATTCGTACTCGGCCTCGCTCGGCAGGCGGTAGCGCTTGCCGGTGCGCGCGGACAACCACTGTGCGTACGCCACCGCGTCGTTCCACGACACGTGCACGACCGGCAGATCGTCGCCGGCAACGGCGCCGCTGTAATCGTTGCGCCAACTGACACCTCGGCGCTCGATCGTGCGCCCCGAGTCCTCGTCGTAAACGGTCGAGCCGCCGAGCTTCTCCGCGTCGGTCACGTACTTCGCATCATCGACGAACGCGCGGAACTCGCCGACGCTGACTTCGTCGCGCCCGAGCGCATAGCCCAACGCGATCTTCACCTCGTGCTGCGGCTCCTCGGTGCTGCGATGCCCTGCTTCGGTCGCCGACGAGCCCATCAGGAAGCTGCCGATCGGTATGACAACGAGCGCTGGCGCCCTGCCGTTGCGGTCGACGAAAGGATCGTTGAGAACCTGCCCCGGCTTGTAGCTCGCATACAGACGCGCGTTGCGCAGGCGCTCGTTGAACGCGTCGACTCCGGCGAGGTCGGGGCTCAAACCGAGCGCGCGCTGCGCGAGCAGTTGCGCGAGGTCCGCGTTGCCGGCGTCGAGCGCCGAATTGGCCTGCGCCATTACCGCGCTCGCGCGTTGCTCGCGGATGCCTTGGATCTGGCTGCGCGTGTCGAGCAGTTGTTGCGAGCCGGGCCGGATCGCGGATGCGACGCGCAGCGCGTCATCGGCGCCGGCGTAGTCGTCCTGTGCCGCGGCGGCAAGCGCACGATCCAGATAGCTGCGCTCGATCTGCGCCAGACCCTGGTCTGCGAGCTTGTTGCCCGGATCGATCTTGGTGACCTGGCGATAGACCGCGAGCGCTTCGTTGCGGTTCTTCGTCGCTTCGGTGTCATCCCTGGCCTCGCGATGCAGGATTCCGGCCGCGCGCGTCAGCAGCGGCGTGGTCTGGCGCAGCCTCTTCAGGCGCGACTGCAGTTCGTCGACATGTTCGCTGTCGAGCGCCTCGTCGCGCAGCGCGGCGATGGCATGGGCGGATTCATCCTCGTCACCACGATCGAGCGCGTCGCTGGCCTGTTGCAGCACCGCATTGCGCACTTTTTCCACCCCTGCCTTCGCCGGCGCGCTGCGCCTGTCGGCTTCGAGCACCTGTCGGTACAACGCCAGCGCGCCATCCTTGGCGTCGAGCAGCCGCCCCTTCGCAAAGGCGTCGTCGGCCTTCTTCAGCAAGGCCGCGATCTCCTTCGGCGCGGGCGGCGGCGGCGGCGCGAGACTGATCGGCGGCCCCCATTGCGCGGCCCGCTCGCGCTCCGCGGTCGATGCCGAGACGCTTGCGGCGGACGGTTGCGCCTGCGCGACGACCAACGGCCGGCTTTGCGCGGCCGTATCGGCGGGCAACGCCGGCACGGATTGCGGCGCCGGCATGCCCGGGAAGAAACGCCAGGTCAGCGCGAACAGCAGCAGGGCGATGCCTGCGGCACCGCCAAGCGCAGTCTGTTTGTTGACGACATCGCTACCTGGCATCGAAGAGGCTGCTGGAAAAATCGGCTGACATTCTTGCGGTGGAACCTTAGGCTATGCGCCCGCGTGCCGCAACCCGCAACCGTTGCGCACGCGCACCACAGTTCCCCATCCCGCCGCCGCGCGCGCAAACAAGGCTCCCGATGCACATCTGGATCGACAGCGACACCGCGCTGACCGAATGGACCACCCTCCGTTCCAACCACGAGGTCGTCGCACTCGACACCGAATTCATGCGCACCAACACGTTCGCGCCGATTCTCGCTTTGGTGCAGATCAAGCTCGGCGACGCGGTCGCGCTGCTCGACTCGCCCCGGCTCGGCGAGCACGCCGCGCTCGGTGCCATCCTGCGTGACCCGTCCCGCGTTTGCGTGATGCACAGCGCGAGCGAAGATCTCGAAGCGCTCGCCGGCATCGTGCCCGAAGGTCCGGCGAATCTGTTCGACACGCAGATCGCCGCCGCCATGGCAGGTCTCGGCTTCGGCGTTTCCTACCAGAAGCTCGTCGCCGCCCTGTTCGGTGTCGACCTGCCCAAATCCGAGACGCGCTCGGACTGGCTGCAACGCCCCCTCAGTGCCGCGCAGCTCGAGTACGCCGCGCAGGACGTGGCATGGCTGCCGCAACTGCATGCGCGTCTGGCCGATGCGCTGGAATCGTCGGGGCGCAGCGAATGGCTGGCCGAGGACTGCCAGCGCATGGTCGAGCGCGTGCGCCACGCGCCACCCGATCCGCAGCCGCAACGCGCCTTCCGCACTGCCGCCGACTGGCAGCGCCACAGCCAGATCCTGTTGCGACGCCTGCTGCGCTGGCGGGAGACTGCCGCTCGTCGCCACGACAGGCCGCGCTCCTGGTTGCTCGACGACGCCCATGCGCTCGATTTCGCGCAGCGGCCGCCGGCCGACGCCGACGAACTGTTCGAGCGCAGCAAGGGCCTGCGCGCCTTGCGCGGTCCGCAGCGCGCGGAACTGTTTGCCCTGCTGCAGATGCCGCCGGACGAAGACGATGTCGCAACGTTGCCGATTCCGCCACCGATGTCGTCTGCTGAGAAACGCGCACTGACCGCGATGAAGGACGCCGTAGCGGACGTCGCCCGGAGACTGAACCTGCCCGAGGGCCTGCTCTGCCCGCGCCGCCACATCGAGGCTTTGCTCACCGACCGCGTCTGGCCGGGCGCGCTCGAGGGCTGGCGCAAACCATTGCTGTTCGACGCTCTCAACGCGAAACTTCCCTGACCCATGGCGCGAGCACCGGCACCGAGCCGGATATTTGGCCGTCCAGACGGCCAAATGGCTTGACAGCACGGCCGTGGATCGGTTCCACTACAACCATGCACCACAGCACGACGACTGCAACGACGGCCATTACCACTACCCGTGTAGTGCGGCCCGTCGTGTGCGATTGAATTCCCCAAGCCACGGCCCCGCACCTCGACGAGGATGCGGATCGCGCCGCCTCCTCCGGTAGAATGCGCGGCCTCCCCGGAGGTTACATGACCATGCTCGCTCATCCGCCCCACCCCGTCGCAACGGGTCAGTCACCGTCACGGCGTGTCAATACGTTGACCAACGTCGCGCACAAGTTCGGCGGCACGTCGATGGCCGATGCGGCACGCATTCGCCATGTTGCTGACCTGGTACGTGCCCGACCCGAAATGACCCAGGTTGTTGTCGTTTCAGCAATGTCAGGGGTGACCGACGCACTGCTCGCGCTGGTCAATGCCGCCGCGGCCAACCAACCCTGGCACGAGCAATTCGAAGTCCTGCGCCAACGCCATCTCGACACCGCGGCGGCGCTCCTGGCGGGCAACGCCACACCGGCACGGGAATGGCTGAACGCGCGTTTCGACGAACTCGCACGGATACTCGACGCAATCGCCGTGCTGCGCGGCGCGGGCCACGGCGTCGCCGAGGCGATCAGTGGCAACGGCGAAGTCTGGTCGTCACGGCTACTGCATGCCCTGCTGCAATCGCTCGGTTCCGACTACGCCTGGTGCGACGCGCGCGAAGTGCTGGTCGTGCGCCACGAAGAACTCGGCGTCGCCGTCAACTGGGAAGCAACCGAGTCCAACCTGGCGCAATGGCGCCAGTCGCATCCGCAATCACGCCTCGTCGTCACCGGTTATGTCGCACGCGACGAGGACGGCCGCGATACCGTGCTCGGCCGCAACGGCAGCGACTACTCCGGTGCCATTTTTGCGGCACTGTACAAGTCGGAGGAATTGCATATCTGGACCGATGTCGACGGCGTGCTCAGCGCCGACCCGCGCATCGAGCCGGAGGCGGTCACGTTGTCGGCGATGAGCTACAACGAGGCCTGCGAACTGGCCTATTTCGGCGCCAAGGTGATCCACCCGCAAACGATGGCGCCGGCGATCGCTCGCGGCCTGCCGATCCTGATCCGCAACACGTTCAAGCCCGAACTTCCGGGTACGCGCATCGACGCGGCCGGCGACGAGAATGGCCCGGTCAAGGGCCTCACCCTCGCCCACGGGCTGGCTCTGCTCAACGTCGAAGGCACCGGAATGATCGGCGTGCCCGGCACGGCCGAGCGAGTCTTCGCCGCACTGCGCGCCGCGCGCGTATCCGTGGTGATGATCTCGCAGGGATCGAGCGAGCATTCGATCTGCTGCGTGGTCAAGCTCGCGGAGGCCGACACCGCGCGCGCCGCGATCGAAGGCGCGTTTGCGCGCGAGCTGCACGCAGGCCAGATCAACGGCGTGCAGGTGTCGCGCGACATCAGCGTGCTCGCGGTCGTCGGCGACCGCATGGCCGGCGTTCCCGGCGTGGCCGCACGTCTGTTCGATGCGCTCGCACGCTCGCACATCAACATCCGCGCGATTGCCCAGGGTGCCTCCGAGCGCAACATCTCGGTGGCGATATCGAACCAGCAGGCGACGCTGGCGCTGCGCGCTGCCCATGCCGCATTCTGGCTTTCGCCGCAGACGATCTCGGTCGGCCTGATCGGCCCGGGCAAGGTCGGTGCCGCCCTGCTCGACCAGATCTCGGCCGCGGCGCCGCGCCTGCGTCGCGAGGCCGGGCTCGACCTGCGTCTGCGCGCGATCCTGTCGACCAAGTACCTGCTCGCCGACGAGCTCGACCTCGGCGCGAACTGGCGCGATCGCGACGGCGACTTCGTCAGCAACGACATCGACGGCTTCATGCGCCACCTGATCGCCGCGCACCTGCCGCATACGGTGATCCTCGACTGCTCCGGCAGCAACGAAGTCGCGGCGAAGTACGCGCAATGGCTGGCCGCAGGTATTCATGTCATCACGCCGAACAAGCAGGCCGGTGCCGGCCCGATCGAACGTTACCGTGCGATCCGCGCCGCCGCGGCGCAAGGCGGCGGCCGTTTCCGCTACGAGGCGACCGTCGGCGCCGGTCTGCCGGTGATGCAGACGTTGCGCGACCTGATCGATACCGGCGACGAGCTGACCGCGGTGGCTGGCATCTTTTCCGGCACGCTGGCCTGGCTGTTCAACCGTTACGATGGCACGACGCCGTTCTCCGAACTGGTGCGTGAGGCGCACCAGCTCGGCTACACCGAGCCCGATCCGCGCGACGATCTCTCCGGTGTCGATGTGGCGCGCAAGCTGGTCATCCTGGCGCGCGAGGCAGGGCGCGAACTGTCGCTCGAAGACGTCGCGGTGGAAAACCTCGTGCCCGCGTCGCTGCTCGCCACGGGGCGCGACGAGTTCATGTCGCGTCTTTCCGAACTGGACGCCTCGACCGCAAAACGCTACACCGACGCCAAGGCACGCGACTGCGTGCTGCGCTACGTCGCCCAGCTCGACCGCGACGGCAAGGCCAGCGTCGGCCTCGTCGAACTGCCGCGCTCGCACGCCTTCGCCAACCTGCAGTTGACCGACAACGTCGTGCAGTTTTCGACCAAGCGCTACAACAGCAATCCGATGGTGATCCAAGGCCCGGGTGCCGGTCCCGACGTCACCGCCGCCGGCGTGTTCGCCGACCTGCTGCGCGTCGCCGCCTCGCTCGGTGCGCGTGTATGAGGATGCAAGCCACGGCGTTTTCGCCTGCCTCGATCGGCAACCTCGGCGTCGGCTTCGACATTCTCGGCCAGAGCTTTGCCGGTGCGGGCGACCGCGCCACGGTGCGCCGCATCGCGGAGGCGAGCGTGCGCATCACCGCGATCCGCAACGCGCCGGTCGCGCTGCCGCTGGATGCGGAAAAAAACACGGCCGGCGCTGCTCTTATCGCCTTGCGCAAAGCGCTGAACCTGCCGTTCGGCTTCGAAATCGAACTCGACAAGGGTATTCCCTTCGGCTCTGGCATGGGCGGTTCGGCCGCATCCTGCGTTGCCGCGCTGATTGCCGCCAATGCCCTGCTCGACGCGCCGCTCACTGCCGAACAACTGTACCCCCATGCGCTGGCCGGCGAAGCCGTCGCCAGCGGCGGCCGTCACGGCGACAACATCGGGCCGATGCTGCTCGGCGGCGTCGTCCTCGCCACGCTCGACCATCTGGTCAAGATTCCCGTACCGAAAGGCTGGCACAGCGTGCTCGTCCATCCCGACGCGGTGCTCGAAACGCGGCGCGCGCGCGCGGCGCTCAAAGGCGCGTACGCGATCGGCGATTTCGTCGCCCAGAGCGCAAACCTCGCCCTCGTTCTCGCCGGCTGTCAGCGCGGCGATGCGAGTTTGGTCCGCGCCGGCCTGAACGACGTGCTCGTCGAACCACGCCGTGCGCCGCTGATCGGCGGCTTCAGCCGGGTCAGGCAGGCCGCGCTCGATCACCACGCGCTGGGCGCGAGCATTTCCGGCGCCGGCCCGTCCGTGTTCGCCTGGTTCGAATCGCGCGCCGAGGCCGACGCCGCCGCACCGGCCATGCAAACCGCCTTCGCCACAGCCGGCTTCGCCAGCGAATCCTTCGTCTCGCCTGTCAACGGGCCCGCAGCACACGTCATCGCATGAAATACATCAGCACACGAGGCCACGCTCCCGCGCCCGGACTCTCCGCTGCGCTCGCCGCCGGCCTGGCCCCCGATGGCGGCTTGTACGTGCCGCAGTCGCTGCCGAAGCTCGCACCGTCCGCATTCGACGGCTGCAGCGACCTGCCGGCCGTCGCCGCGCGCCTGCTCGCGCCGTTCTTCGCCGGCGACGCGCTAGCCACCGAACTCGAGGCGATCTGCAGGCAAGCTTTCACCTTCCCCGCGCCACTGCATCCGCTGGCGACACCGCGCGATCATGTGCTCGAACTGTTCCACGGCCCCACCGCCGCGTTCAAGGACTTCGGCGCGCGCTTCCTCGCCGCGTGCATGCAGCGCCTCCCGCGCGACAGCGGCAAGCCGCTCACGATCGTCGTCGCTACGTCGGGCGACACCGGCGCGGCAGTCGGTGCCGCATTCGCCAACCTGCCCGGCTTCAAGGTCGCGATCCTCTACCCCGACGGCCGCGTCTCACCGCGCCAGGCGCATCAGCTCGGTTGCTTCGGCGGCAACGTGCGCGCATTTCGTGTCGACGGCGCATTCGACGACTGCCAACGCATGGCCAAGCAGGCACTGAGCGACGGTGAATTGCGTGCGATCGCGCCGCTCAGCTCCGCCAACAGCATCAGCCTCGGTCGCCTGCTGCCGCAAATGGCGTACTACGCGGACGCCGCGCTGCGACACCTCCACGCGACCGGCGTGGTGCTGAACTTCGTGGTGCCCACCGGCAACCTCGGCAATGCCGTCGCCTGCGTGCTCGCGCGCGCTTGTGGCCTGCCGATCGGACGCATCGCGCTGGCGACCAACGCCAACCGCGTGTTGCCGGACTTCTTCGCCGGTGCCGACTACAGCGCGCAGCCGAGCGTGGCGACGATCGCCAACGCCATGGATGTCGGCGCGCCGAGCAACTTCGAGCGCCTGACCTGGCTTTACCCGGATGCCGCCGCGTTGCGCCGCGAGTTCGTCTCGCTGTCGGTCGACGATGAAACAATCCGCGCGACGATCCGCGAACGCCACGCGCGCCACGGCGAAGTTCTCTGCCCGCACACGGCAACCGCGATGCATCTGCTCGATACGATGCGCGCGAACGGCAGCGCGAAGTCCATCGAGGACTGGGCCATTGTGTCCACTGCCCATGCGGCCAAGTTCGACAGCATCGTCGAGCCGCTCATCGGCATGGCGGTTCCGCTACCACCCGGCCTCGCCGCGCTGCTTGCGCGGCCGGCACACGCCGATTCGCTCGCCAACGACTACGCTGCGTTGCGCGAAATTCTCGCAGCGAATTAAAGGCTTGGCGCGGCGGCCATCATCTTGTATCATGCGCGGCTCACAAAGCTGAACCTTGGCGCGGGATGCGTCAACGAATCGGCGGCATCGTCGCCGATTGGGGAAACGTGGCGCGGCTATGCCGCGACCGTTTTCACGGAACTTGCGGCAGGACGCCTGAAGATTCATCCAATTACGGGGTGGTAGCTCAGCTGGGAGAGCGTCGCGTTCGCAATGCGAAGGTCGGGAGTTCGATCCTCCTCCACTCCACCACTATTCAGCGCCCAACCGTTCTCGGTTGGGCGTTTTCGTTTGTGGGTTCCCCAAGCCGCGCGGGGTTCCGGGCCATTTTGCATGTGCCAGCCGCTCCGCCCGTGAGCGGCATGACCGGCCCGGTTCGCCCCTGTTTCGCCCTATCTTCTCTCGAAACCTGCGCCAACTTCTTCGCCGTGGCACACGCAGGCGGCGTTTTCCGTCAATGGTTTGTGCGTGTGCCGGTGGGAATGGTTGGCTCGCGGGTTTGCTGTTCCAGATTGCCCGTGCAAACCCGCGAGGCCAGCCCCAACATCAGCCCTTGGGCGGGAACGGATCATGACCGTAGCTGTTGCGCTCACGGATCTGGCCGTCACGACCTTGGATGAACATCTCGCTCTGCTGGTTGATGGCGATGTCCCGCGCACGGTCAATCGCCTGTTGCTGCGTGTCGTGGACGGAGGTGAGGCGGTCGTTGCCTTCACCGCGCACGCCCCACTGATCACCGCCGTTGACGGGTACGACCCATTGGTTTTTTCTGCTCATTTCAAATGCTCCAAAAATTGAAAAGGTCAGGCTCTTGAAATCGCGCGAGCCTCGGCGCGTCGGGTGGTGTGCTCACGTCATGACAACCTCCTTTCTCGCTGCCGCACACGGCATCGCATATAGCCCCGCGCGTCGCTGCGTGACCACGAGTGCGCCGTAGGCCGCAAGCCGTGCCGCATGCAGAGGATTGCCCTTGTCTTTCGCTTTGATCTTGAACAGGTCGATGGGCTTGTCGCTCTTCTGGCCGGTGCGCTGCATGACCCTTTCGCCATCCACCTCGACGCCCTTGAGTTCCCAGAGAGCTTTGAACACGCTGGCCTGACCTTTGGTGAACTGGATCGGCGTGGCCTGAACATCCGGCAGCGTCGCCCACCTGAAGTCCGCCGAGAACGGTCCGTTCACTGGCGTGGCCGGATCGGCGACTGCTTGCGCCACGGGTGACGGCGTGGCGATGAACGTGATCCCGCCGCCATAGAACGCGAAGCGCTCCTCCAGCGCCAACCACTCGACGCCCGCGCCGAAGGGCGCTCCGCGCGTCGTGCTCGGCCTCGGCGTGATCACCCGGATGTCACCGCCCGCCACGCGCACCCGCTCCAGCAGCGCAGGTTCGTGCAGCACCCGCGTCAGATCGCGCGCCAGCAGCACCGGCGAACGCCGGGCATCGCCCAGCCGCCACGCTCCGCCGCCGAGGTCATCGATGCCATCGCGACTTTCAATACCGAGCGCGAGGCGCATCTTCTGGCGCAGCCAATCCTCATCCAAGACCAGCGCCGCACCATCGGCGGCCTCGACGGTCACTGGCCCGCAGTCCGGGCAACGGCACATCCGTCCGCCACGACCATCGCTCCACACCTGCGCCCGATGCTGTTGGCAGTGCGGGCACAGCACGAAGGACTGATCCATGACCGTCGGCTTGACCGCCTTGCCGAGTATGGACAGCGCCACTGCCTCGCGCGGCGACAACATGGCGCGCAGTACAGGCGTGCCACCCGCGAACAGGCGGCAGATCAAGGCCCAAGCGTCGTGCGTCGCCATCGTCAGTCCTCGATCACTGGGGTTGAACCAACGGCATCCGTTTCCGGCGGCATTTCGTGCGCGCTCAGGGTTTGGCCCTTCTGCAAGATGCCGACCGCGACCAGATAGCCTTCCAGTTGCGCCTGCATCTTGGCGTCGAATTTGTTGAGGTTCAGCCGCCCTTTGCTGGTCACTTCGATGCTGACCACCTTGGGCCGTGTGCGTCCTGGCTCTGGCGGGTAGTACAGATTGACCTGCGCCGCCGTCACCGCCCAGTTGCCTTCCAACGGGCCGGGCAGTTGTTCCTTCAGCAACTCATGCACCGAACGCTGCTGACTGGCCTGCATCGCGGTGCACTCGATTTTCAGATCACCGCCCGGGCTGAGGAGAGTGAGCGCCTTGAGTTGCACCAGCGAAAACCCATCCTCGAACACCTCCGGCACGTCGAAGCCGGTGCGCAACATCGACAAATCCAGGGTCGGCGGTTTGATTTTCTGGGCATGGGCTTTGACACCCAGCACATGCTCGGCGAAGGCATCGATCAGCATCTGCTGGTACTTCGCCCCACCACGCACCAGCGCGCGCACGACGCCGGTGGTCTCGGAATATTCCAGCGCCAGCGGGATGTTGGGATTGCCGATGCGGCGCGTCAGCGTCACGCCTTCGAACTCCAGCCGCAACATGGCCGAATCCTTGACGTGAACGATCAGCAAGTGGATGCCGGGCGTGCGCGTCACCAGATAGGCCACGCTGCCGTCCCCGCATTGCAGCTCGCGCTTGTAAAAGGCCGAGATGCTGTGGCGCAATCCGGCCAGCGCAGTGTCGCTACCGATGGGCTTGCGCTTCAACCCCATGTCATAGTGTTGCGCTTGTGAACCGTGGTGTTCCCAATGGTCGAAATCGCAGGCGCGCTCGAACAGCGCCGGGTGGTGAGCATAGAGCCAGAACGAACGGTGCAGATCACTGGAGCACAAGGCCAGACCGGACAAGGCGGCCGCATCATCGACGGCCGCCTCAAACATCGCCTGCTTGCCTGCCGCATCACCCAACTGGACGCTGGCATTGAGGTTGGCTGCCATGCGGTCACGGGCATCAGCATCCGGCCAAACCTTGATTGCCTCCACCAGGAACTGGCTGGTCTCTGGCGTATCGTCCCACGCGAACCCGTTCGGCACGGGCAGGCCATGTGAGGTCAGGAAGTCGCGCAGCGTGGCATCCACCGGCAGCTCGAGCATCACGTCGACAAAGGTTTTCTTCATCTTGTTCGTCCTTTCTGGATCGGCGTCGGAGGTCTGCGACCGGGGATCGGGCTGCACGGGCCAGCGACAGGGTTTCTGAACAT
>NZ_DBNHDN010000004.1:0-70590 GCF_057139185.1 Rudaea sp. | reverse complement strand
CGACATCCGCGCGAGCTGGGGCCGGCCGAGGTCGAAGCGTTCCTGAGCGGTCTGGCGACCGAAGGCAACGTCGCTGCGGCGACGCAGAACCAGGCGCTTTCGGCATTGTTGTATCTGTATCGCGAGGCGCTCGGGATCGAGCTGCCCTGGCTGGATCGGGCCGTGCGCCAACTCGGTGGATTGCAACGAACCCTGATCTTCACCTACGAAGCCGCAACGCAGACCAACCTCCTCGCGACCGAATTCATCCCGCGCGCTTGATCGCCAGGCGAAATACGATTTTGCTCTCGAGGGTTCTCAAAGCAGGCTTTTGACGATCCCCGCAAATCCGAGTACGACAAGCACGACGACCGGACCAATGCTGAAGTAGTAGCCCGTGCCGCGCGTGCGCGGGTCGCGCACGTAGCCGATCAGGTAGAGCACGCGGCCGACGAGGTAGATCGCGCCGATCAGCGCCATCCACGCCGCCGGCCAGTAGTGCGCGGCGATCCACAGCGCGGGCAGGAACATGATCAGCGTTTCCAGCGTGTTCTGCTGCACGCGGAACCAGCGCTCGAAGTGTTCGTTGCCGCTGGTCGCGGGCGCGCGTATCGAATAGCGGACGCGCGCTTTGCCGACCAGCCAGACCATGCCGAGGAATTCGAGCACGGCGAACAAGGTGATCAGATCAATCCACGGCATGAACGGCTCCTCGATCCCGGCGTCGCGCGCGTCAGAAACTGACTTTGCCGCGCAACATCGCCGCGTACATCACCCAGTCGCCGGCCAGGCTGTAGAGCGGATGCGTGAATGTCGCCGGGCGGTTCTTCTCGAAAACGAAATGGCCGATCCAGGCGCAGCCATAGCCGAACAGCGGCAGCAGCCACCAGAATGTCCAGCGCCCGCTGATGGCGAGCCAGGCCAGCGTGAGCAGCACCAGCGTGCTGCCGACGAAGTGCATGCGCCGGCACAGGCGGTTGGCGTGTTCGGAGAGGTAGAACGGGTAGAACTCGCGGAAACTGGCGTGCATGGGCGGCGTTGTGTCGTCGGTGCAGCCATTCTGCAATGCGCGGCGCGCGACGACAAGCCACGCCACGCGCCCGTGCCAGCAGGGCTCAGTCGTCTTCGTGGCGCTTGGGCACATCGACCTTGCCGGCCACACCGCTGTGGTGGATGTCGCCGCTGCCGGCCGAGCGCACGGTCAGGCCACCGCCGATCGTCTTCGCGGTGATGTCGCCGGAGCCGATCGAGCCGATGATGACGTCGCCGCCGATGCGTTCGAGGGTGATGTCGCCCGAGCCGATGGAGTCGGCGCGCAGGCTGCCGTGCACGTCGCTGAAACCGAGGTCGCCCGAACCGACGTGGCCGATCGTCGCATCGCCTTGCACGTCGGCGACATGCATGTCGCCGGAACCCGCATGGCCGAGCTTGAAGCTGCCGACATGGTTGGCGACCACATCGCCCGAGCCGACCGTGACCGACACCGCCCCGGCAACGCGATCGAGATTGAGGTCGCCGGAACCGGATTGATAGGCGAGCGAGGCGATGTTCGCCGCGTGCGTGTCGCCCGACCCGGATTCGATTTCGATGGCGAGGCTCGCCGGCACGCGCACGACGAAATCGAGATAGGCGTAGTGTTTGCCGAACCACCCATTGTGCGTCGGCCGCGGCGCTGCCTTCACCACGACCTTGCCGCCCTGACGGTTCTGCGCGATCTGCAATTCGTCGAGCCAGGCCTGCTCGGAAGCACAGGCCTTGCCGCGCACCTCGATCCGGGTCGCCGCCGGATCGCCCTGCACGGTCAGATCGCTGGAGCCGAGCTCCATACGCAACGCTTGCAGGCCGGCCGCGTCGATGTCGAGATTGCGTTCGGCGCTGAACTGGCATTCGTTGGCCGTGGCAAAGGAGGAAGCGAGCAACAGGGGAACGAGGATCAGGCGCATCGGAATTCTCCGCAAGGATTGCCCGAGCTTGGATGCGTCGGGGGTGAAAAGGGTTTAATCCGAGGCGCACATCGCAACGCTCTGGCCCTACGCCTGGATCAGATGCAGATCCAGCGCTTGCCGATGCAGCGCCGGCGTGCCGGCGAGCACGCTCGTCGTCGCCAGGGTCAGCTCGCGCCCGGCGAGGTCGCTGAACGTGCCGCCCGCTTCGCGCACGATCACGGCGAGTGCGGCGATGTCGAGAATGTTGACGTCGGATTCGATCACGAGATCGAGGCTGCCGCGCGCGAGCAGGTGGTAGTGGTAGAAATCGCCGTAGCCACGCGTGCGGCCACAGCGCTGGATCAGTCCGGCAAGCGCATTCCAGCCGGCGCCGCGCGACAGCGTTTTCACGTTGCCGAACGAAATCGCTGTCTGTGCATCGAACGCGTTCGTGTCCGCGACGCAGATCGGCTTGCCGTCGAGGAATGCGCCGCCGCCCTTGCGCGCCCAGGCGAGCTCGCCGAATTCCGAGGCGCTCGACACGCCGAGCACCAGTTCGCCGCGATGCATCAGCGCGATCTGGGTAGAGAACATCGGGTAGCCGCGCACGAAGCTGCGCGTGCCGTCGATCGGGTCGATCAGCCAGAGGAAATCGCCGTCGCCCTCGCGACCTTCCTCCTCGCCGTAGCAGGCGTGGTCGGGAAACGCCGCGCGCAGCACGCGCTTGATCGCCGCCTCGGCTTCGCGGTCGGCGATCGTCACCGGCGTCTGGTCGGACTTGATCTCGACCTCGGTGCCGGCGCGCCAGTGCCGCGCGATCACGTCCGCGGCCGCATGCGCGGCCTGCTTGGCGACGATGAGCGCGGCGTCGAGGAAGGCGGAAGTGGGCATGGCGCGCAAGTCTTGTGCGAACACGGAAGGGGGTCGATCATAGCAAAATGACTACCGCAGCCCTGCCCGATTCCGCCGGCCGTTCCACCAAGGCGGACTGGGCCGCGCGCGACCTCGCCGTGCTCTGGCACCCGTGCACGCAGATGCGCGACCACGCCGACCTCGACGGCGCACGCCTGCCGCTGACGCCGATCGCGCGCGGCGAAGGCGCATGGCTCGTCGATCACGAAGGCGGCCGCTATCTCGACGCCGTTTCCTCATGGTGGACCAACCTGTTCGGTCACGCCAATCCGCGCATCGCCGCGGCGATCAAGGATCAGCTCGACAAGCTCGAACACGTGATTTTCGCCGGCTTCAGCCATGAGCCAGGCATCCTGCTCGCCGAGGAACTGCTGCGCATCGCGCCGGCGCCTCGCCCGGCCTTGCCGGGCGAGAAAGATCGACACCTGGCCCGCGTGTTCTACGGCGACAATGGTTCGAGCGCGATCGAGATCGCGCTGAAGATGAGTTTCCATTACTGGCGCAACCTCGGGCGCGAAGGCAAGCAGCGTTTCATCGCGTTGAGCGGCGGCTACCACGGCGAGACGCTGGGCGCGCTGACCGTGACCGACGTGCCGCTGTACCGCGCGACCTATGCGCCGCTGCTCGGCGAGCCGATCTTCGTCGCCTCGCCCGACTGCTACGCGCGCGCACCGGGCGAGGACTGGCAGGCGCATTCGCTGCGCAAACTCGCCGACATGCGCGCCGCGCTCGAACGCCATGCGCACGAAGTCAGCGCGGTGATCGTCGAGCCGCTGGTGCAGTGCGCCGGCGGCATGCGCATGTATCACCCCGCCTACCTCGCCGGCCTGCGCCGGTTGTGCGACGAGTTCGAGGTGCATCTGATCGCCGACGAGATCGCGGTCGGCTTCGGCCGTACCGGCACCCTGTTCGCCTGCGAGCAGGCGAATGTCACGCCCGATTTCCTCTGTCTGTCGAAAGGCATCACCGGAGGATTCCTGCCATTCTCGGCGGTGCTGACGACGGCGCGCGTCTACGATGCGTTCTACGCCGAGTACGCCGCCGGCAAGGCGTTCCTGCATTCGCACAGCTACACCGGCAATGCGCTCGCCTGCCGCGCGGCGCTGGAGACACTGGCGATCTTCCGCGACGAACCCGTCATCGCGCGCAACCGCGTGCTCGCGCAGCGCCTGCGCGAACGACTCGCGCCGCTGGCCGACCATCCGCACGTCGCCGAGGTGCGCCAGACCGGCATGATCGCCGCGGTGGAACTCGTGCGCGACAAGGCGACGCGCGCACCGTTTCCCGTTGCCGAACGCCGCGGCCTGCGCGCGTACCGGCATGCGCTGGCGCAGGGCGTGCTGCTGCGCCCGCTCGGCGACGTGATCTATTTCATGCCGCCGTACGTGATCACTCCCGACGAGATCGATTTCATGGTCGAGGTGGCGGTGCGCAGCATCGAGGTCGCAGTTGCTTCGTAGGGGCGCGGCTTGCGCGCCTCACGCGAAAGATGCCCATGCCTCGCGCCCGATTCCGCTCGGCGCCCCTGGCCAAAGCGGGGTTCGATAAATCGGACCCCTGCAATTACAATCCGGTCATGCGCATTCCGAGAATCTACATAGACCAGCCGCTGCGTTCAGGCGCCGAAGTGCTGCTGCCCGAGCAGGCCGGCGAGCATGTGGCGCGCGTACTGCGCATGGAGCGCGGGCACCCGCTGATCCTGTTCAACGGCGACGGGCGCGAATACGATGCGACCCTGGCCCAACTCGCCAAGCGCGCGGTGACGGCCGAAGTCGTTGCAATGCGCGAGGTCGATCGCGAATCGAAGCTCGACATCACTCTCGCGCAAGGCGTCGCGCGCGGCGAGAAGATGGACTGGATCCTGCAGAAGGCGACCGAACTCGGCGTGGCGCGCATCGTGCCGCTGGTCACCGAGCGCACCGAGGTCAAGCTCGACGAGGAGCGCGCCGAGCGCCGCGTCGCCCACTGGCGCAGCGTCGTCGCCGGTGCCTGCGAGCAGAGCGGGCGCACGCGCCTGCCCGAGATCGCCGCGCCGTTGCGGCTCGACCGCTGGCTCGGCGATCTCGGCGACGATGCCGCGTTGCGCCTCGCGTTGCTGCCCGAAGGTGATGCGAGCCCGCGTCAATTCCCGGGAATCGACAACGGAGTCGTGCTCTGCGTCGGCCCCGAAGGCGGTTTCTCCGACAACGATATTGCCCAGCTGCGCCAGGCGCGATTCCACGGCCTGCGCCTCGGTCCACGCATCCTGCGTACCGAGACGGCCGGCATCGCGGCGATGGCGGCGTTGCAGGCGCTGGCCGGCGATTGGTAGGGCCACGGCAAGCGCTTTCTCCACCCCGCAGGGTAGAATGCGACGATGCGTAGCCTCCCGATCATCCACGCACGTCGCAGCGTCGACGGCAGCCGCTTCCTCAAGGTCGAGCAGCTCGACCTCGAATTCTCCAACGGCGTGCGCCGAACCTACGAGAAGCTCAAGAGCTCGGGTCTGGGCGCGGTCATCGTCGTGCCGATGCGCGACGACGACACGGCACTGCTCGTGCGTGAATACGGCGCCGGCATCGAACGCTACGAGCTCGGCCTGACCAAGGGCCGTCTCGACCAGGACGAAACGGTGGAGCAAGGCGCGGATCGCGAGCTCAAGGAAGAGATCGGCTATGGCGCCCGCGAGATGCACATCCTCGGCACGCTGTCGCTGTCGCCGTCGTACATGAGCTCGATGACCCATGTCGTGCTCGCGCGCGACCTGTATCCCGAACGTCTCGTAGGCGACGAGCCGGAAGAGCTAGAAGTCGTGCCGTGGAAGCTGTCCGAGCTGCACACCCTGCTAGCACATCCGGAGGTCAGCGAGGGCCGCTCGATCGCCGCGCTGTTCATGGCGCGCGAGTTTCTCGCCGGCCGTTACCGGCCACGCGTGTAAGGCGGAAATCATGACGATGAACTACGCCGATCTGGCGCGTGCCTGCGCCGCGATCACGCGCACGGCCGGGTACGCGATCATGCGCATCTACGATGCCGACTACACGATCGCGCGCAAGGATGATGCCTCGCCCCTGACCGCGGCCGACCTCGCCGCGCACCACGTGATCCTCGATGGCCTCGGCGCATTGACCCCGGACATTCCGGTGCTGTCCGAGGAGTCCGCCGAGCAGGCAACATGGAGCGAGCGCCGCGGCTGGACGCGCTATTGGCTGGTCGACCCGCTCGACGGCACGCGCGAATTCATCAAGCACAACGGCGAATTCACGGTCAACATCGCGCTGATCGAGAACGGCGAGGCGACGCTGGGCGTGGTCCATGCTCCGGCACTCGACGAGATGTACTACGCCTGGCAAGGCGGGCACGCCTATGCGGAAACTGCGCAGGCCGGCAGCGTCGCGATTTCCTCGCGCGCGCGCGCGGCGCCAATCATCGTCGCCGGCAGCCGTTCGCATGCGGATCCGCGCATGCTGACCGCGCTGGACAAGGTCGGCGCGCACGAGTTGATTGCGCTCGGCTCCTCGCTCAAGTTCTGCCGCACCGCGCAGGGCCAGGCCGACCTCTACGTGCGCTACGGTCCGACCAGCGAATGGGACACGGCCGCGGGCCAGTGCGTACTCGAGCAGGCCGGCGGCGGGGTGACGCGACTCGATGGTTCGCGATTGGCGTACAACGCCAAGGAATCGTTGCTCAATCCCGACTTCCTCGCCTTCGGCGACAGGTCGGTCGACTGGGCGACGCTGCTGCGCAACAAATAGCTTCCACGCCGTCATTCCAGCGCACGCGCGCCGGAATGACGAGAAGTGCCCGGGGGAAAACGGATGGCAAACACGATCGACGACCTTCTGCGCATCATGGCCACGCTGCGCGATCCGGTGCGCGGCTGCCCCTGGGATGTGAAACAGGATTTCGCCTCGATCGCGCCATACACGATCGAGGAAGCCTACGAGGTAGCCGACGCTATCGACCGCAAGGACCATGCCGATCTGCGCGACGAGCTTGGCGACCTGCTGCTGCAGGTCGTGTTCCACGCACGCATGGCCGAGGAACAAGGGCTGTTCGCGTTTGCCGACGTGGTCGCCGCGATCTGCGACAAGATGATTCGCCGCCATCCGCACGTGTTTCCCGACGCCGACGGCAACCTGCGCGGTATCGAGGACGCCGATGCGCAAACCGCCGCCTGGGAGGAATTGAAGCGGCGTGAGCGCGCCGGCAAGGGCGACGCGGACATGAGCGTGCTCGCCGGCATTTCACGCGGCCTGCCCGAATGGCAACGCGCGTACAAGTTGCAGAAGCGCGCAGCGACGATCGGCTTCGACTGGTCCGACCCCGCTCCCGTGCTCGACAAGCTCGAGGAAGAGATTGGCGAGGTGCGCGGCGAGCTCGCGGCCGCGGCGCGGATCGGCGCCGATGACGCCGCGGCGCATGCCGCCAACCATGTGCGCCTGGCCGACGAGATCGGTGACGTGCTGTTCGTTGCGGTCAATCTCGCGCGTCTCGCCAAGGTCGACTACTCGCAGGCGCTGCGCGGCGCGAACGCGAAGTTCGAGCGCCGTTTCCGGCGCATGGAAGCGTTGGCGCAGGCCGAAGGCGCCCGACTCGATGGCAAGTCGCTGGCCGAACAGGACGCCTACTGGAACCGGGCCAAAACCGAGGACAAGGCCGGCCTGCTGTAGGACACGTCGCCGCTGCGCTCGCCGGCGTGCGCAGGCGCGCCGGTGGACCGGACATCAGACCAGCGCCGCCACCATCACACGCTTGCCGTGACGCAGTTGCTCGTAACCGTCGAGCGGTACCGGCAACACGCGCGCGTCGCGGAAGCCGACCGCGCGCAACAGCCAGAGCAGGCCCTCGGTGCTCGGCGCCAGGCACACTCCGGTGACGCTGGCCTCGGGCGCGTGCGTCTCGTCGACCTCGTCGATGATGCCGAAGCAGCCCTTGAGCGGGCGCACGTATTCGTAGGATCCCCAGTCGACCATGCCGCTCATGTGCGGCACGACCTGGGTTTCGATCACGCAGGCGCGACGCGCCAGCGAGCGCGCGGCGCGCAGCGCGCCGACCGGGTTCTCCAGATGATAAAGCAGGCCGAACATGAGCACGAGGTCGTGCACGCCATCCGTTTCCGGAGTCAGCGCGAACACATCGCGCTGCCGCGCATGGATCGCACCCGACGCGTAGATGCCTGCCAGCAGCGCGGCGTCCTCGACGTGCTCGGCACGCGCGTCGACCGCTTCGACACGACCGAAACCGGCGCGCGCGAGCTGCAACGAAAACCAGCCTTGATGGCAGGCAATATCGATCGCGCTCAGCCCGCGGCGTTCCACGGGAAATTCGTCGGCGAGGAACGCGTCGAGCATGCTCGCGCGCGTGCGATGGATCGCATCGACGCGGCCGCCGTGCGTACTGACGAGTTCACGCCCGTCCGGCAGGGTCAGCGGATAGAACCATTGCTTTTCCAGCGCGCGCGCGTACAACGCATCGCGATCGGTGGTAACTGTAGACATTGCCGCTCCGTGTGATCAAGCTGCCGTATCGACGACGACGGCCCGCGATATTTTTCGCGGGCCCGCAGCTCGATCCCGTGCAGGGGCACAATGATAGCAAGCGCAGGCGAAAGCCAGCGAACGAGTGGAACCGACGCGACCTCCCCGGCCCGGGCCACCACCCCGGAAACCTGTGGACAGACTATTCGCTCGTCAGTTCGATACGTTTCTTCGGAGGGCCCTAGACGCCGAGTGCCTGCGCGACCTTCGCCTCGATCCAGTTCAGGTCGGGAATGATTGCCTGGTCGCTGCGCACGAGTACGTGCGCACTCGTTCCTGCCGCAAGCTGTTGGCCGTCGTCGGTGCGCACGAGCAGTTCGGGCGTGATCGTGGTCAGGCGCGGCAAGCCTTGCGAGATCAGGCCGAAATACGGCAATTCGTCCCTGCCATCCAGCGTTTTCAGCACGGCGACGCGCGCGCGCTTGGCGTCTTCCTGGGCGGCTGTTCCGGTAAGCATCGGCAACGAGACGAGCGGGATCGTGCGCTCGCGCCAACGCATGCTCCCCAGCAGCCAGGCCGGAGCGCCTTCGATCGCCTCGACGCCGGCCAGCGGCACGATTTCCGCGACGATGGCGTTCGGCAGCAGCATGCGCGCGCCACCGATCGTGATCAGGACGGCATGGATTTCACGCGGCAGGGCTTCGTTCATGCGGATTGCCTCGTCCTGACTACTGCGCCGTGCCGAGCAGGTCGCGGATGTTCGCGATCAGTTCGACGTCCTGGTACGGCTTGCCGAGATAGCCTTCGACGCCGATTTCCTGCGCGCGCTGGCGATGCTTGTCGCCGGTACGCGAGGTGATCATGATGATGGGCACCTGCGCCGTGCGCGAGTCGCCCTTCATGTGCTCGGCAAACTGGTAACCATCCATGCGCGGCATTTCGATGTCGAGCACGACGAGATCGGGGATGCGGTCGGCGAGCTTCTCGATCGCATCGATGCCATCTTTGGCCGTGACCACATCCATCTCCTCGCGCTCGAGCACGCGCGAGGTCGCCTTGCGCATCGTGATCGAATCGTCGACAACCATGATCAGGCGACGACGCTGCGCACGCGCGGCGACCGGGGGCGCGGCAACCGCTATGCCCTGCGCGCGCAGGCCCGCCACGCGGCGCAGCAACGGTGCGAGATCGAGAATCATCAGCACCGAACCGTCACCCATGATCGTCGCGCCGAGAATGCCGGGCACCGAGGTGATTTGCGGGCCAACCGACTTGACCACGATCTCGCGCGAGCCGAGCACATGGTCGACGCGCACCGCGGCGTGCTGGTCGCCGCTGCGCACGATCAGCAGCGGCACGTGCGCATCGTCGGCCAGCGCCGGCGAGACTTCGCCGAGCTGCGCGGCGAGCTCGATGATCGGGAATGCTTCGCCGGCATACGTGTATTCCGGGTCCTCCGCGGCAAGGCGCGCGTCGAGCTCGCTGCGCGGGACATGCACGGCCCCCTGCACCGCGTTCATCGGGATTGCGTAGCTCGCATCGCCCAGACGCACGATGATCGCCTGGGTTACGCCCAGTGTGAACGGCAGGCGCACGGTGAATGCGGCGCCGCGGCCCGGGTTCGATTCGATCGCGAGCGAACCGCCCAGCTGCTTGATCTGGTTGGCGACCACGTCCATGCCGACGCCACGGCCGGCGAGGTGGGTGAGGCTTTCCGCGGTGGAAAAGCCGGACGCCAGGATGAAGGCATCGAGCTCGCGGTCGCCGACCCGCGCATCGGCAGCGAGCAGGCCGCGCTCGATCGCGCGACGGCGGATCGCGGCACGGTCGAGGCCGCGACCGTCGTCGCTGATGCGCAGCACGGTCTCGGTTGCTTCGCGCGCGAGCGCGATGCGCACGTTGCCCTCGACCGGCTTGCCTGCGGCGAGGCGTTCAGGGACGTCTTCGATGCCGTGCACCAGGGCATTGCGCAGCATGTGGTCGAGCGGCGCCTTCATGCGCTCGAGCAGGGTACGGTCCATTTCGCCCTGCGCGCCTTCGACGCGCAGCAGCGCTTCCTTGCCGAGCGAGGTCGCGGTTTGGCGCAATGTGCGCCGCAGCGCCGGGACGAGCGAATCGAACGGCACCATGCGCGTACGCATGAGGCTTTCCTGCAGGTCGGCGCTGACGCGCGACTGTTGCATCAGCAGCGATTCGGACTGGCGCGTGAGCTGGTCGAATCCGACCTGGATCGCGGCAAGGTCGGACATCGACTCGGCCAGGCTGCGCGACAGCTGTTGCAACTGGCTGAAGCGGTCGAGCTCGAGCGGATCGAACGTCGACGCGTCACCTTCACGCTGGAAACGCGAGGCCATCTGCGCCTCGGCCTCGAGCTCGAGGCGCCGCATCTGTTCGCGCAGGCGCGACACCGTCGCTTCCATTTCGACGACGTTGGCGCGATAGCTGGCCAGCTGCTGCTCGAGGCGCGAGCGGTAGATCGCCACTTCGCTGGCGCCGTTGACCATCGCATCGAGGTGGGCCGCGCGTACGCGAATGTATTCGCTGCCGGCGAACACCGGCTCGGCGTCCTGTGGCGGCACGTCCGCGGCCTGGGCCGCCTCGCCGCCGGCCTCGGTTTCCACGGGCGATGCGGGCGCATCTTCGATCGCGGCCCGCGCAACGAATTTGCCGACCGCCCCGGACCCGGCCGTATCGTCGACGGTCCCGACGGCGGGCGTTTCCGGCGCTGCCGGCGAGTCGACGAAACCCGCGTGTGCATCGCCCTCGGACTCGCTGCGCGACAGCGCCTCGATGCGGGCGATCAACGCCGAAGGCATCCGCGTCGGCTGGCGCGCGGCCGCCGCCTGAACCAAGGCATGCAGGGTATCGAACCCTTGCTCGATCGCGTGCAGCATCGCGCCGTCGAACGCGCGGCCACGCTCGACCGTGTCCTCGAACAGCGATTCCATCGCATGCCCGAGATGGCCGATCGGCGCGAGCGCGGACATGTTTGCGCCGCCCTTGATCGTGTGCAGGTCGCGGCGCAACTCGTCGAGCAACCCGGTGTCACCGGGGGCACCACGCAGGCGCGGGACCAGCGTGTCGGAGCGATCGAGGATTTCCTGCGCTTCGAGGACAAAAATGTCGAGCAGGTCTTCGTCGATGTCCGGCACCGGGTGCATTTCGCCGTCGCCCGTCACCGCCCCGCGCGCGCTCGTCGCGAGCGCGGGCGGCTCGACCGGCGCAGGCGCGTCGGCGGCATGCGTCACCGCTGCGGAGTCAGGCGGTTCGGCAAACGCAACCGGCCCGACTTGCGATTCCGTCGGCAGCTCGGCTCCGCCTACCGCCGCAAGCGGCAGTTCCGTCGCCGCAACGCTTTCGATCTCGACCTCGGCCAACGGTTGTTCCGCGGCGAGTGCCGGCGGCGCGGCGACCGGCGAACCCGCCAGCACGGCGTCGTAGGCGAGGATCGCCGAGTCGAAATCGGCGACCGGCTGGGCAGCTGCGCTTTCCATCGGCAACTCCGCCGACGCAGCAACCTCCGTCGCCGCGATGTCATGGTGCGCGGACAGGTCGAGTGGTTCGGAAACTTCGGCCGCCGTTTCGCCGGTTTCGGCAATCGTCACGATCGCCTCCCCGGACTCGGCCGTGCCTGCATGCGCATCGTCCGCCGCAACCGCAGCCTGCGGCGCCGCCTCCACGTCCGCGGGCGGCTCGAGATCGTGGACAATCGCCTCGCCCGCGTGCACGCCCTCGCGCAGCGTAACGATGCGCGCCGCAAGCTGCGCGGAATCGGGCGGCTCGGTACCGCTTTCGAGCGCGACCAACGTCGACCTCACCTGCGCGGAAACGCTTTCGAGCACGGTGGCGCCATCGGCGTCGAGTGCGTGGCCGGCGTTGCGCGAACGCGCAAGCCAGCCTTCGAGCGGGGTAAGCAACTGCGCGACATGCGGCGCCTCGACCATGGCAAAGGCGCCATTGAGCGTGTGCACTGCGCGCACGAGATCTTCGCGGATCGCGAACCCCCGACCGCGCGCGACCGCCGCGTCGACGACGGCAAGATGCGCATCGGCTTCGCTGTGCAGCACTTCGAGCAGGAGTTGATCGACCTGTGGCGCGGACGCGACCGGTTCGGTCCGGGTTTCCTCGGCGGCGGACCCGTCAGTGTCGCCGGCAGATGCGAAGGCACTCGCCTCCTGCTCCGTCGGCTCGACTGCGGTGGCGATATCAATCGGATGCCCGCGGTCGAACGAAGGCTCCGCATCGACGGAGCGCGTCGCTTCGGCAGTCCGTTCGATCTCGACGTGGTGCTCCTCCACGACCGGCGTTCCGGCCACGACCGACTGCTCGGCCTCGACCGCGGACGCAACATCGGCCGGCATCTCGGTCACTGCGATGGACTCGCCTTCAACCAATGATTCCAACTCGAAACGTACGGGAGGCTCGATCGCGGCTTCGGTCGCAACGGGCTCCACCGCGACATTCGGCGCGATCGGCAGGATTTCGGCGGCCCGGACTTCCGGCATCGGCTCGTCGGCACTCGCCGGCGGCACGGGCATGGCCTCGGCAACCGCCGCGGCCGGCACGGACACGCTGAACTGGCTTTCGTCGATTGGCGATGTGTCGCCGGCACAGAGCCGGTCCACTGCGGCGCCGAAACCGTCCATCGTGAAGCTGGAGTGCTCATGCCGCGCGAAATCGTCGCGGTAGCGCGGCAACGCGCCGATCGCGTAGCCGACAACCTGCAACAGCGGCGGGCTCGCCGCGATGCTGCGGTCGAGTACGCGGTTGAGCATGCTCTCGACCTTCCAGGCGAAATCACCGAGTGCGAGCGCACCGACGAGGCGGCCCGAACCCTTGAGCGTGTGAAACGAGCGACGCACGATCTTGAGGTCCTCGATTGCCTCCGGGTCCGCGCGCCAAAGCGGGAAATGCTTGCGCAGGTTCGCGATCTCGTCGTCCATCTCGTCGAGGAAGACCTGGCGCAGTTCTTCGTCCACCTCGGGCAGCGCGGCAGGCACGCTCGGCGCGGCGGCAGGCACCGCGGCCGGGGGGGATACTGCCTCGGTGACCGCGACATTCGCCGCAGCGCCGCCACCCACGAGAATTACCTCGGGCCAGACCCCGAGCGTGGCGAGATTGTCGCACGCCATCTCGAGCACCCGATCGCGATTGCCGCGCTGCTCGCGTACGGCCTCGATGTAGTACTCGATGGCGGCTACCGCGTCGACAAATGCATCGATCTGGCCGCGCTCCGGCACCCGCCGGAAATCGAGCAATTCATGACGGACGTAGTGCACCATCGCATCGACGGGTTTGGCCGCTTCGCGCAGCCCGAGCATGTCGAGCGCACCGGCGACCTCGACGAGCAGGCGCGGCGTGGATTCGAGGTGGGCGTGATCCCACGGCGCCTCGATGAAGGCGACGATGGATTCCTTGACCTTGACGATGTTGACCAGCGCCTCCTGCATCAGCACGTAGAGCAGGCGCACGACTTCGGTACGCGGCACTTCGCTGGCCGGCGCGGCAGCCTCGGTCTCGGCCTTGGCGCCGAGACGCCCGATATGGTCGTCGAGCGAAGCTTCGACGATGAGCAGCGCGCCGGCGATGTCGAGCAGATTGCCCTCGTTGGCCTCGACTTCGCCGTTGACAATGCGGTAGATCGCGTCGCGTTGCTCGCCCACCCGCTGGCGCGGCTGCCCCATGCCGAGCATGCCGAAGGTATCGGCAATGCCGCCGAGCGTCTCCGCCTGCGCCGCCAGGTCAGCCGGATTGCGCCGCGACGAGTGCAGGTAAACGTTCAGCGTTTCCTTGACCCGCAATAAATCTTCGCGGATACCGCCGGCAACCGTATCGAGCAACGCGCGGTTATGCCCGGAGATCGAGCCGTGCGCATGCTCGAGTTCTTCCTGGGTCGGAAGAAGATTGTCGAGGTTGTAGAATTCGACCACGGCACGGGCGCGCTCGCCCCGCGTGTTCGCGTGGGCCAGGTAGTAGAGGAGGTTCTTGACCAGATCCTTGGTCTGCGCGGATGCAAACGCCGCCTCGCCGTCGTCGATCAGACGCTTGATCTCCCGGTCAAGCTTGCCGAACAGCAGCTTGACCGCGACGCTCGCCTCGATCGCGCCGTCCTGCACGCCTTCGGCCACGGCGCCGGCAATCCACCACAACCTGCGCGAGGCGTCGTTGCTGCTGCCGGAGTAGAAACTTTCGAGGATGCTCGCGATGCGTGCGAGCGGCGCCGAGGACGCGGGTTCGCGTATCCAGCGCAGCAGCGAATGGCCGTAGTCGTTGCGCAGGCTGCGCGCGTTCGAACGCAGGATCTCGGGATGCAGCGGCTTCTCCGGCCGCGCCGGCAATTCCGCATCGATGTTGGGCGCAAACAGCACCGACTCGCTGAGCAGTCTCTCGCCGCGCGCCGCGCGCAGATCGTTGAGCAGCGGCAACAAAACGATCGGGATGTCCTTGTGGCCGCTCTGCAGGCGCTCGATGTAGTCCGGCAATTGCAGGAAGCCGCGCATCAGCACCGCATAAATGTCCTCGCGCGGCGCGATACTGCCTTCGGCGATGCCGCGCGCGACGCGCTCCATCTCCTCGGTCACGAGTGCGGCGCCGTAGAGCTCGACCATGTGCAGCGTGCCGTACGCCGTGTGCAGGCAGGCGGCGCATTCGCGCACGGCCTGCGCATCGGCCGGATTGTCGGCATAGCGCTCGAGCGCGTGGCGCGCTTCTTTCAATGTCGAATCGAGCTCGGGCTTGACCCAGCCGAGCGTCGTGAAATCGGTTTCCTGAGTAAGATTCATCGGCGGCGCGCCATCATTCTTCCGGCAGCTTGAAGTCGGCGACCGATCGGCGCAGGTCGGACGAGAGTTGCGCGAGGTTGCCGATCGACTGCGCGGTATGGCTGGCGCCCGATGCGGTTTGCGCGGTGATATCGGAGATCACGTTCATCGTCGCCGACACGCTCGCCGCCTCGGCCGACTGACGCTGCGCGGTGGTCGCGATGTTCTTGATCAGCGCCGCGAGGTTGCCCGACACGGTTTCGATTTCGCCGAGCTGGGTGCCCGCCTGCTCGGCGAGCTTGGCGCCGCTGACCACCTCGCTCGTGGTCTGCTCCATCGAGGCGACTGCCTCGTTGGTATCCACCTGAATCGCGCTGACCAGGGTTTCGATACGCCGCGTCGCCGCCGACGCGCGTTCGGCGAGACGCTGCACTTCGTCCGCGACGACCGCGAAACCGCGACCGGCCTCGCCGGCCGAGGCCGCCTGGATGGCAGCGTTGAGGGCGAGGATGTTGGTCTGCTCGGAGAGATCGTTGATCAGCTCGACGATGGTGCCGATTTCCTGCGAGGACTCGCCGAGGCGCTTGATGCGCTTGGACGTGTCCTGGATCTGTTCGCGGATCGAATCCATGCCGGCGATCGTCTGGCGCACGATCGACGCACCGCGGGAGGCGATGCGCACCGAGTTCTGCGCGACATCGGCGCTGTCCGCGGAACTCGTCGATACCTCGCGCGCCTGCGAAGCGATCTCGTTCATTGCGCCCGAGGCGCTGGTGATCTGGCGCGCCTGGTGCTCGGCCGCGTCGGACAAATGCAGCGCGGTAGCCTGGGTCTCATTCGCCGCGGCGGAGACCTGCACCGAAGTCTCGTTGATCGTGGTGACGAGCGAGCGCAGCGCATCGATCGCGTAGTTGACCGCGTCGGCGATCGTGCCGGTGAAGTCTTCGGTCACCGTCGCCTTGACCGTCAGGTCGCCGTCGGCGAGCGAACCCATCTCGTCGAGCAGGCGCTGAATCGCCGCCTCGTTGCGCTTGTTCAGCTCGGCACTCGATGCCAGGCGCGCACGCTGGTCGCGGAACAGCTTCAGGGCGAGGAAAAGCACCAGCACGATCGACAGGGCTGCGGCAGCGAGACCGATCCACAGGTTCGGGAACGTGCGTTTCGTGCCGAGCGCGGAAATGTGCTCCGACAGCGGATCCGCCTTGAACAGGAGCGTCTGCGAATCGATCGACGCCTTGTCCGCGGCCTGCTTGACCGCCTGCAGCGTCGGCGCCGCCTCGAACAGCTTGGTCACCTGCGGGGCCAGGTCAATCCATTGCTTGTTGATGTCGTTGAGAATCTCCTTTGCGCTGGCGTTGTCGAGCGCACGGATGTTGAGATCCGCATTGCCGTTGATCAGGCCGGCCAGAACCACGCCGTAGAACTGCGAATCACGTTGCAGGCCGGCCGCGGCGGACGGCGAGTCCTCACCACCCGCGACGATCGCCTGCGCGCGACGCTGCATGCGGTCGGCGTAGAGCATCTGGCGCGAGGCGATCATGACCTGGGCGCCCGCGGCGCCGCGCTCGGTGAGGATCTTCACCACCTCATCCATGCGCGAGTTGAGCACCGCGGTCTTGCGGTTGAAGTCGTCGGTGCTCGCCGCCGTACTGAGCACCTGCTCCTGGCTGTCGAGCACCTTGGACGCATCGGCCGAGAGCTGTGCCCAGGCCTGATCGAGCTCGGCGAAGTCGGCTTTCAGGCTCGCCTGCTCGGCATAGCCGCCCATGCCGGTACGCACGTCGCCGCTCTTCAGTCGCGTGAACAAGTCGGCGATCGTGTCACGCGAATGCTTCAGGCTCGCGAATGCATCCAGGTTGCCGCCGGCTGCGTCGCCGCTCTGCCGCGAGAGCTGCTGCGACAGGACCTGGATCCGCGTAACCAGCGCGCTCGCCTGAGCGTCCTGATTCGTCTTGATCGACAGATAAATGAAGTCGACCACCGCCACGACCATGCTGACGACAAGCAAGGCCACGAGCAAACCGTTCAGCCCGCTCGCGCGCTCGGCGCTTCTACCCGCCCCTGTACTCATCTACCGCTACCTCGCTGTTGCCTCGCCAACCATGCGGCCGGGAACCCCCTCCGCGGACAGAAAGAAACCTAGACCGCAGCCTGTGCGAACTCGTTTGCGCGAACGAGCGCCGCCATGCTGAACCGCCCCCACTGCGTGTCGCCCAGCGCATAGTGCTCGACGACGTAGCGTTCGACCGCGCCTCCGGCCGACGCCGGCGCGCCCACGCGCTGATCGGCGCTGAAATTGCGCTGGCCGACGACCTCGTCGACGAGCAAGCCCACGCTGCCGCCGCTTTGGCGCACGAGCAGCACGCGGCTCGAATCGGAAAGGCTCGTCTCCTCGCCCGCGAGGAGGCCCTTGAGATCGACCAGCGGAATCAGGTTGCCGCGCACGCTGGCGACGCCGAGCAGCCAGGCGCGTGCGCCCGGAACGCGCGTAACCACGGGAAAGGAAAGAACCTCATTGATCTCGGTCAGGCTCGAAACCAGATAATGATCGCCAATACGAAAGCCCACACCACGCCACAGATCGGAGGCGGACGCCTGCCCAGCAGAACCGGTACCGGCGTGCGCCAGACTGCGTCGCTCGTAGCCGGCGAGGATCTCGAAAGGGGATTTCACCGAATTGTTCATGCGCCCGTGCCGTCCTCCGAACTGCGCATGATCAGCGCACGACCGCGTGGCGGCGGATCGCGCCAAGCAACTCTTCGCGCGTGAACGGCTTGGTCAGATATTCTTCCGACCCGACCACGCGCCCCCGCGCCTTGTCGAACAGGCCGTCCTTCGAGGACAGCATGATCACCGGCGTCGCACGATAGGTGGCGTTGTTCTTGATCAACGCGCAGGTCTGATAGCCGTCGAGCCGGGGCATCATGATGTCGACGAAGATGATTTGCGGGCGATGATCGCTGATCTTCGCAAGCGCCTCGAAACCGTCGACTGCGGTGACGACATCGCAGCCCTCTTTCTTCAGCAGCATTTCGGCGGTGCGGCGGATCGTCTTCGAATCATCGATGACCAACACCCGCAAGCCTGCCAGTTCCGCCCCGCTTACTGCCTCTTCCACGCGCTTTCCTCCGACCTGCATGCATTGTTGTCGTCGTTCCACCTCAAACGACCGAGCGAGCCCCCGACTCCCTGATCGTTGCGTCCATCGCGACGCACGATACTCACGAACATTCGATCAGGTCTGCGGTTTAATCTCTAGCGCGCGGCTCTGTCAAGCGGAACAGCAACGAGGGCGCCTGGAATGCGCACCGGCACGACGCGGCATCATCGACGCCGTACTCAACCGGTTGTCTGCAAGCCCCCTGAAACTGGATGCTAGTATAGACAGCACGCAGCGGACGAACATGTGCGCCGCATCACGCTTTGACCGCGAATTCGCGCGAACACAACGTCGAAATGCAACACCGGATCAACCAACGGTAGCCGATGACCCCGACCCTGGCCGTGCTGATGGACCCGATCGAGGCCATCCACATCAAGAAGGACTCCACGTTCGCCATGCTGCTCGAAGCGCAGCGACGCGGCTATCGACTGTTCTATCTGACCCAGGGCAGCCTCGCCCTGCGCGGCGCGGAACCGTGGGCGCACGCAGCGGTGCTGGAAGTACGCGAGGATCCGCGCGACTGGTTCACCTGCAGCGAACCGGACTGGATCGATTTGCGCCGGGTGAACGTCATCCTTGCACGCAAGGATCCGCCGTTTGACTCACAATTCCTCTACGACACGATGGTGCTCGACCGCGCCCAGGCCGGCGGCGCACAAGTGGTCAACGATCCACGCGCGCTGCGCGACGCCAACGAAAAACTCTTCGCGCTGCATTTTCCGCAGTGCATCGCGCCTACCCTGGTCGCGCGCGACGCCGCCGCGATCAAGGCGTTTGCGCACGAACACGGCCGCATCGTGCTCAAACCGCTCGACGGCATGGGTGGGCGCAGCATCTTCCTCAGTTCCGGCGACGACCCGAATCTCAACGTCATCCTCGAAACGCTGACCCGCGAGGGCCGCGAATTCGCCATGGCGCAGAAATTCATTCCCGAGATCAAGGCTGGCGACAAGCGCATCCTGCTGATCGACGGCGAACCGGTGCCGTATGCGCTCGCGCGCATGCCGCAGGGCGACGAATTTCGCGGCAACCTCGCGCGCGGCGGCAAGGGTGTCGGTGTGCCGCTCTCCGAGCGCGACCGCTGGATTGCGGCGCAGGTCGCCCCTGAACTCGTGCGCCGCGGGCTGCGCTTCGCCGGCCTCGACGTGATCGGCGATTTCCTCACCGAGGTCAACGTCACCTCTCCGACCTGCATCCGCGAACTCGACGCACAGTTCGGCCTCAACATCGCGGGACAACTGTTCGACGCGCTCGAACGCGCCGCGCCGCGCACGTGAGTACGCCCGCGTCCGCCAGCGGGGAGCGTCTCTCCGTAACGATGCTGTTCTCGATCATCGCCCATGCGGTGATCGTGCTCGGCCTCACCTTCGACTACGCCAAGCCGGCGCCGCGCCTGCCCTCGCTCGATGTGATCCTGGTCCAGTCGGCGACCGGCAAGAGGCCGGAAAAGGCCGATTTTCTTGCCAACGCGAACAACGAAGGCGGCGGCAGCAGCGACAAGGCCGTACGCCCGACCGACCTGGTCAGCGCGCCGGTGCCGAAACCTCAACCCGGCATTGCGCCGATACCGGTCGAGACCGGCACGCGCGCGCCGCAACCGCCGAGCGAACGCGAGCTGCTGACGCAGAAGAAGTCCGGCTTCGCCGTGCACACGCAGACGCAGGCGACCGAGCAGCCGGACACAGCCAGGCCCAATCCGAACGCGCTCGCCGAACGCAAACTCGAAATGGCGCGCCTTGCCAACGAGCTGCACAGCGAAACCCAGGTCTACGCCAAGCGGCCGAAGAAGAAATACATCTCGGCGAACACCAGGGAAGCCGCCGACGCGGCCTACCAGGCCGGCTGGGTTGCGCGCGTCGAGCGCATCGGCAACCTCAACTACCCCGACGAGGCCCGCCGCCAGCAACTGCAGAACGGCCGCACGCTGAGCCTGCTGCTCACTACCGGAATCCGGCGTGACGGCAGCCTCGCCAGCGTCGACATCATCCAGTCGAGCGGGTACAAGCTGCTCGACGAAGCCGCGATCCGCATCGTCCGCCTCGCCGCGCCGTTCCCGCCGCTGCCGGCGAACATGGACTACGACGAGCTCTACATCACCCGCACCTGGGAATTCCGGCCGGGTGCGGTGCTGAAGACACGTTGACCTCGGGAACCGGCAAGGCAACGCGGCGAGCGACCGCAGCTCGGGCGTCGCCGGGGTACGGTGGTTTGTTCCGTGCCTATCCGATCGGTTGCGGAAAGCAAGAAGAACCTGGACCACGAAGACCGCGAAGCGTGGCTCCGGATCATGGCTATTTCTGCTCCGTGATCTTCGTGGTTCGAACTTTTCATCTGCGGATCGCCGACTGATCGTACCAGCATGATTCGTTCCAGGGTTTGCTGACGCGGCGCACAGGCCCGTGCCTGTACAATCTCGGCATGCTTGCCCTCACCGCCCTTGCCAACCAGTTCCTGATCGCGATGCCGAACATGCGCGATCCGAGCTTCGTGCGCAGCGTCGCGCTGATCTGCCAGCACTCCGGCGAAGGCGCGATGGGCGTGATCATCAACCGCCTGTCCGAGTACCGCCTCGGCGACGTGCTCGCGCAGATGGGGCTGAAGACGCGGCTCGCCGAGATCGAGGACGCGCCGGTGCTGATCGGCGGCCCGGTCCAGCCCGAGCGCGGCTTCGTGCTGCATTCGGCCGAGGGCGTCTGGGAATCCTCGTACCGCATTTCCGAATCGCTCAGCGTGACGACGTCGCGCGACGTGCTCGTCGCGCTCGCCGAAGGCCACGGCCCGCGACGCGCGATCGTCGCGCTCGGCTACGCCGGCTGGGGCGCGGGCCAGCTCGAGGACGAAATCAAGCAGAACGCCTGGCTCACCGCCGAACCCGACCAGCGCATCCTGTTCGATGTCGCCCTCGAGCAGCGCTGGGAGGCTGCGGCGAGGCTGATCGGGGTCAATGTGGCGAACCTTTCCAGCCAGGCCGGGAATGCGTAGCAAGAGCCGGAGCGCGGCGCAGCAAGCAGTGGCACCGAACGCGCCGATTTGGCCATCACGAGGTTCAAGCGACGAACATGCCTCCTAGTTCCGCCCCGCCCCGCCAGCCCTGCGTCGTGCTCGGCTTCGACTACGGTGCGCGTCGCATCGGCGTCGCGGTCGGCAACCGCGTGACCGGCAGCGCACGCGCGCTCGAGGTCGTCGGCAACGGCGCCAATGGACCGGACTTCGCGCGCATCGCCGCACTGCTGCGCGAGTGGTGCCCGGACGTGCTGCTCGTCGGCCTGCCGCTGACGCTCGATTCGGGCGAACAGGCCAACAGCCGCAACGCGCGCGCCTTCGCCGCCATGTTGCACGAGCGCCATGCGCTGCCGGTCGAGATGGTCGACGAACGCCTCACTTCGCGTGCCGCATCCGATCGTTTCGCCGAACGCCGCGCCAGCGGCTCGGCCAGGCGCAAACATGCCGCTGCGCTCGATGCGGTCGCGGCGGAGATCATCGTCGAACAATGGTTGAGGGAGCAGGGATAGCAAGCGCCGAAAGATTCACCACGAAGACACGCAAGCACGAAGAAGTGCGAAACGCCCCGCAACGGCTTTTCTTCGTGACTTTTCGTTCGTGATCTTCGTGTCTTCGTGGCAACTCTTTTTTGATTTCACTAACGACATAGCCGAATCAGCACGATGCAAAACCTTCAACTCACCGCCGATGTGCGCCTGCGCCATCTGATCACGCTCGCCGGCTTGCCACGCGCGGTCGTCGAACGCCTGCTCGACCGGGCCGAGGCGATGCGCCGCGACAGCGACGGCGGCGCGCGTCCGCTGGATCTGCTCGCCGGGCGCACGCTGATCAACCTGTTCTTCGAGCCGTCGACGCGCACGCGCACTTCGTTCGACCTCGCCGCGCAGCGGCTCGGCGCGCTCGTCATCAACTTCGACATCGAACGCTCGTCGACTGTCAAGGGCGAAAGCCTGCTCGACACCATCCACACACTCGAGGCGATGCATTGCGACGCCTTCGTCGTGCGCCACAAGGAATCGGGCACGCCGGAAACGATCGCGCGCAACCTGCGCTCCGACGCCGCGGTGCTCAACGCCGGCGATGGCAGCCACGCGCACCCGACCCAGGGCCTGCTCGACGCGTTCACCCTGCGCCGACGCATCGAGGATTTTCCCAGACTCAGCGTCGTCATTTGCGGCGACATCCTCCACTCGCGCGTCGCGCGCTCGGACGTCGACGTGTTGCGTACCTTGGGCGTGCGTGACCTGCGCCTGTGCGCGCCGCCCGAGTTACTGCCCGAATCGAACTCGGGCGCGTTCGCGCAATGTTCGTTCGTGTCCTCGCTCGACGAAGCCGTCGCCGGTTGCGACGCGGTGATCATGCTGCGCCTGCAGAAGGAACGCATGGAAGCGGCGGCGATTCCCTCGGAAGCCGACTACTTCGCCCGTTACGGCCTCACCCGCGCACGCCTCGCGCGCGCGAAGCCGAGCTGCGTCGTAATGCACCCGGGCCCGATCAACCGCAATGTCGAAATCGCCGACGATGTCGCCGATGGCGCGCAGTCGCTGATTCTCGAACAGGTAGCCAACGGCGTGTTCGCGCGCATGGCCGTGCTCGCCGAACTGCTCGAACGGCGCTGACGATCCGGCGCGACCGCTTTTCCCGTCGTTTCACGAAGACCTCCGCAATCCGCAGTCGAAAGGAACCTCCCGAATGAACAAGGCCGCTCGTCATACCGTTCTCGCGCTCGGCGCCGCCATCCTCGCCGCCTGCGGCAAGCCACAGCCGGGTGCCGGCCAGCCGCTCGCCTATGCCCCCGCGGATACGCCGTATGCCTGGGCCAATCTCGAACCGCAGCCGCAGTCGATGATCGATTGGTCGCAGCGCCAGTTGCACGCGCTGATGCCGCTGGTGATCGACATGTACGACGACCTGCTCAAGCAGCAGAAGGCGCTCGGCGCGCGCGAAACGAAGATTCTTTCCGCCGTGCTCGACGAACTGCGCGGCCGCGACACGCTCGACAAGCTGCGCGAACTCGGCTTCAAGCCCGATGCGCGCGTGGCGATCTACGGCGTCGGCCTGATTCCGGTGCTGCGCCTGGAGCTTGGCGACGCGGCCGCGTTCAGGGCGATGATCGCGCGCGTCGAGGGCAAGGTCGGCGAAAAGATTCCGACCGGCAAGACCGGCGAGCAGGAGTATTGGCAGTTCGGCGACAAGGACGTGCGGGTCGCGGTCGCCGTGCAGGGCTCGCACCTCGTCGCCACGCTGTGGCCGGCCGACGCGAACGACACGGTCAAGCAACTGCTGCTCGGCATCACCCGCCCGGGCAAAAACCTGCTCGATGCGGGCACGCTGCAGGCAATTGCGAAAAAGTACAATTATTCGCCTTATGGCGAGGGTTACCTCGATTTCGCCGCGCTGGTGCAGCGTCTATCCACCACGCCGACCGACGCCGATCTGGAGATCGCCAAGGCACTGAAACTGCCCGACGGCATCGCCAAGGACAGTCCGGTCTGCATCGAGGAGGCCAAGGCGATCGCGCAAAAATTCCCGCGCATCGTCGCCGGCGCGGAGAGCTATGCCCCGCCGCAGCTGCGCGTCGCGATGCAGTTCGAAACCGAACCCGCGCTCGCGCAGGCGCTGATGGCCGCGCTCGCACCCGCACCCGGCACCGGCGCGGCAGCCGAAGGCTTGTTCGACATCAGCCTGGCGACGCCGCTGCTCAAGCTCAAGGAGTTCTGGCTCAAGCAGGCCGATGCGGTGGCGGCGAAGCCGTTCGCCTGCCCCGAATTCGCTGATCTCAACGAGACGTTCGCCAGGTCGAAAGAGAAGGTCGGCGTGACCATCCCGCCGCCGTTCAGCGATTTGACCGGCCTGCGCGTGACCCTCGACAAGCTCGAACCGCGCAACGATTCCAAGGTGCCCGACGTCGCCGCGCGCCTGCTGATCGGAACGAACAATCCGCTCGCCGCGGTCGGCATGGCGCAGATGGCCGTGCCGCAGCTCAAGGACCTCACGATCACGATCGACGGCAAGCCGGTCGCGCTGCCTGCGAGCTTGCTGCCGGCCTCGGCGCAGCTGCCGCCGATGTGGCTGGCGATGACCGACAAGGCGATCGCGCTGGCCGCAGGCCAAGGCAGCGAGGCCACGCTCGGCGCCTACTTCGCCGCGCCGCCGAGCACGACACCGGTGTTCCTGCGCCTGCACTTCACCGGCGCGCTGTACGGCCTGCTCGGCAAGTACGCCGACCTGATGCAGGCGGCGATGCCGGCCGAGCAAAAGGCCCGGTTCGCCAAGCAGACCGAACTGTTCTCGCTGTACGAGAAAATGATCCGCGCCGGCGAATTCACCTTCGAGGCCAACCCGAACGGCATCGGCCTGCGCGAGACGGTCGACCTCGGCGAATAAACCGCCGCGGACACCGGCCCGGGCTGTTCCGGCCGATCTGACGGGCAGCGCGGATCCCTCGGTCCTGCCATGCCACCCCGACCGGGACGGCATCGTCGCGGACGCGGCGCCGCCGTGCGCCTGGACGCCGCTGACCCACGCGGCGTCGATCGGCTGCCCCACCGGCGTTGCGCAGCCGACCAACGCCGCAGCGCCCGCGACCGGGTGATGTTTGCCGTGGCGATCCGGTCATTCCTGCGCGAGACACGGCCGTTGCCGCCGCACGGATTGCCTGCCGCCCGGCCGCATCGAGGCCGGTCTTTGCCTAGCCCGGCCGGGGCACCCTCGGCAAACGCGGCCAACCGCCGGCGGGTATTCGGGCCCCGGCTGTAATCCTGCGGCCGCAATCGTGAATCGTATTGGTTGACGGGGCTTGATTGCCGTTGCGGCCGATCCTCGGCATGGATTTCACGCGCAGGGACGCACGTTCGCTCTTCAACCAACCACATGGGTGCCATCACTATGAAAATGTTGAATACAAAGCGATTTTTCGTACCTGCGCTGCTGGCCTGCGTCGTATCGACCGCACTCGGCGCAGCCGAGGTCGGCGCAGCCGCCCAGGCCGCGGCGGCTCAGCCCGCCACGATGACCAAGGTTCGCGAGGCTTCCGATGCGATCACCCCGGCACAGCTCGCACGCGCGCAGGCCAAGCTCGCGCATGCCACGCAGATTGCCGACCAGTTCGCGTCATCGGCGGCCGCTGAGGGCCTGCCCGCGCGTTGGCGCACGGAGATGGTCAACGCCCTGATGCAGAACCCGGAAAGCACCTTCGCGCAGGTGCAAGCCAAGGGCAACGTCAGCGACGCGATGCTGGCCGCAAACTCGCTCGGCAGTGGCAAGGTCGCCCCCGGCATACAGCCCGAAGTGCTCGGCGATGTGACCGACGATCTCACCTACATCCCGCTGGCTTCTCCCTGCCGCATCGTCGATACGCGCGTGGCCGGCGGCATCGTCGTCGGCACCATCGCACGGAATTTCGTGGTGTCGCCGAGCAATACCGGCCAGGGCGGCTCCGGCTGCAATCCGTGGACCGGCTACCTTGGCGGCGGTCTCGCCGGCGCGGTCGCGGTCAATATCACGGTCGACGCCAATGGCCAGTCCGCCACACCGGGCAGCTATCTGACCGCCTTCGCCACGGGCGCCGCGGTCCCCGCCACGAGTTGGCTGAACTTTGCCGGCGGCCAGGTGGCGTCGAATGCCGGTATCCTGCCGCTCAGCACCAGCCCCAGCTTCGGATTCACGGTTTTGACCTCGGCCACCACCCACGTGATCGTCGACGTCACCGGCTCGTTCGTGCGCCCGGCGGCAACCGCATTGACCTGCTCGAACGTTTACAACACCACGACTTCGACGGTCGTGTATCAGAGTTTTGCAAATTTTCTCGATGCCAGCTTTCCCGCATGTCCGGCGAGCACCACGGGCGTTGGCTACCTGTGGAAGTATTCCTCTGGCACTGGCGGCCTGGCAGTTTGGTACAACGACTACGGCAACGAACTGGGTCTGTCCTACGCTGCCTACAACCCAACTATAACCGGCACCAACATGGCTATTTATCTCGGCCGCCGGTGCTGTCAGGTTCCCGGCCGCTGATCTCCCTGGTTCCTGAAATCCGTTGAAACGATCATAAGCCCCGTATTCGCCTTGCAAATGGTAGGTGCCGGCTCCAACGAGCCGGCATTTTTTTGCCGCTCACCGCCCGTGGCGCTTCCGTCCCCGGGGTCGAGCGGAGCAAGCGCAGCCAAGCTTGACTTGGCGCTCAACTTGTCCGTTGCGCCTCGGTTACGTTGGGCACCGCCGACAAGCGCGCGAGCAGCGTGGACAACTGCTCGAAATCGGCGACGCGCACGGTAAAGTTCATCGTCACCAGGCCCGTGGTCGCATCGACCCGCGCGTTGACCGCGATCAAGTTGATGTTGGCCGTCGCGATGACGTTGGTCACGTCCTTGTGCAGGCCCTTGCGGTCGTAGCCGCGCACGACCAGGTCGACTTCGTAGTCCGCCTTGCGCGCGCGACCCCATTCGACCTCGATCGCGCGGCCGGGTTCGCGGGCGACGAGACGCGCGAAGCTCGCGCAATCGGCACGATGGATCGATACGCCGCGCCCCTGGGTGATGTAGCCGGCAATCGCATCGCCCGGCAGCGGCTGGCAACAGCGCGCAATCGTCGTCAGCAGGTTGCCGACGCCTTCGATGACGATCGCGTCCTTGTCGCCGGTCTGGACGCGACCTGGCGTGCGCACGGGTGCCGGCGCGACGGTGGGCGCAGCCGGCGCCTGCGCCTCGTGCAGCAGGCGCGCGACGTGACCGGCGGTGAGATCGCCGAGCGCTAGCGCGATGAGGAATTCGTCCAGCGTCCTGTAGTGGAACTTGCCTGGCAGCGAGTCGAGCTCGACGTTGTGCAACGCGAGCCGCTTGAACTCGCGCTCGAGAATTTCGCGACCGGCGGCAAGGTTGGTGTCCTGGTCGATCTTCTTGAACCAGGCGCGAACCTTGGCACGCGCGCGCTGCGTGGTGAGGAATCCCGACTGCGCGCTCATCCAGTCACGGCGCGGCTCGGCGGTTTTGCCGGTGAGGATCTCGACGCGGTCGCCCGACACCGGCTGGAACGCCAGCGGCACGATGCGTCCGTTGACCTTGGCGCCGCGCGTGCGGTGGCCTACGTCGGTGTGCACGGTGTAGGCGAAGTCGAGCACGGTCGCGCCGCGCGGCAGGTCGATCACCTCGCCCGCCGGCGTGAGCAGGTAGGCGCGGTCCTCGAGCAGGTCGGTCTTGAAGCCGGCGAGCAGCGTCGCCTCATCGCCGGACTCGTCCTTCGCCTCGAGCAGCGTGCGCATCCACGCGACCTTGCGCTCGAAACTCTCGTCGCCCTTGCCTTCCTTGTACACCCAATGCGCGGCGACGCCGCGCTCGGCGAATGCGTGCATCTCGTGGGTGCGGATCTGCACTTCGAGCGTCTTGCCTTGCGGCCCGACGACCGCGGTGTGCAGCGACTGGTAGTTGTTGCCCTTGGGCCGCGCGATGTAGTCGTCGAACTCGCTCGGGATCGGCGGCCACAGCGTGTGCACGACGCCGAGCGCGGCGTAACACGCGGCCACGTCGTCGACGAGCAGGCGCACCGCGCGAATGTCGTACAGCGCCGAGAAATCGCCGCCCTTGCGCTGCATCTTCTTCCAGATCGAATAGATGTGCTTGGAACGACCGGCGATGTCGACCTTGATCCCGGCCTTGTCGAGCGCGCCGCGCAGCGTGCGTATCGTCGTCTCGATGAAGCTGTCGCGCTCACCGCGGCGCTCGTCGAGCAGGCGCACGATGCGCCGGTACGTATCGGGCTGCAGGTAGCGGAACGCGAGGTCTTCGAGCTCCCACTTGAGTTGCCAGATGCCGAGCCGGTTGGCGAGCGGCGCGTGGATGTCGGCGGTGAGCTGGGCCAGCTCGCGGCGCTGCCCGGGCTCGAGCTTGTCGGCCGCGCGCAGGCGCGCGAGCTGGCGCGCGAGCAGGATGAAGACCACGCGCAGGTCGCGGATGATCGCGAGCAGCAGGCGGCGCAGTCCTTCGGCATTGCCGCCGCCGCTGCGCGCCGCATACAGCGCATCGACCTTGTCGGCGGCCTGCTGCCCTTCGAGCAGATCGCGCAGACTCGGCGGCAGTTTCGCCAGGCGCGCGGCATCGAGCGCGAAACCGCCCTGCCGCAACGTGTACAGCATGCAGGCGGCCAAGGTTTCGCGATCGAGATCGAGCGATTCGAGCAGTTGCAGCGTGGCGAGCAGTTCCGCCTCGACGGCGGCGCGGTTAGCCTCGTTTTCCGGCTGTGCCAGCGTCACCGAGGCGAGACTCATGGCCTCGGCATCATTGGCGACACGGGCCAGCCACGCAGCCAACGATGCGTTTTTTTGCGCAGCGGATTTCATCTGCGGATTCTACCGCCGCGCCGCGCGCGATGCCGAACACCCCGTGCGTGCGCAGCCACCGCGCGAGCCGCTACAATGCCGCCTTCGCTCGAACCGAGAGTCTTTCCCATGCGCCGCATCGTCGGTCTTGCCTTCTCCTTTCTCGCCTTCGCCGCGATCGCCGCGGAAACCCCCACGCTCGAAGAGCGCATGTCCAGGGACGAATTCCATGCGGCCGGCCTCGACAAGCTCAGCCCCGCCGAGCTGAAGTCGCTGAACAACTGGCTTGGCGGCCATGCGATCGTCAAGACCATCACCAAGATCGAAACGCCAGCCGGCAAGCCGGTGTTCGAGACCGACCAGGGCGAGCGCAAGATCGTCGAGACACGCATCAGCGGCGGCTTCTCCGGCTGGCGCGGCAAGACGACGTTCAAACTCGACAACGGCCAGGAATGGACCCAGGCCGAATCGGGCCAGTTCTCCAACGGCCGCTACGACAATCCGAAAGTGAAGATCAAGCCGATGTTGCTCGGCAGCTGGCTGATGTATGTCGAACCCTGTGGTTGCAGCGTGCGCGTGGAGCGCACGAAATGACGACGGCATGTCGCCGTCCTGTGCGGCACCGTGACATGCGATGACACGGGAACCGTTTTCCAGCGCGTTTGGACCCCGACCAATGCAAAATCGGACTCGCGTGTTTTTGCCGGCCATCGCTCTCATCGTCGGCCTACTGCCTTCATCCCGCGCCGCGGAGACGCCGACTTTGCAGGAGCGCATGTCGAAGGAGGAGTTCCACGCCGCCGAGCTGGACAAGCTCAGCCCTGCCGCGCTCCGACGGCTCGACGACTGGCTTGCCGCGCATCCGCTGACGGTGACCCGGCTGGTCACGCCATCGAACAAGCCCGTCTTCTACGCCGACGGCGCGCCGCGAGAGCGCATCGAAACCCGCATCGACGGCGTATTCACCGGCTGGACCGGCAAGACCGTGTTCAAGCTGCAGAACGGCCAGGAATGGACGCAAGCCGAATCCAGCCGCTGCGCGGGCGGCAAGCTGCACAACCCCAAGGTCAAACTCGAACCGGCCATGGGCAATAGTTGGCTGCTGTTCGTCAGTGGCAACGATTGCGACGCATTGCACGTGGAGCGCAGCAAATAGCCCGCAGGTAGGTCGGGGTGGGCGCAAGCGAACGCCAGCCTACAAATCCTCGATCAGCTTGTTGAGCCGTTTCGGCGACACCGGCTCGGCGGTCTTCAGCTCCTGCGCGAACAGCGATACGCGCAGTTCCTCGATCAGCCAGCGCAATTCGTCCAGCCTTGCCGGATCGGCATCGCCGCTCGCGCGGCGCTTGAGGTATTCGCGCCAGTAGCCGCGCACGGTGAGCATGCGCGCCTGGTCGCGCGTCGCGTCCTGGCGCAGGCGTTCGCCACGCAGGCGCATCGCCTTGAGGTAGCGTGGAAAATGTCGCAAACGGGATTTGTGTACTTTTTGCACGAACCCGGGAAAGACGAGTTCGGCGAGTTGTTCGCGCAGGTCGTCGTAGTTGGCCTTGGCGTAGCCGATCAGCGGCGGTTCCAGCCACGGCGTGAACTCGGCGTAGGCGCCGAGTATGTCCTCGACCAGCTCGAGCCATTCGACCGCGGCCGCGAACAGCTTGCCGCCGATGTCGGCTTCGAGATGGCGGAACGCGGTGCGCTGGCGCAGATCGAGGTCGCCCGCATCGAGAAGTTCGGTGAGCGCGGCTTCGACGATGTCCTCGCGCAGTTCGTCGACGCTGGCGATACCGGCGTACTTCAACGCCAGCCGGCGCTCGATCGGCAGTTGTCGTCGCGCCTGCTTGATTTTTTCCTGCAGGGCGCGCCGCAGCAGGCGGCGCACGCCGAGCGCATGCGCTTCGCGCGCCTCGCCGGCACGCTCGAACACGCGCAAGGCGACGCTGTCGCCAAGGTCGACCAGCGCCGGCCAGGCGACGAGATCGGCGGCGCTGACGATGCGTTCGGGAATGTCCTCGAAATCGAACTCGGCGACTTGCTCGCGCGCCAACTCCACGTCGGCACGGCGCGAAAACGCCGCATTCGCCGCACCGCCCCAGGCCTCGCGTATGGCTTCGATGTCGCGCCCTTCGGCCAGTGTCCCGCCGTGTTCGTCGTAGACGCGAAAGCGCATCGAGAAATGCGGCGGCAATTCGATGCCGGCGAAGTCAGCCGCGGCGATGTCGACGCCGGTGACGCGCCTGAGATAAGCCGCGAGCGTGTCGAGCAACGAATCGTCGCGCGACCGTTCGGCCTCGGCGAATGCACGCGCGAAGTCCGGCGCGGGCACAAAATTGCGTCGCAGCGCCTTCGGCAGCCCGCGGATCAGCTCGGCCACCTTCTCCGGCAGCAGGCCCGGAACCAGCCATTCGGCGCGCTTCGCCGGCACCGCGTTGACGAACGCCAGCGGCACCTGCAGGGTTACGCCATCGCCCGCGTCGCCCGGCACGAACCGATAGTCAAGCTTGAGCTTGTGCCCGGCGCAGTCCAGGTGCATCGGGAAATCGCTCGCGCGCAGGCCCGGCTGGTTCGACAAAACATCGTCCAGCGACCAGCGCAGCGCCGCCTGTTCGGCTGGAGAAGCGCGCCGATACCAGGCATCGAACGCGGCTGTGGTGCTGATGTCGGCCGGCAGCTTGCCGCGCAGGAAGGCGACGAGTTCGTCCTCGTCGCGCACGAGGCCGCTGCGCCGCTGCTTGGCCTCGATCTCGTGCGCCTGCTCGAGCACGCGCGCGTTGGCGCGCACGCAGTCGGCGCGAGCGTCGATGTCGCAGCGCGCCAGAGCTTCGCGCAGGAACACCTCGTGCGCTTCGCCCGGATTCTGCGTACCGAACTGCACCGTGCGCTTTTCGGCCAGGGTCAGACCGAACAAGGTCACCTGCTCGAACGCGAGCACGGCGCCGCGCTTGCGCGACCAGTGCGGTTCACGCCAGCTGCGCTTGACCAGATGCGCGGCCTGCTGCTCGATCCACTCGGGCGCGACCTCGGCGTTGAGCATCGCGTAGACCTTCTGCAAATCGAGAATCTGCCCGGACAGCAACCAGCGCGGCGGCTTCTTCGCCAGCGCCGAGCCGGGGAAGACCTGGTAGCGCCGCTCGCGCGTGCCGCGATACTGGTTTCTCTCGTCCTTGAGCGCGACCTGCGTCGGCCAGCCACTGAGCAGGCAGCGGTGGATCGCTTCGTAACGAGGCGCGGTGACGCCCTCTGCCTCAACGGCTCCACCGTCGGGGGAAAGGGTTGGGCGAGGGGGTTGCCCTTGCTTCTTCTGCGGCACTGAAGAGCGCCCCCTCACCCCGGCCCTGTCCCCCGACTGCGTCGGAGGAGAGGGAGAAGTGGCGTCTTCGAGCAGCAACAACTGCCGATGCAGCTCACGCCACTCGCGCATGCGCAGGTACGACAGGAAACGCGCGCCGCACCAGTCGCGCAGCTTCGACTGGGTCAGGTCCTCGTGCGCAAGCGCATGCGCCTGCCAGAGATTGAGCACGCCGACGAAATCGGACTTCGCATCGACGAACTGCGCGTGCGCGGCGTCGGCGGCCTGGCGCGCATCGGGCGGGCGCTCGCGCGGGTCCTGGATCGACAGGAACGCGACCAGGATCAGCAGTTCGCGCGACACGCCGAGCCGCTGCGCTTCGACGAGCATGCGCGCCAGTGCGACGTCGGTCGGCAGCGTGCTCATGCGCCGTCCGATATCGGTAAGCTCGTATTGAGAAGTGCGGCCATGGATAGCCGCTTTTTGATCGTCCGCGGTCATGCAGACCGCACCCAATTCCAGCAGACGCCGCCAGCCGTCGCCGATCGCACGCGGGTTCGGCGCCTCGACGAACGGGAAATGCTCCACCTCGCCGAGCTTCAGGCACAGCATGCGCAGGATCACGCCGGCCAGCGAGGAGCGCAGGATCTCCGGATCGGAATATTTCGGCCGCGATTGAAAATCTTCCTCGCCATACAAACGCAGGCACACGCCCGGGCCGATGCGTCCGCAGCGGCCTTTGCGCTGCTCGGCCGCGGCCTGCGAAATGGGTTCGATGTGCAGGCGCTCGAGCTGGTTGCGCGGCGAATAGCGCTTGACCCGCGCCGTGCCCGTGTCGATCACGTAGCGGATGCGCGGCACGGTCAGCGAGGTTTCGGCGACGTTGGTCGCGAGCACGATGCGTCGTGCAGCACCGGGTTTGAACACGCGGTCCTGCTCGGCCGCCGACAGGCGCGCGTACAGGGCGAGCACCTCGGTCGCGCGGAAGTTGCGCCGCGTCAACGCCAGATGCGTGTCGCGGATCTCGCGTTCGCCCGATAGAAAGATCAGCGCATCGCCGCGCGGGTCTTCGCGCGTGATCTCCTCGACCGCAGCGACGATCTGTTCGACCTGCGTCGGAATGTTGCGCTCGGCAGCGGACGCCGCTCGCTCGCGACCCGCGCCTGCGGAGTCGGCGACAGGGGGACGCCAGCGCACTTCCACCGGATAGCTGCGCCCCTCGACTTCAACCACGGGCGCGTTGCCGAAGTGCGCGGCGAAGCGCGCGGTGTCGATCGTCGCTGAGGTGACGATCAACTTGAGGTCGCGCCGACGCGCGAGCAGGCGCTTAAGATAGCCGAGCAGAAAGTCGATGTTCAGGCTGCGCTCGTGCGCCTCGTCGATGATGATCGTGTCGTAGGCGTTGAGCCACGGATCGCCCTGCGTCTCCGCCAGCAGGATGCCGTCGGTCATGAACTTGATCAGCGTGCGTTCGCTGGCCCGATCGGCGAAACGCACCTGGTAGCCGACGAGTCCGCCAAGCTCGCTGCCGAGCTCGTCCGCTACACGACGCGCCACGCTGCGCGCGGCGACGCGGCGAGGCTGGGTGCAGCCGATCAAGCCGGCACGGCCGCGCCCCGCGGCAAGGCAAAGCTTGGGCAACTGCGTACTCTTGCCCGAGCCGGTTTCGCCGGCCAGCACCACGACCTGGTGCTTGCGGATCAGATCGACGATCTCCGCGGTGCGTGCCGCGATCGGCAGCGACTCGTCGACGCGGATCTCGGGCACGCTGGCCGCACGTGCCATGTAGCGCGCGCGCGCCTCGACCACGCGCGGGCGCAGACGCGCGAGCGCGGCCTCGTCGGGCGCACGCGAAGCGAGGCGGTCGATCTCGCGCGACAGCGCACGACGATCGCGCAGCATCGTTTCGACGAGTTCGCCACGCAATGCGGCAAGCGGGGATTCGGAGGGAATGCGGGGTTTCACGCAGCAACCGGTATTGCGACCCGTGATAGACAGGGCCTATCGCACGGATCACAACAATCAACTTCAATATGCGGTGGGCCGATATTATAGTGTTCCCGTCCCAGCAAATGGAGTCATCCCGTGGCCAAGCACAAGCACAACCCGACCCGCATCGACGTCGCGCCAAAGCTGCGCGAGAAGATGATCGCCCTGCTCAACGCACAACTCGCCGACTCGCTCGACCTGTACACCCAGGTCAAGCAGGCGCACTGGAACGTGAAAGGCCCCTACTTCATCGCGCTGCACGAATTGTTCGACGATCTCGCCGAACAGCTCGAAGCGCCCGTCGACGACCTTGCCGAACGCGTCACCGCCCTCGGCGGCGTGGCGATGGGCACCGCGCGCATCGCGGCCAAAACCTCGCGCCTCGCCGAACTGCCGCACGACAGCTACGACGGCATGAAGATGGTGGCGCTGCTCGCCGACCGCTATGCCCAGCTCGCCAAGTCGACGCGCGCGGCGATCGACACCGCCGACGACGCCGGCGACGCCGACACCGCCGACCTGTTCACCGGCATCTCGCGCGGGCTCGACAAGTCGCTGTGGTTCCTCGAGGCACATTTGCAATAACCAGCGTCGCAGGCGGCGGGGCCCGAGGAAAAGCGAGAAATCGTTCTTTGCTTATGCCTTTTCTTCGGGGCCCGCGCGCCCTTTCCGGCCCTTCGCATTGCTTCCGGCGTCAGGGGTTTGCCGCATAATAGGCGGATGCCCAGCCTGACCCATTTGCAGCGCCTCGAAGCCGAAAGCATCGACATCCTGCGCGAAGCCGTCGCCGAGTCCGAGCGGCCGGTGATGCTGTATTCGATCGGCAAGGATTCGTCGGTGATGCTGCATCTCGCACGCAAGGCGTTCTACCCGAGCCGCCCGCCGTTTCCACTGCTCCACGTCGACACGACCTGGAAGTTCCGCGACATGTACGCGATGCGCGAGCGCGCCGCGCGCGAGTCGGGCATGGAACTGATCGTCTACAAGAACCCCGAAGCCGAACGCCTCGGCATCAACCCGTTCACCCACGGCTCGGCCGGGCACACCGACATGTGGAAGACGCAAGGCCTCAAGCAGGCGCTCGATCTGCACCGCTTCGACCTCGCCTTCGGCGGCGCGCGCCGCGACGAGGAGAAGTCGCGCGCCAAGGAGCGCGTATTCTCGTTCCGCTCCGCGCAGCACCAGTGGGACCCGAAGAACCAGCGCCCGGAACTCTGGCGTCTGTACAACACGCGCAAAAATCAGGGCGAGTCGATCCGCGTATTTCCGCTGTCGAACTGGACCGAGCTGGACATCTGGCAATACATCCATCTCGAACACATCCCGATCGTGCCGCTCTATCTCGCCGCCGAACGGCCCGTGGTCGAGCGCGACGGCATGCTGATCATGGTCGACGATGCGCGCTTTCCGCTGCGTGCCGGCGAGGTGCCGATGAACAAGCACGTGCGTTTCCGCACGCTCGGCTGCTATCCGCTCTCGGGCGCGATCGAATCCACGGCCGACACTCTGCCGGCAATCATCCGCGAGATGCTGCTGGCGACGACCACCGAACGCCAGGGGCGCCTGATCGATCACGATGCGAGCGCGTCGATGGAGAAGAAAAAGGCGGAAGGATACTTCTGATGAACACCGCCATCCAAACCGTCGATCGTGCATTGATCGAAACCGACATCGAGCAGTACCTGCGCATGCACGAGAACAAATCGCTGCTGCGCTTCATCACCTGCGGCAGCGTCGACGACGGCAAGAGCACGCTGATCGGACGCATGCTGTACGAAGCCAAGGCGCTGCTCGACGATCAGCTCTCCGCGCTCGACGCCGACTCGAAGAAACATGGCACGCAGGGCGACGATCTCGATTTCGCCCTGCTCGTCGACGGGCTTTCCGCGGAACGCGAGCAAGGCATCACGATCGACGTCGCCTACCGCTTTTTCAGCACCGACAAGCGCAAATTCATCGTTGCCGACACGCCAGGTCACGAGCAGTACACGCGCAACATGGTCACCGGCGCATCGACTGCCGACGTAGCCGTGATCCTGGTCGACGCGCGCAAGGGCGTGCTCACGCAGACGCGGCGGCACAGCTATCTGGTTTCGCTGGTCGGCATCAGGCAGGTCGTGCTCGCGGTCAACAAGCTCGACCTGGTCGGCTATTCCGAGCAGGTCTTCGACGAGATCGATCGCGAATACCGCGCCTTCATCGAGCGCCTCGACGGCAGCATCAAGCACGTCACCAGCATTCCGCTCGCGGCGCTGCGCGGCGACAATATCGCCGAAGCCAGTGCGAACACGCCGTGGTACAGAGGTCCCCATCTTCTCGAATTTCTGGAAAATGTGGAAATTGCCGCATCGTCCACAAATTCACCTTTGCGCATGCCGGTGCAGTGGGTCAACCGCCCGAGCCTCGACTTTCGCGGCTTCTCCGGGCGCATTCTCGGTGGCTCGGTCAAGCCGGGGGACGAGGTGCGCGTGCTGCCCTCGGGCAAAACCTCGACGGTTGCGCGCATCGTCAGCCTGGCCGGCGACGCGGCCGTAGCGCTCGACGGCGAATCGGTCACGCTGACCCTGACCGACGAAATCGACATCAGCCGCGGCGACGTGATCTGCTCGGCGCGGGATCCCGCCGGTCTAGCCGACCAGTTCGAGGCGACCATCGTCTGGCTCGACGAAACGCCGATGCTGCCGGGCCGCTCCTACCTCGTGAAGATGGGTGCGGCCACGCTCGGCGGCGCCCTGTCGAAGCCGAAATACGTGGTCGAGGTGAACACGCTCGACCACCTCGTCGCGAAGACGCTCGATGTCAACGAAGTCGGCGTATGCACGCTGACCCTGGACCGCGCAGTCGCGTTCGATGCCTACGCGGACAACCGCGACATGGGTAGCTTCATCGTCATCGACCGGTTGACCAATCACACGATCGCCGCCGGCACGCTGCACTTCGCCCTGCGCCGCTCGCAGAACATCCACTGGCAGGCGCTCGAAATCGACAAGACGGCCCGCGCGCGCCTCAATGGGCACAAGCCCTGCGTGCTCTGGTTCACCGGCCTGTCCGGCAGCGGCAAATCGACGATCGCCAACCTCGTCGAGCGCAAGCTGCACGCGCTCGGCGTGCGCACCTACCTGCTCGACGGCGACAACGTGCGCCACGGCCTGAACAAGGACCTCGGCTTCACCGCCGCCGACCGTATCGAGAACATCCGTCGTATCGGCGAGGTGGCGCGGCTCATGGTCGATTCGGGTCTGGTCGTGCTGACTGCGTTCATTTCGCCATTCCGCTCCGAGCGCAAGCTGGCGCGCGAGATGGTGCAGGCCGGCGAGTTCATCGAGATCTTCGTCGACACGCCACTCGCCGTCGTCGAGCAGCGCGACCCGAAGGGACTGTACAAGAAGGCGCGCCGCGGCGAGCTGAAGAACTTCACCGGCATCGACTCGCCATACGAAGCACCGGAAACGCCGGAGCTGCACATCGAGACCGAACAGCTCGACGCCGATGCCGCCGCCGAGCGCATTGTCGCCGAATTGCGCGCGCGTGGCGTGCTCGGCCTGCACGCCTGACGCCGCGTGCGTCAGGGTGCGCCGGCAGGCAACGGGATCGGCTTGCCCGCCCCGGGATACGCACGGTCGAAATCCAGTCCGAAAGCCTGCGCGATCGTCGCCGCGATCTGGTGCTGGTACAGCGTCGGCCCGCCTTCGAGCTCGCCGCGCCGCACGTCGCCGGGCGCGGCCACCGCGAGCCAGATGTTCCTGGCCGACGTCAATTCCTCGTTGTGCGTATCCCAATACTCGGCCATATTGCCGCGACCGTGGTCGGTGGTGACGATCAGCACCGTGTTGTCGCGATACGACGACATCGCCTGTAACTGCGTCCACAACGCGGCCAGGAAACGGTCAGCGCGGTGCAGCGATTCCAGCATCAATTCATACTTCTTGTCGTGCGCATAGTCGTCGGTATCACCGAGGCCGATGTAGAGCAGGCGCGGATGCTCGCGGCGAAGATAGTCGAGCGCGAAGCGCTGGGTCGGATAGTCGAAACGTTCATCCGGCCAGGCAACCATCTCGGCTTGCGCCGTGCTCAATTCCCGCAGCGCCGCGTCGTTGCTCGCATAAGGTGCGAATCCCGCGTTCACGACAATCGCATCCGGCTCGTGCTCGACGATGTCGTTGAACCTGTCCCAACTGGCGAACACCGCCACCGCCGACTTGGGCAGGCGCAGTTCGCGACGCACGAATTCGAGCACGGTCGGCACCGGAACACGTTGCTTCGTGTTGTCGACGATGACCCCGTCGTGCGCGCGGCCGGTGAGGATTTCCGCGTAACCCGGATACGAGGTGTGGAAGCGGTTGCTCGATTCGACATGACTCGCCTTCGCCGGGTCGCCGGCGATCCAGGCATGCTGCGTCAGCAACGTGCCCCAGAGGAACGGCATGATCTTCGCGCGGCGTTCTTCGGTGGTCGGCGCCCAGTAGCGTCGATACAACGACGTGCCTTCGACCGGCGCGCCGCGCGCGAGGAACTTCATCACCGCCGGGTCGGCACCGCCGAACATCTCCTGCCAGCGCACACCGTCGAGCGTGACGAGGACGACGTTGCGCGACTTCGCCGCGGGCGCGAACGCATGCCCTTGCGGGAAACACAGCAGCAGACACGACAATGCGGACAGAATACGCAGCATGCGCTTTCCCGATGACTCGTGGCAGCGGCGAGGATACCGAATTTCCGGGTCCGTAACCGCGACGTCATCATCGCGCACTAGCGCGCCGGCCTGGTCTCCACGCCGAGCCGCCTGCCGATGTCCAAGCCCAGCCTGATCGACAAACTGGACCACGCGCTGTTCAATGCGATCTACTCACGCAGCCTGGTCTGCAACACCTGCCGGGAAGACCCGGCGATCGACCGCAGGGCGCTCGCGCTCGGACCAGAAGCAGATTTTCACGGTCGACGCGAATTCTCGCCAGATCGCGCTGCTGAGCTGAAGATCGCCGATCCATGCGCTGGCCTGCAACGACTACTTCGCGATCTTCGGCGAGGGCCATCAGCCGGACTTCGGCAATCTCTACCGGCAGAAGCTGCGTGCGCAACTTTCACCGTTCGCGCGGACCTGGCGGGACACGCATCGTGAGCCGACCGGCCACCCTGCGCTACGACGTCGCCGTGCTGCACCAGATGCTGCGCGGTGTACCGAAGCCGTCTTTGCATGCGCGTAACCTGGAAGGTTTCCATGGCGCGCAGGCACGGGACCGCGGCCGCTTTCGCGAGCGCCTGCTGCGCGGGCGCGAGGAATTGATCCGGCGCTTGCGCGCGCGACTGCCGGCGCAGGCGCGCATCGTCGAACTCGGCGGCGGCACCGGCCGCAACCTCGAATTCTTCGGCGACCGTTTGGGCGACGTCGCAAGCTTCGACCTCGTCGACCTCTGCCCCGCCCGCTCGCATGCGCACGCGAACGTCTCGCGCGCCATCCGCTGGTGCGCATGGTCGAAGCCGACGCGACGGCCTGGCGGCCCGATGCGCCGGTCGATTGCGTCTACTCTTCCTATGCGCTGACGATGACCCCCGACTGGCGCGCGGCGCTGGCCAACGCACTCTCCACGCTCAAGCCAGGAGGCTTGCTGGGCGTAGTGGATTTCTATACTTCCGCAGCGCAACCAGCAGCCGGACTCGTGCGCCACGGTACCTTCACGCGGGATTTCTGGCCGCGCTGGTTCGCTCACGACGGCGTGAACCTCGATCCCGCGCATCTCGCCACGCTGTCCGAGTCCCTGCCGGCGCACGAGCTCGCCGAGCGTCGCACCACGGTGCCGTACCTGCCGCGGATTCGCGTGCCGTACTACGTGCTGGTTGGGCAGCGTCGCCTCGCGGAGTAGCGCGGTTCCTCGGCGAGTCCGGAACTTCCGGCGCGGCAATCGCCGGGCGTCGGGGTCGCCATGACATCCGGCAGTCCACACCGCGGCAAGCGCTGCCGGCCACTTCAAACCTGCGCCGGATCGGTTCATAGTGTGCGCCCCTGCCAATACGAGCATGCGCCACGTGAACGCGTCGGTCATCGCAAACCCCATCGCGGCCCAGGGCAAGCCCTCGTTCTGGCCGCTGCAGATCGCGGGCTGGGCGACCTACTTCATCCTCAACGCCACGGCGGTGATCGGGGAAGGCAGCGAACTGCGTTACCTGGTCGTCTCGCTGACCGTAACCCTCTCCGGCTTCGCCATCACGAGCCTGTTGCGATTGGGCTACCGGCAATTGTGGGCGTTGCCGCTGCCGCGCATGGCGGGCTTCGCGGCGGCGCTGCTGCTGACTGCCACGCTGGTGCAGGCAGGCGTCTACCTCGGCGCGAAGTTCGCCTTCCATTTCTGCGACGACTGCATGTCGCACAACCTGCTCAGCTACCTGTGGTACTTCCTGTCGATGTTCTACCTGCTCCTGTCCTGGAGCGGACTCTACTTCGGCATCAAGTTCGCGCAGCAATCGCAGCTGCAGAAGGAAGCCGCGCTGCGCGCGCAGAACGCCGCGCATGCGGCACAGCTGAAGATGCTGCGCTACCAGCTCAACCCGCATTTCCTGTTCAACACGCTCAACGCGATTTCCACGTTGGTGCTCGACGACAAGCGCGACACCGCTTATCGCATGGTCGGCAGTCTGTCCGCATTCCTGCGCCACTCGCTCGACTCCGACCCCGAGCAGCGCGTCAGCCTCGCCGAGGAAGTCGACGCGCTCAGGCTCTATCTCGGCATCGAGCAGCTGCGCTTCGGCGACCGCCTCAAGGTGGAGATGGACATCGAACCGGCCGCGCGCATGGCACTCGTGCCGAGCCTGATCCTGCAACCCTTGATCGAAAATGCGATCAAGTACGCGGTGTCGAAGCGCGAAGAAGGCGGTTGCGTCGCGCTGGTGGCGCGCCGCGACGCGAACCTGGCGCACGACGCCTGGCTCGACCTGCACCTGCGCGACGACGGTCCGGGTTTCGACGAGGCCGACATCGCGCCAAACGGCCATGCGCGCGTCGGCATCGCCAACACGCGCGAGCGCCTGCGCGTGCTCTACGGAGAACGCCAGCATTTCCACATCGGCAACCGTGAACCGCACGGCGTCGACGTGCACATCCGCCTGCCGTTCGAAACCGCGCGCGGAACGTGAGATGGCGACGATACGTGCCCTCATCGTCGACGACGAACCGCTGGCGCGACGCGGCCTCGAGCTGCGCCTGCGCCGTCACGCCGACATCGAGATCGTCGGTGAGGCCGGCAACGGCCGCCAGGCCTTCCACGCGATTTCCACATTGCGCCCGCAACTGATGTTCCTCGACGTGCAGATGCCCGGCATCGACGGTTTCGAGCTGCTGCGCGCGCTGCCGGCAACGCAGATCCCGTTGACTGTCTTCGTCACCGCCTACGACCAGTACGCACTGGCTGCGTTTGCCGCAAGCGCGCTCGACTACCTGCTCAAGCCGGTCGACGATGTGCGCCTCGACGAGGCGATCGCCCGTGCCCGTGCGCGCCTCGGCGCGCGCAAGACCGAAGACCACTACGAGCGCCTGCTCAAACTGATCGCGACGCTGCCCGAAGCGGCGAAGTCGAAGCTCGACGCGCATCTCGCCGACGACACGGACCTGCCTGCGGCCGCGAAACTCACGGTCAAGGACGGCCACCGCCTGCTGCGCATCGATATCGAGACGATCCGCTGGATCGACGCTGCCGGCGACTACATGTGCATCCACGCCGGAGCCGACACGCACGTGTTGCGCGGCACGATGCTTGATCTGGAACGCCGCCTCGATCCGCGCCGCTTCGCGCGCGTGCATCGCTCCAGCATCGTGAACCTCTCGCGCGTCAAGGAGATGCGCCCGCACGTGAACGGCGAGTATTTCCTCGTGCTCGACTCAGGGCACGAGTTGAAGCTGTCGCGCAGCTATCGTGACAAGGTGAAGTTGCTCACCTGACGGGTTCTTTTTTTGCTCGTCATTCCCGCCTACGCAGGAACGACAGGCGAGAGCCGCCGTCGCCAAACGCTTCGTCGCACCGTGCCAACGCTTCGTCGCAGACGATGCAACCTTCATGACCAATGCCACATCTCATTGCCCGAGCCGCGCGCCATGCTAGCCGCGGACAAAGAAGGGAGCGGCCCATGAAGATCATCGAAGCCTCGCTGAAGAACCCGGTCGCGGTCGGCATGGCGGTGCTGCTGGTCGCCCTGCTTGGCCTGCTCAGCCTGCGCGAACTGCCGCTGCAGCTGTTTCCCGACATCGACCGGCCGCAGATCTCGATCCAGACCAACTGGCGCGCGGCCTCACCCGAGGAAGTCGAAGCGGAATTGCTCGAGCCACAGGAACAAGTGTTGCAGGGCCTGCCGGGGCTTGAAGAACTCGACGGCAACGCCGGCGCTGGCGGCAGCAACATCAACCTGACCTTCGCGATCGGCAGCGACATGAAGAACGCGCTGGTCGAGGTGATCGGGCGGATCAACCGCGTGCGCTCGATCCCGAAGGACGCCGACCGGCCCGTGGTGCAGATGGGCGGCAACAACGGCGGCGCCAATACCACGCTGAGCTGGTTTTTCGTGCAACTGCTGCCCGGCACGCCGGGGCCGATGGACAAGTATCGCCAGTTCATCGAGAACACGGTCAAGCCGCGCATCGAAGCGGTGCCGGGCGTTGCCCAGGTGATCGTCAACGCGGGGCCGCCCGACGAGGTGCGCATCACCGTCGACATGGCCAAGGCGGCCAGCCTCGGCGTGTCGATTCCCGATATCGCCGCGCGCGCCGCTGCCGCGGCGGACGTTTCCGGCGGCCAGGTCGACGTCGGCCGCCAGCAGTATCAGCTGCGCTACACCGGACGCTACAAGCCGGAGCAACTCGGCGCGCTCGTACTGTCTTCCAAGGCGGACAAGGTCGTGCATCTCGCCGACGTCGCCACGATCGAAGTGCGGCCGCCGCGGCGCCAGTTCTATGCCTACCAGAACGGCAACCCGGCGATCGGCCTGCAGGTCGACAAGGTCAACGGCGCGAACGTGCTGCAGACGCTGACTGCGGTGAAGAAGGTCGTCGCCGAACTGCGCGACGGCGTGCTCAAGGACAAGGGCCTCGGCATCGAGCAGTCGTTCGACTCCTCGCTGTTCATCAACCGCGCGGTGCACCTGCTCAGCGAGAACCTCATCGTCGGCGCGCTGCTCGCGCTGCTCTGCGTGTGGTGGTTCATGCGCGACATCCGCGCGACGATTCTGATCGCGGCGACCATTCCAATCTGCCTGCTCGCCACGTTCACCGTGCTGCATCTCACCGGTCACAGCCTCAACGTGATCTCGCTGGCCGGCCTCGCATTCGCGGTCGGCATGGTGGTCGAGGGCGCGATTGTCGTCTCCGGCAACATCCTGCGCCTGAAGGAAAGCGGGGTCACGCCGCACAAGGCTGCGCTAACCGGCACGCAACAAGTGGTCGGTGCGCTGATCGCCTCGACGATCACGACGATCGCGGTGTTCCTGCCGGTCGTGTTCCTGCGCGACGTCGAGGGCCAGATCTTCTCCGATCTCGCGCTGACGATTTCCATTGCGGTGGCGATCTCGGTCATCGTCGCGATCACCGCGCTGCCCGCGGCGGCGGGTTGGTTGAAAGCGAAGAAACTCAGATCAGGCTACGGCGACGGTTGGCCGTGGCTGACCGACAAGATCATGGCGTGGACCGATACGCGACCGAAGCAGATCGGCTGGGTGTTCGCCCTGCTCGTACTGCCGCTCGCGGCGACGTTCGCTTTCATGCCGCGCCTCGACTATCTACCGCCGGTCAAGCGCGCGGCGATCGACACGTTCTTCAGCTTCCCGCCGGGCATGCCACCCGAAGTGATCGACCGCGAGATCGTGCCGACGATTCTCGCGCGCATGAAGCCGTACATGGACGGCAGCAAGCAGCCGCAACTGAAAAACTGGTACGTGCTGCTGTGGCCGGGCGGCGGCACGATCGGCGCGCGCGTGGTGGATGAAGCCCGCATCGGCGACCTCGAACGCATCGTCCGCGACGAGATCACGGTCGGCTTCCCCGACACGCGCGCGTTCACCCAGGAGGGCGACCTGTTCGGCGGCTTCGGCGGCTCGGCACGCGCGGTGTCGATCCATCTGCAGGGCGAGGACGCGGCGAAGCTATACCAGGTCGCCGAGACCGGCCGCCAGTTGCTCGAAGCGAAATTCAAGGGCGCCAACGTGCAGGCGTTCCCGCCGACCGACGCTGCGCAGCTCGAACTGCGCGCCGCGCCGGACGACCGGCGCATCGCCGAAGCCGGCTGGGACCGCGCCACCCTCGGCGACATCGTGCGCACGCTCGGCGACGGCGCCTGGCTCGGCGAATACTTCGACGGCGAGCAACGCGTGCCGGTGATCCTGCGCGCGAGCGTCGGGCAAACGCCCGAGGAACTCGCGCAGACGCCGGTCGTCGCGCCGAACGGCAAGGTGATGACGGTCGGCGAAATGGTGCATCTGGAAACCGCGCTCGGCCCCTCGCAGATCCGCCGCCTCGACCACCGCCGCACGGTGACGTTGACCATGGATCCACCGGCAACGCTCGCGCTCGAAGACGCGCTGGCGACGATCGACAAGGACATACTGCCGACGCTGCGCAAGCAACTGCCGGACGGCACGATCCGCCTCGCCGGCAGCGCCGACCGCCTCGAACGCATCGTCGGCACGATCGGCAAGAACTTCCTCCTTGCCCTGTTCGTGCTCGGCCTGCTCATGGCGGCGATGTTCAAATCGCTGCGCCACGCCGTCATCGTCGTGCTCACCGTGCCACTCGCGCTGATCGGCGGCATGCTCGGCCTGCGCGTGCTCGGCCTGTTCGCGTTCCAGCCGCTCGATCTGTTGTCGATGATAGGCTTCATCATGATGGTTGGCGTCGTCGTCAACCACGCGATCCTGCTCGTCGACCTGACCCGCGAGGAGCAGGCCAACGGCGCCAACCTGTCGGATGCGATCCGCATGTCGCTCAACCAGCGCCTGCGCGCGATCCTCGCCAGCACGCTGACCGGCGCGCTCGGCGCGCTGCCGATGGCGGTCAACCCCGGCCCCGGCAGCGTGATCTATCGCGGCCTGGCCGCGGTCAACGTCGGCGGCGTCGTCATCAGTCTGATTTTCTCGCTGCTGCTGCTGCCGAGCCTGATGCGTCTGTTCTTCGCCGGCGAACGCAAGCGCGCCGCGCTTGCGCCGCCGCGCGGCGAACGGCCGCGCCTGGTCGATGCGGAAGCTGCGTGATGAATTCTCTTAACGCAGATAAAAGCGGATAGACGCGGATATGAGCTGATCTTCTTGTGTATTCATTTATCTCCATCCGCATTTATCGGCTTTTATCCGCTGTTATCTGCCTTAAAAGAGGCTCTTGCTTTGGGTGATGCCATGAACCGGAAAATTGCGATTATTTCTCTTTTTATACTTTGCAGCATCGCGCATGCGCAGACGGCGAGCACGCCGCCCGCGATCGTCGAGGTCGGCCAAGCCACCGCATCGAAACTGGCACCGCTGCGCTGGGTACCCGGCAGCGTGGTCAGCCGCGACGATGCGAAGATCGCCAGCGCCGAAGCCGGGCGGCTCGACTTCGTCGCCGAGGTCGGCACGCGGGTGAAGGCCGGAGAACGCCTGGCCAAGCTCGACGATCAGGCCCTGCGCCTGCGCCGCGAGGAACTGCTCGCCGAGCTGCGCCGCACCGAGGCCAAACAGGCACTGTCGAAAACCCAGCTCGATCGTTTCAGCAAGCTTGAAACCGGCAACCTGATCGCGCGCTCGCAACTCGACGAGGCGCGGGCGACGTTGGAAACCGACGGCCAGACCGCCGCGCGTGCCCGCGCGCAACTGCGCCAGGTCGAATACGACATCGCCCAGGCCGATGTGCGCGCGCCGTTCTCGGGCATCGTCACCGAGCGCTTCGCGCAGCGCGGTGAATATCTGCAAGTCGGCGCGAACATCGTCCATTTCGTCGACACCGAGCACATCGAGGCGCGCGTGCAGGCACCGCTCGCGCTGGCCGACAAAATCCGCCCCGGCATGCAGGTCGGCATGCGCAAGGGCGGGGTCGAGCAGGCCGCGATCGTGCGTGCGGTCGTGCCGGTCGGCGACGAGCGCGCGCGCCAGTTCGAATTGCGCGTCGGCGTCGACCCCACGTTCGCCCTGGTCGGCAGCGCGATCGAAGTCGCCCTGCCGGAAACCGCCGAAGCCGCGAGCGCGGCGCTTGCCGTGCCGCGCGACGCGCTCGTGCGCCGCACCGACCGTACCTACGTCATGCGCGTGTCGAGCGACAGCAAGGCCGAGCAGGTCGTCGTCACGCCGGGCACGAGCAGCGGCGAACTGGTCGAGGTGCGCGGCGCACTCAACGTCGGCGACCGCCTGGTCGTACGTGGTGCCGAGCGCCTGAGCGCGGGCCAGACGGTCGCGGTGCGCGCGGGGAGCTGAGCGCACGCCACCCCGCCGCCATCGTCATCGACGGTACGCCGATCGTCGACAAGCACCAGCTCGACATCCCCATGACGCAAAGTGCAGAAATATACATTTTGCAAGCGCTCCGGGGACGCCGAGAAGACCCGACGACTTCTCGTGCCTATGCGCGAGGGTCGTCTTTTGAGACGGGAAATGCCCTTCCTTCCGTCTCTAACGACCAACGGAAAGGCAAAAACCCGTGACAGGGCAGGTTTTTTCGGCTTTGAAGCGGCAAATGCTCCGCACGTGCGTCGGTATGGTGGGCCGTGATGGGATCGAACCATCGACCAATAGATTAAAAGTCTACTGCTCTACCGCTGAGCTAACGGCCCATGAACCGACGAATGCGGTTCCGCATGGATGCGGGTCGCGCAGTTTAGTGGCCGCGCGCAAAATCATCAAGGAAAACCGTTGCCTGTGCCGCACGGAGCACGGCGAAACACCATTTCAGCGATACCGCGTCGGATCGGCTATTCCTGCCTCGGCGAAGCCGAGCGCGCGCAAGCGGCAAGCGTCGCAGTGGCCGCAGGCGCGGCCGTCGGCATCGGCCTGGTAGCAAGATACGGTTTCGGCGAAATCGACGCCGAGTTCGTTGCCGCGGCGGACGATGTCGGCCTTGGACAGGCGGATCAGCGGCGCATGCACGGTCAGCTTGTTTCCTTCGACGCCGGCTTTGGTGGCGAGGTTGGCGAGACGCTCGAACGCCTCGATGAATTCGGGCCGGCAGTCGGGATAGCCGGAGTAGTCGACCGCGTTGACGCCGCAGAAGATGTCCTGCGCGCCGAGCACTTCGGCCCAGCCGAGCGCGATCGACAGCATGATCGTGTTGCGCGCGGGCACGTAGGTGACCGGGATGCCGTCGCCCGCCCCGCCTTGATCGGTATCCTCAGGCACGGCGATATCGTCGGTCAGCGCCGAGCCGCCAATGCTGCGCAGATCGATGCGCACGGTCTTGTGCGCAATCGCGTACCGCGCGGCGACGCGCCGCGCGGCGGCAAGTTCGGAGACGTGGCGCTGGCCGTACTCGACGCTGAGTGCGTGACAGGCGAAGCCTTGCACGCGTGCGATCGCGAGGGTGACCGCGGAATCCATGCCGCCGGAGACGAGAACGACGGCGCGTTTGTTGGAAGTGGACATGGTTTGATTCGCAATGGCGGCATCCGTGCAATCTGGACCTCGGCATTCCCTGCCGAGGCGGCGATCATAGTTCAGCGTCCCGGCTCGTTGCCCCAAAGCAGTTTGTGCAACTGCACCTGCATGCGCACCTGGCGACCGTCGGCAATGATCCAGTCGGCGAGGTCGCGCGGCGCGAGCTTGCCGGCCACGGGCGAAAACAGCACATCGCAACGCGACGTCAGGTCGCGCCGATCGAGCACGTCCAGCGCCCAGTCGTAATCGGCACGGTCGGCGAGGACGAACTTGATCTGATCGTGCGCGCCGAGCACGTCGAGGTTGCTCCACAGGTTGCGCGCGGACTCGCCCGAGCCCGGTGCCTTGACGTCGACGACGCGGCTGACGCGCGCATCCACCGCCGATACATCCAGCGCGCCCGAGGTTTCCAGCGAGACATCGAAGCCTTCGTCGCACAGGCGGCTCAGCAGGTCGAGACAGCGCCTCTGCGCGAGCGGCTCACCACCGGTGACGCAGACATGCCGCGTTTTATACTTTTTCACTTCTTCCACAATGCTGCTTGTTTCGCGCCATTCGCCACCATGGAACGAATACTCTGTGTCGCACCAGACGCAGCGCAACGGGCAACCGGTCAGGCGCACGAACACCGTCGGCCAGCCGACCGACCGTGCCTCGCCTTGCAGCGAGTGGAAGATTTCGGTGATGCGCAGGCGGTCTTCGACCATGACGGGTTCAAAGCGAATCAAAGGAATTTGCCACGGATTGCACGGACAGAGAAAAGGCCAAATCCATGTTCCAGCTTTATCCGTGTCTATCCTTGGCAGAAAAAGCTTCTGCTCTTCGGCTCATCCCGCAAAAAAAGGACGCGACAGATCGCGCGCCCATGGTTCTAGCGGCGCTCCATCTTGAGTGCACGCAGGCGGCCTTGGGCGAGGTTCGCCTCCTGCGTGCCGGGATACTTGGCGATGACCTGGTTGAGCGTCGTTTCGGCCTGATCCCATTGCTTCAATTCGTACTGGCAGTAGCCGACCTTGAGCAGCGCGGCGGAGGCTTTCTGACTGTTCGGGTACTGCGCGAGCAGCTTGTTGAACGCGTCGAGGGAAATCGGATAATTCTGTGTCACGTAGTACGACTCGCCAAGCCAGTAGTATGCGTTCGGTGCGAGATCGCCGTTCGGATACTGGGCGAGGTAGCCCTGGAACATCTTCGCCGATTCGGCGTAACGTCCATCCTTGAGCGCGGCAAACGCCTGGTCGTAGGCGGCCTTCTCATCGGCCGGATTGGCCGGCGGCGCGGATGGCGTCGGCGGCACGTTGGCGGGCGGTGCGGCATTGCTCGGTGTGGCCACCGCGGCGGCATTGCCGCCCAGTGCGATGTCCTGCAATTGGCCGTTGTTCGTCGGCGCGCCCGCAGCGGGGGTTGCGGCACCGGGTGCCTTGCCTTCGAGCTTGCTCAGGCGCGAATCGGTGTCGATGGCCTGGTCGCGGGCGTGTTGCTTGAGCTGCTCGAGCTGATGCTTGAGTTCTTCGTTCTGCCCTTGCAGTTGCTGTACCTGCGACTGCAGCGCATTGATCTGATTGACCAGCTCGACGCTGCCCTGACCTGCGCTCTGCTGCTGCTCGAGCCGGGTAACGCGCTCGGCAAGGCTTTCGCGCTGCGCAAGCGCGGGGGTGGCGATGGTCGCGACAGCCAGGAACGCCGCCACGCAAAAGGCACGAGTCGAGATCATGGACATGGATTCTTCGGATCAAAAAAAGAGAAGGCGCGCCGGTGCTGTGACCCGCGCGCCTCGCCCTTGGTTCCGCCGTTACTGCTTCGAGGTGTAGACGATCTCGACGCGGCGGTTCTTCTGCCAGCAAGCTTCGTTGTGCTCGCGGCAGACCGGCTTTTCTTCGCCGTAGCTGACGACGTTGAGCTGGCTGGTCGACGCACCGGCAGCGGCAATCGCGCTCGACACGGCATTGCCGCGGCGCTCGCCGAGGCCCTGGTTGTAATCACGCGTGCCGCGCTCGTCGGCGTTGCCTTCCAACGTGACCTTCGCGCCGGGGAACTGACGCAGGTAGGCGGCGTGGCAGGCGATCTGCGCCTGGAACTCCGAGTGGATCTCGGTCTTGTCCAGATCGAAGTAGATCACGCGCTGGCGCAAGCAGGAATCTTTGTCGAGGGCTTCCGGACCGCTGTACGGGCCGGACTGGGCCGGGGCCGTGGTGACCGCACCATTGTCGACGGGCGGCGGGGGCGGCTTCACGGCCTTCTTGCCGGAACAGGCGGCCAGGGCGGCGGTCGCAGCAACGGTGGTCAGGAGAACGCGCAAGGTTTTCATTGTCATTGCCTCAGTGGTTGGCTTGGGGAGTAGTTCGGTATCTCAACATCCAGGTCGAGGGTTTCTTATTGTCCACGCTGACGGTAAGGTCCCCATGCCGGCGTGCGTACATCCCCGTCGGCCAGAACCAGCCGTTGGCGGACGCGACCGTCCGCCGACACAGCGTAGAGCACGTCGCGCGATCCCTCGGTCGCGGCGTACATAAGCATGCTCGCGTTCGGCGCGAAACTCGGCGATTCGTCGAAATTTCCCGTCGAAATGGGCGTGTTGCTGCCCGTAGCGCGATCCAAAACGGCAATATGATACATGTTTTTATTGCCCTGCGACATGGCGATCTTCTTGCCGTCCCAGCTCACGGTGGCCTTGGCGTTCTGGTCGCCGACGAAGGTCACGCGCGACTCGCCGCCGCCGCCGGCGGCGACCTGGTAGATCTGCGGTTTGCCGCCGCGGTCGGAGGTGAAATAGATCGTGCTGCCATCGGGCGACCAGACCGGTTCGGTGTCGATCGCGTAGTTGCGCGTGATCTGGGTCAGCGCGTGGCTGGCGAGATCCATGACGTAGATGTCCGGATTGACGCCGTTCGACAGGCTCAGCGCGAGCTTGCGGCCGTCGGGCGAGAACGCCGGCGCGCCATTGATGCCCTTGCGCGCGGACACGACTTCGCGTGCACCGGTGCCGATGTCCTGGATGTAAATCGCCGATGCGCCGCGCTCGAACGACTCATAGGCGAGCTTGCGCCCGTCCGGCGACCACGCCGGCGACAATAGCGGCTGGCGCGAGGTGACCACCTGCTGCGGGCCGTAGCCGTCGGAATCGGCGACCATCAGTGCATAGGTGGCGTTGTTGCCGATGCCTTTGGCGGTGACGTAGGCAATGCGCGTGTCGAACGCGCCGCGCACGCCGGTGATCTTTTCGTACACTGCATCGGCCACGCGATGGGCGATGCCGCGCATGTCGCTGCGCTGGCCCGCAATGACGGAGCTGAGCAGATTCTTCTGATCGCCGACCGTGTACAGCTCGAACTCGACCTTGACCTCACCTGCACCGGCATCGATGACACGGCCGACGAGAATGTAGTCCTGCTTGAGCAGGCGCCAGGTCGGAAACTTGATCTCGCTGCCGCGCGCGGGCGACTCGACGATATCCGTCTTCGGCAGCGCGCGGAACTGGCCGCAGCGGTTGAGATCGTTGGTGACGACATCGGAGACATTCGTATCCGGCGGCGCGCCGCCACCTTGCCACTGGAACGGAATGACCGCGATAGGTAACGCCGAGGCATTGCCGTTGGCGATTTCGAGGGTCAAACCCTGCGCGAACAGCGGCGCCGCACAAATCGCCAGCGCGACCGCGGTGAGCCAGGTAAGTAATCGCTGATGCATGGTTTAGCTTCCGTCGTATTTGAAGGTGAAAGTGATGTTGCGCTGGAAGACGCTCTCGTAACCCTTGTATGGCAACGGCTGCGCCTTGGTCACGGCCTGCTTGATGGAATTCTGCGTCACCATGTCGGCATTGCACGGCGAAACAATGCTCGTGTTGATCACCGTTCCGCCGGGAATCTGCGTGATCGTGATCGTGCAGCGCACGCCGCTCGGCGTCGTGTCCGGGCGATTCCAATTATCAGTCACGACCTTGACGATTGCTGAACTGTATTCCGCAAGCAGGCTCGAGTCGGTGCCGTTCGCACCCGTACGCGCCTCGGCGGCCTCGGGCACATCCACGGGCGGAGCTTTCACGGGCTTGGCCGACGACTGCTGCTTTTGCAGATCGTCGAGCTGCCGCATCTTTTCCTTCGCTAGCTTGAGCTTCTTTTCGTTCGCTGCGCGCTCCTTGCGGATTTCCTCGAGCTGCTTCTGGATCTGCTCCTGCTTTTCCTTCGCTTCGGCTTCCTTGCGTTCTTTTTCCTGCTGCAACTCGATCTGCTTCTGCCTGACCTTTTCCTCTTCGGCTTTCTTCGCCTGCTCGGCCTTGATCTGTGCCATCTCGGCGATCTTTTCCTGATCGCGATTGTCGTTCTTCTGCACGGTCGGTGGCGGTGTTTTCTCCGGCTGCGGCGGAGGTGGCGGCGCGGGCTTCGGCGCAGGCGGCGGGGCGGTCTCTTCCTTCGGCGGTGCAGGCGGCGTCTTGCTCGGCGGCGTAGGCACAGGCGCACCAACCTTGCCGACAAGCGTGGCCTCGATCACCGGCCCCTGCAGCAACGGCATCGCCTGCGGCGTCGCCCAGAACAGGCCGATGAACAGCAAAGCGAACACACCCAGATGCACGAGCAGTGCATACAGGCAGGCGCGCACCTTGTCGCTTTGGCTTTCCATGGTTGGGTCGCGGTGCCGGCTGCCGCTACTTGGAATCCTGCAGCGGCTGGCTCATCAGCCCGACACGGGTCACGCCGGCCGCCTGCAGGCCCGGAAGAATCTGGTAGGCCTGCCCGTACGGCACGCGCGCGTCGGCGCCGAACAGCACGGGGACATCCGGGTTCTGGCGCACGATCGCGGAAACTTGCTTGACGATATCGTCGGCAGACATCTGCTCGCGCGGTGCACCGCTCTTGGTCAGATAGAACCTGCCGTCCTTGTCGACGCCGATCAGGATCGGCTCCTTCGGCACCGACACGGCCTTGGCGGTCGACTGCGGCAGCTTGATATCGACGCCGAGATTGAGCAGCGGCGCAGTCACCATGAAGATGATCAGCAACACGAGCATCACGTCGATGTACGGAACGACGTTGATCTCGGCTTTCAGTTTGCGTTTCTTGCGCGTGCGCATGATGGTTTGAACGGGGTTCGCCGCGGCCCGGGGTCAGGCGCCGTCGTCGGCGTGGACCTGGCGTTGCAGGATCGAGGAGAACTCCTCGACGAAGGTATCGAAGCGCGTCGACAGGCGTTCGATCTTGGTCTGGAAGCGGTTGTAGGCCCACACCGCCGGGATCGCCGCGATCAGGCCCATCGCGGTCGCGATCAGCGCTTCGGCGATGCCCGGCGCGACCGTGGCGATCGTCGCCTCTTTCATGTTGGCGAGGCCGACGAAGGCGACCATGATGCCGGCGACGGTGCCGAGCAGGCCGACGTAAGGACTGATCGAGCCGACGTTGGCGAGGAATTCGACGTTCTGTTCGAGGCGATCGAGTTCGCGCGACTCGGCCACGCGCATGCCGCGCTGCGCGCCTTCGATCACCGTGCGTGCGTCGAGCCGGCCGCGCTGGCGCAAGCGCGCGAATTCGCGGAAGCCGGCTTCGAAGATGCTTTCGATGCCGGTGGTCGCGCCATTGGATGTGACTTCGCGGAACAGGCCGGCGAGGTCGGCGCCGGACCAGAAGCGTTCCTCGAAATCGTCGGCGCCGCTCATTGCCCGGTTGAGCATCGCGCGCTTGCGGAAGATGATCACCCAGGACATGAAGGAAAAGATCAAAAGCAGCAGCATGACGAGCTTGACGAAGATGCTCGCATTGAGCACGAGGTCGATGATGTTCAGACCACTGGGAACGGCGGGCATGTCGATATTTTTCGTTTCAGGAAAACAGGGATTCGGGGATGCGTTGCGGCTTGAAACCGTCGACGGCGACGCAGGCGGCACGCACCCGCGCCGTCACCAGCACGGCGCCATCGCTGCGCCGAAGTATACGTTGCGCAAAAGTCATCGAAGCTGAACGGCGCTCGACCGCGTCGATGGTCGCTTCCAACTCGTCGTCGAGCCTTGCCGGCGCGTTGTACTCGATGGCCACCTCGCGCACGACGAAGACCACGCCGAGCTCGTCGCGCACACGCGACTGGTCGATGCCGAGGCGGCGCAGCCATTCCGTGCGCGCGCGCTCAAGGAAGCGCAGGTAGTTGGCGTAGTAGACGACACCGCCGGCGTCGGTGTCTTCCCAGTAGATACGCACGGGCCAGGAGAAAACGGGCGTTGCCGCTGCGTCATTCGCACTCATGCGCCGGATTCGGCCTCGCTGCCGTCGAACAGGTCTTCCGGCCGCGGCGAGCGCTTGGGCGCCTTCAGTCCCAGGTGCAGATACGCCTTGCGCGTGACCATGCGCCCGCGCGCGGTGCGCATCAGGTAGCCCTGCTGGATCAGGAAGGGTTCGAGCACGTCCTCGATCGTGCCGCGCTCCTCGCTGAGCGCCGCGGCGAGCGACTCGACCCCGACCGGACCGCCGTCGAAATGATCGATGATCGTGCCGAGCAGTCTTCGATCGAGCGCGTCGAAACCGGCGCCGTCGACCTTGAGCATTTCCATGGCAGCGATCGCGACTTCGCGCGTGATGCGCCCGCCCGCCTTCACCTCGGCGAAGTCGCGCACGCGGCGCAGCAGGCGGTTGGCGATACGCGGAGTGCCGCGCGAGCGGTTCGCAATCTCGGCGGCACCATCGTCGGCGCAGGCGATGCCGAGAATCCTCGCCGAGCGGCGCACGATCGCGGCGAGCTCGTCCGGCGTGTAGAACTCGAGGCGCTGGACGATACCGAAGCGGTCGCGCAGCGGATTGGTCAGCATGCCCGCGCGCGTGGTCGCGCCGATCAGGGTGAACGGCGGCAGATCGAGCTTGATCGAGCGCGCGGCCGGGCCTTCGCCGATCATGATGTCGATCTGGTTGTCTTCCATCGCCGGGTAGAGGATTTCCTCGACCACGGGCGACAGGCGATGGATCTCGTCGACGAACAGCACGTCGCGCGGCTGCAGGTTGGTGAGCAGCGCGGCGAGATCGCCCGCGCGCTCGATCACCGGCCCCGAAGTCGTGCGCAGATTGACGCCGAGCTCGTTCGCGATCACATGCGACAGCGTGGTCTTGCCGAGGCCGGGCGGGCCGAAGATCAGCACGTGATCGAGCGCCTCGCCGCGCCGCTTCGCCGCCTCGATGTAGATGCCGAGCTGCTCGCGCACCGCCTGCTGGCCGAGATACTCGGACAACTTCTGCGGACGGATCGAGGCTTCGAGCAGTTCGTCGTCACGCGTGGCGGACGACGAGATCAGGCGGGAGTCGTTCATGCCGGCATTATGGCAGCGGAGAGCGATGGGCGCGAAGAGCTTCGGGCCCGGGCGACGATCGGGTTTTTCCGCTTACCGCCCACTGTTCTGCCGCTCACGCTCTTCAGATTTCCACCTGCGTGCCCAGTTCGATCATGCGGTTGCCGGGAATGCGGAAGAACGCCGTCGCCGGACTCGCGTTGCGGGTGAGGAATGCGAACAGCTTGTCGCGCCAGACCGGCATGCCGCGCGCGCCCGCGGAGGCGACCACGTTCTCGCGACTGAGGAAGAAAGTCGTGTCCATCATGTCGAATCCGAGGCCCTTGGCCTCGCAGTTCTGCATCGACACCGGGATGTCCGGATCCTCGGCAAAACCATAGCGCAGCACGACGCGGTAGAACTCGTGGCCGAGCGCGGTGATCTCGGTGCGTTCGCCGTATTCGGCGGTCGGCACATCGAGCGTCTCCACCGTCATCAGGATGTTGCGCTCGTGCAGCACCTTATTGTGCTTGAGGTTGTGCAGCATCGCGTTCGGCACGGCGCTGATGTTCGCGGTGAGGAACACGGCCGTGCCGGGCACACGCAGCGGCGGATGCGCGACGACGCTCTCGACGAATGGTTCGAGCGCGATGCCGCCCTGGCGCAACTCGCGCAGGACCAGTTCGCGCCCCTTGCGCCAGGTGCTCATGATCAGGAACGAGCACAGGCCGAGCACGAGCGGGAACCAGCCACCGTGCTCGATCTTGATCGCGTTGGCGCTGAAGTATGCGATGTCCACGGTGAGGAACAACAGGCCGAGGACGGCGACGAGCACGCGGTTCCAGCCCCAGATGCGGCGCGCAACGACGCAAGCGAGACAGGTCGAGACGGCCATCGTGCCGGTCACCGCGATGCCATAGGCCGCGGCGAGGTTGGCCGACGAGCGGAAGCCGAGCACCGCGCCGAGGATCAGGACCATGAGGATGCTGTTGACCCAGGGCAGGAAGATCTGGCCCTGGGTTTCCTTCGATGTGTGCTTGACCGCCATGCGCGGCGCGAAACCGAGCTGGATCGCTTCGCGCGTCATCGAGAACGCGCCGGTGATCACCGCCTGCGAGGCGATGATTGCCGCCACGGTCGCCAGCGCGATCATCGGATACAGCAGTGACTGCGGCGCCATGAGGAAGAACGGATTCGACACCGCATCGGGCTGATGCATGAGCAACGCGCCCTGGCCGAAATAATTGAGCACGAGTGCAGGCGAGACGTAACCGAACCAGGCGATGCGAATGGGTTCCTTGCCGAAGTGGCCCATGTCGGCATACAGCGCCTCGGCGCCGGTCAGGCAGAGCACGACACCGCCAAGCGCGAGGAACGCGTGCGCGCCGTTGTCGCGAAAGAAAACGACCGCATGCCAGGGATTCAGCGCGTACAGTACCTGCGGCTGCTGCACGATCTGCCACGCGCCGAGAGCGGCGAGTGCGGCGAACCAGAGCATCATGATCGGCCCGAACATCGCGCCCACCGTCGCCGTTCCGCGTTTCTGCACCGCGAACAGCGCGATCACGATGACCAGCGTGATCGGCACGATGAAGCTGTCGAGCGCTGGCGCGGCGACCTTGACGCCTTCCACCGCCGACAGGATCGATACCGCCGGCGTGATCACGCCGTCACCGTAGAACAGCGAGGCGCCGAACAGGCCGAGCACGACGATCACGCGCCTGAGCCTGACGTTGTCGCGCGTGCCGCGCTGGGCCAGCGCCATCAGCGCCATGATGCCGCCCTCACCCTTGTTGTCGGCACGCATGATGAAGACCACGTACTTGAGCGAAACGACGAGAACCAGTGACCAGAAGATCAGCGATAGCACGCCGAGCACGTTTTCGGGACTGACCGGTATGCCCTGTTCGCCGAAGGTCACCTGCACCGCATACAGTGGCGAGGTGCCGATGTCGCCGTAGACGACGCCGAGCGCACCGAGTGCGAGCGCGGCCAGCGCCTTGTTGCGCGCGGAACCGGTGAGTGTTTGTGCGTTGGACAGCATGCCAATCCCCTTTTTCACGAAGCGCGTGCGCGCCTTCAGCGCAGCGCCGCCTTGAGTGCCTTGCGGATGATCGCTTCGGCACCGTCGCCGCTGGCATAGGTTTCCTTGACCAGACGCGCCGCCTCGACCGGCTTGTAGCCGAGCTGCTGCAACGCGCTCGCCGCTTCGGATTGCGGGTCCTTCGGCGTGTTCGCCGCGGCAGCCGACGAGGTCAGGCCCATGCCGTCGACGCGATCGCGCAGCTCTACGACGATGCGCTCGGCGGTCTTCTTGCCGATACCCGGGATGCGCGTCAGCGCGGCGATGTCGCCGGCCTGCACGAGGCGCGCGAACTCGTCGGTGGACACGCCGGACAACACGGCGAGCGCGGTCTTCGCGCCGATGCCCGACACCTTCTGGATCGTGCGGAACAGCACGCGTTCGGTCTCGCGCAGGAAACCGTACAGCGAGACCGTGTCTTCCTTCGCCGCGTAGTGCACGTAGAGCGCGACCTCGCGCCCGGTCTCCGGCAGGTCGAACACGGTCGACATCGGCGCCTCGACTTCGTAGCCGACGCCGCCGACGTCGATGACCAGCCACGGCGGCTGCTTGGAAGCGAGGATTCCGCGCAGGCGGCCGATCATCGGAAGCTCCGCCACGACGAGGTGCTGCCGCGCGCGCGAGTCGCCAACGCGGCGCCCGCGCGCATGCGCTGCGCGCTCGCGCGCGCATGCGCATGCGTGAGCGCGACCGCGAGCGCATCGGCCGCGTCGGCCTGCAGCTTGCGTTCGATGTTCAGGAGCATGCCGACCATGTGTTGTACCTGGCGCTTCTCCGCGCCGCCGCCGCCGACAACCGACTGTTTGACTTCCTTGGCCGAATACTCCGCGACCGGCAGACCCTGCGCGACCACGGCGCAGATCGCGGCGCCGCGTGCCTGGCCTAGCTTGAGCGCCGAATCGGGATTGCGCGCCATGAACACGCGCTCGATCGCGACTTCGTCGGGCCGGTGCGCGAGGACGAGATCTCGCAGTTCCTCGAAGATCTGCTTGAGGCGCAGCGGAAAATCGTCGTTGGCCAGCAAATTCACCGCGGCGTGGAACACGTGCGTCGTGCGCCCGGCCGCATCGACGTCGACGATGCCCACACCGGTGCGCTGCGAGCCTGGATCGATGCCGAGGATGCGGACGGTGCCCTGATTGCGGATTGGGGGTTGGGAATCGGGAAAGGCCGAAGCTCTGGCTTCCGCGAATCCCGAATCCCGAGTCCCGAGTCCCGTCTTTGCGTTGCCCATGGCCGTCATTTTACGCCGCCGCGGCGTGATGAAAGCGTTTGTTGCGCAAAAACGCGACCGTCTGCGCCGCCGCTTCGTCGGAAAACAGCAGGCCGGTATGCGTGGCCGGCAAGACGACGTGATCGGTCAGGCCCGGAAGCTGCGTCTCCTCGACGCTGACCGTGCCGTCGTGCGGCATCGGCAGCGCGCCGAAGACGAGGCCGAGGCCGAACGGCAGGCGTCCGGCGATCGCGCCGACCGGGCGCTTGCCGTTCCAGCGCTCGAGGCCTTCAGTAAGCAAATCGAGGTTCTTGCCGATGAAGAACGAGCCGCCCGGCAGCTGCGCGACACTGCGCGCGATCGCGCTGCCGCGCAGCGGCGAACCGATGCAAACCACGCAGCCCGCGACGAGGTCGGGCAGCCTGCGCAGCGCGCGCAACGCCATCAGGCCGCCGAGGCTGTGGCAGACGAAATGGACCCGCTGCGGCGGCGCTTCCGCCGCCTCGATCGCGCGCACGAACTCGACCAGTTTGTCGATGCTCGTGTCGTGTTCGCTGAGCACGCTGGCATAGTCGAAAAAGTGTACTTTGTAGCCTTCCCGCTCGATCCGGCGATGCAGCGCGGCCAAAGTGAAAGCGCGCATCCACAACCCGTGCACGAGGATGACGTGTTCGTCCATACGACCCCTGCCCCGTTGCTTCCGGTTTCCGTTATCAGGCCTTCGCGGGCTTGACCGTGCGCACGTGCAACTCCTGCAACTGCGCCTCGGCGACGTTGGACGGCGCGCCGGTGAGCAGATCCTGCGCGCTCGCGGTCTTCGGGAACGCGATCACGTCGCGGATCGATTCGGTGCCGGCCATCAGCGCGGCAATGCGGTCAATGCCGAAGGCGATGCCGCCGTGCGGCGGTGCGCCGTACTTGAGCGCCTCGAGCAGGAAGCCGAACTTCGCTTCCGCTTCTTCGGCGCCGATGCCGAGCAGCTCGAACACGGTCGACTGCATCTCCGGACGATGGATGCGGATCGAGCCGCCGCCGATCTCGTTGCCGTTGAGCACCATGTCGTAACCGCGCGACAACGCGGTTGCGGCATTTGCCTTCAGATCATCGATATCGTCGATGTTCGGCGCGGTGAACGGATGATGCAGGGCGACGTAGCGCCTGGCCTCGGCGTCGTATTCGAACATCGGGAAGTCGGTGACCCACAGCGGCTTCCACGCGTTCCCGACCAGGCCGTTGTCCTTGCCGACCTTGAGACGCAACGCGCCCATGTAGTCGCTGACCGTCTTGTACGGACCCGCACCGAAGAAGATCACGTCGCCGTTGTGCGCGCCTACCGCCTTGAAGATGCGTTCAAGCGCCTTGTCGTCGAGGAACTTGGTGATCGGCGAGGTCAGGCCGTCACGCCCCTTGGCGATATCGTCGATGCGGATCCAGGCGAGGCCCTTCGCGCCGTAGCGCGTAACGTACTGGCCGAGGTCGTCGAGGTACTTGCGCGGCTGCACGGCGCCGTTCGGCAGGCGCAGCGCGACGACGCGGCCGCCGGCATCGTTCGCCGGCCCGGAGAACACCTTGAAATCGACGTGTTTGACGTGTTCGGCGACGTCGACGAGTTGCAGCGCAATGCGCAGATCGGGCTTGTCCGAGCCGTACAGGCGCATCGCCTCGGCGTAGGTCATGCGCGGGAACGGATCCGCCAGCTCGACGCCGACGACTTCGCGGAACACCTCGCGAATCATCGCTTCGACCGTGTCCTGCACGTCGCGCTCCTCGACGAAGGCGAACTCCATGTCGAGCTGGGTGAATTCGGGCTGGCGGTCGGCGCGCAGGTCCTCGTCGCGGAAGCAGCGTGCGATCTGGTAGTAGCGATCCATGCCGGCCATCATCAGCAACTGCTTGAACAACTGCGGCGACTGCGGCAGGGCGAAGAACTCGGTCGGGTGCACGCGCGAGGGCACGAGGTAGTCGCGCGCGCCTTCGGGCGTCGCCTTGGTCAGGATCGGTGTTTCGATGTCCTGGAATCCGCGCGCATCGAGATGGCGACGCAACGCGGCGACGAGCCGTGTGCGCATGCGCAGCTTGCGCTGCATGTCCGGGCGGCGGATGTCGAGGTAGCGGTAACGCAGGCGCGCGTCCTCGCCCGGCGTATCGTCGAGCATGAACGGCAACGGTGCCGCGGCATTGAGCACCTCGACCTTGTCGGCGACGACTTCGATCCTGCCGGTGTGCAGACGCTCGTTGATCTGCGCCGCGGGGCGCGCACGCACCTTGCCGGTGATGCGCAGGCAGAATTCGTAGCGCACATGCTCGCTCGCGGCGAACGCATCGCCGTTCTCGGGCTCGACGACGACCTGGACCACGCCTTCGTGATCGCGCAGATCGATGAAGATCACCCCGCCGTGATCGCGGCGCGTGTCCGCCCAGCCGCACAGCGTGACTTCGGAACCGACAAGGGCCTCGTCGACGAGACCGCAGTAGTGCGTGCGCATGCCCAAAACCTACTCCGCCAGAAATCCCAATTTCAGGTTCCGCGGATCAACCCACGCGAAACGAGCCCGGCATGCTACGAGGGTTTTTGTTGCACTGCAAACGAAACACCCACCAGCGGCGGGTGCTTCGTTGGGAAGTGCGACCAAGGATGGCCGCTTTTTGATCCTGTCGTCACGGATGACGACAGAAATACCGCTACCAGCGGCGATCAATCGTGAACACGCCGCGGCAGCCTTGCGCAACCCACACCCCGGCGCGGTTCCAGCCCCAAGTCTGGCCGTCGATGCAGGGCGTATGCGATTCCTGGCGTTCCAGATAGACGCGCCCGCCGCCACCGACATCGACTTGGCAGAAACGGTTCTGGCCGTCGTTGCTTTCGCAGCGGATCGAGAAACGCTGGTTCCAGCCCGGACCCGGCTGCCAAGGCGGCGCGGTCGGACCGCCCGGATAGCCACCACCACCGCTGCCGTCGACATCGACGAAGCGCGCGGCGCAGCCGCGGTCCACCCAGACGAATCCGCGCCGGTCGAAGCCCCAGTTCTGGCCGCGGCGGCATTGGGTGTCGGACAGCTGGCGCGCGATGCGCGCATCGCGCCACGGCACCGGACAACGCTGGTAGTTGTAACCGCTGCTCTTGCACTCGATCATGCCGCCGCCGTAACCGCGGTCGTCGCCGTAATACTGTGCCCGCGCCGTGCCGCTGGACATCGCGCCAGCCGCGAGAACCAGAACCATCGCAAGAATCCTGACCAACATGCTCGCACTCCCTCCGATTGAGTCGCTCCTAGTGTAACGGAGACCCAAAACCGGGCAAATACGGCGAGCGCATCGCGCCGAATGGCGGCTCGATCGAGGGCCGGCGAGTACTCAGTCCTTGCTCGCCGCGGCGGAATCGCCTTTCGGTTTCGGCACCGGCTTGGCCGACTCGGCGGCTGCCGACGCGGCTGGTTTGGCCGTCTCGGACTTGGACGCCGATTCCGCGCCGGATTTCGCCGTCTCGCCCTTGTCGGCAAGGTTGCGCTTTCTGTCGCCGTCCTTCTTGAAGTCGGTTTCGTACCAGCCGCTGCCGGAGAGGCGGAATGCGGGTGCGGTGAGCCGGCGCGAAACGCGTTCCGCGCCGCAGTTCGGGCACACGCTCGGATCGGGGTCGCTGAGTTTCTGCAGACGGTCGAAACGGTTGCCGCAGGCGGCGCATTCGAATTCGTAGATGGGCATCAGGTTTTCCGCTGGGTCGTCGCGAAGGAACGCTCCCCGACGACAAACGTCTCGCGAAGCAGTCGCGGTTATTCGGGGTGCGAACGGACATTATCAAGCCTTGAGCCCATCGCCGGGTACTGCATGTGCTGCAGCTCATTTGACAGCCAGCCGCACCATCGTTATCTTTAACCAAATTATAACAAATAGTTACAGTGAATTACCCCCTTCCCGCGCGAGGACTGCCCCGTGAAACGACGCCCGCTCTACGCTGCTTGTGCCCTGTTTTTGAGTGGTATCGTTATCAACGCCACCGCGCAGCAGGCGCCGGAAGGCGAAAAGAAAACCCAGGCAATGGAGGCCGTCATCGTTACCGGCACCAAGGTGCAGGACCGCACGGTCGCCGAGTCGCTCGCGCCGATCGACATCATCACGCCGGAAGAATTGCAGTCGACCGGCACGACCGAGCTGGCGACCGCACTGTCGCGTCTGGTGCCGTCGATGAACTTTCCGCGCCCGGCAATCACCGACGGTACCGACGCGGTGCGCCCGGCGCAGCTGCGCGGCCTCGCCCCCGACCAGGTGCTTGTTCTGGTCAACGGCAAGCGCCGCCATGTCGGCGCGCTGATCAACCTGAACGGCAGCCAGGGCCGCGGCTCGGAGCCGGTCGACATCAACGCGATTCCGGTGTCCGCGGTCGAGCGGGTCGAGGTGCTGCGCGACGGCGCGGCGGCGCAATACGGTTCCGACGCCATCGCCGGCGTGATCAACATCGTGCTCAAGAGCGGCGCCAAGCACGGCAATTTCTCCGGCCAGGTCGGCCAATACAGCGCCGGCGATGGCTTCCAGGGCCAATTGCTCGGCGACATGGGCTTCGCGCTCGGCGACAAAGGTTCGATCCATTTCGCCGCACAGGCGCTCTCGCAGGACCAGACCAACCGCGCCAGGCCCTACATCACCGGTCCCGGCCAGCCGACCTTTGCCGCGGATGCGATGCCAGGCCAGGTCGTCAATCGCGTCGGCGACCCGCAGATCGATCAATCCGCATTCACCTACAACGGCAACTACCGATTCACCGATGGCATCGAGTTCTATTCGTTCGGCATGGCGAGCAATCGCGATGCGCTGTCGAACGGCTACTACCGCACGGCCAAGAACAGCCGCAACATTCCCGCGATCTATCCGAACGGCTTCCTGCCGCTGATCGACAATTATTCCAAGGACCGCTCGCTCGTCGCCGGCGTCAAGGGCCGCACCGAAAACGGCTGGAACTGGGACCTGTCCTACGACTACGGCACCAATCACCTTTCCTTCGACGTGCTGCACAGCCTCAACCGCAGCATCGGCGTCACCTCGCAGCACGATTTCTACGCCGGTGCGCTCGAGACCACGCAGAACGTGTTCAACGCCGATGTCAGCCGCGATTTCGATTTCGGCTGGCACAGCCCGGTCACGCTCGCGTTCGGCGCCGAATACCGTGACGACAAATTCAACCAGGGACCGGGCGAGCCGAACTCGTACATCGCCGGCCCGCTGGTCGGGCAGCCGCCCGGCGCACAGGTGTTTCCCGGCTACAAGCCGGAGGATGCCGGCCACTACAACCGCAACAACTATTCGCTCTACGCCGATGCCGAAGGCAGCTTCACCGACAAGTTTTCCTACGGCGCCGCAGCACGCTACGAGCACTATTCGGATTTCGGCAGCACGACCTCGGGCAAACTCTCCGGCCGCTATGCCTTCACCGACACGTTCGCACTGCGCGCGACCGCATCGAACGGCTTCCGCGCACCTTCGCTCGCGCAGCAGTTCTTCCAGTCGACCTCGACCAACTTCATCACGGTCAACGGCGTCAACACACCGTTCGACGTACGCACGTTCGCGGTCAACAATCCGGTCGCGATCGCGCTCGGCGCCGAGCCGTTGAAGCCCGAGAAATCGCTCAACTACAGCCTGGGTTTCGTCGCCCAGCCGCTCGACGGCTTGTCGCTCACGCTCGACGCCTACCAGATCAAGGTCAACGACCGCATCATTCTGTCGGAAAACCTGATCGGTACGGCGGTGACCAACTTCCTCGCCGCGCGCGGCTACCCGGGCGTTACCGGTGGTCGCTACTTCACCAACGCGGTCGACACGCGCACGCGCGGCATCGATCTGGTCGGCAGCTACAAGCTCGAACTGGGGCCCGGCGAACTCGAACTGACCGGCAGCTACAACCACAACAAGACCACGATCACCGCGATCGCGCCGAATCCCCCGGCACTGAGCCAGGGCGGGCTCAACCTGCTGCGCATCGGCCACGGCGAACAGGGCCGCATCACCTGCGGTTCGCCGAAGGACAAGTTCGCGCTCGGCGGCAACTACACGGTCAGCAACTGGAGCTTCGGCGCCACCGCGACGCGTTACGGCTCGTTCTGCTCGTGGCAGACGAACTCGGCGAGCGACCAGACCTTCAACCCGCAATGGACGCTGGACATCTCGGCGACGTACCACCTCGGCGAGCGCCTGGATTTCACCCTGGGCGCGGACAACGTGACCAACAGCTATCCGGATGAAGTGCTGTACGCGAACTCGACCAACGGCCAGTACGTCTACAGCACGGCCTCGCCGGCCGGTTTCAATGGTGCCTTCGTCTACGGCAAAGCGACATTCCACTGGTAGTGCGCAGCGGTTCGCCGACGACGTGAAGCGGTGGCGGTCGTTGCGGACTTGTTGCAATATTGGGAATTGAGGTGGCGATGCCCGCCACCCCTGCTCCAGGCGTAGTGGAGCAACCCATGGCCGACGAGACCTTGCATGCTCGAAAGCGGGACAGACAGCGCATCCGATCTCGCCATGCTGCGCACAGCAGCGGCACGCACGCCGACCCAGCCACAGGTCTGGCGCGCGCTCGGCGACCGCCTGCTCGCCGCCGGTCAGGGCGATGCCGCCGCCGACGCTTATCTTCATCACGTCCGCCACAGCGTTCACGATCCGGCGCTGATGCAGGCCGCGGCGGCGCTCGCCGCCAATCGCATCCCCGAAGCCGAGGCGCGCCTGCGCGCGCAACTGCGCGATGCACCCACGGACGTGGTCGCGATCCGCATGCTCGCCGAGCTGGCCGTGCGCGTCGATCGCATCGAGGATGCCGAGAATTTGCTGGTGCGCTGCCTCGAACTCGCACCCGGCTTCCGCGAGGCCCGGCACAACTACGCCATCGTCCTGCATCGCGCGAACAAGCCGGTCGAGGCGATCGCCCAGCTTGCAACCCTGCTGCGCGACGATGCAGCGAATCCGCAATACCGCAATCTCAAGGCTGCCGTGCTCTGCCGCGTCGGCGAGTACGCGACCGCGATCGACATCTACACCAACTTGCTGCGCGAACATCCGGGGCAGGTGCCGGCGTGGCTGAGCTACGGCCATGCGCTGAAAACCGAAGGCCACACCGAGCGCGCGATCGCCGCCTACCGCGAATGCATCCGGCTGGACCCCGGCTTCGGCGAGGCATACTGGAGCCTGGCCAATCTCAAGACGTTCCGCTTCTCCGACAACGAGATCGCGGCCATGCATGCCACGCTCGCAGACGAAAAAATCGGCGACGAGCACCGCCTGCATCTCGATTTCGCCCTCGGCAAGGCGCTCGAGGATCGCGCCGATTACGCCACCTCGTTCGCGCACTATGCGGAAGGCAACGCGCTGCGCCTCAAGCTTGCGCCGTACCACGCAGACGACACCTCGGCGCGGATCGCGCGCGCGAAACAGTTGTACACGCGGGAATTTTTCGCTGCGCGCGCGGGACGCGGTTCGCCCTCGCCCGAACCGATCTTCATCGTCGGCCTGCCGCGCGCCGGCTCGACCCTGATCGAGCAGATCCTGTCGAGCCACTCGCAAGTCGAGGGCACGATGGAACTGCCCGAGCTGACCTCGATCACGCGCACGCTGCGCCGTGCTTCCGCGAGCCGCGAACCCGGCGCATACCACGATGCGCTCGCGCGCATGGATGGCGCCGATCTGCGCGCGCTTGGCGAGGAGTACCTCGCGCGCTCGGCCAAGCACCGCAAGCTCGGCCGTCCGTTCTTCATCGACAAGATGCCGAACAACTTTGCCCATGTCGGCCTGATCCAGGCCATGCTGCCGAACGCGAAGATCATCGATGCGCGCCGGCATCCGCTCGCCTGCGGCTGGTCGTGCTTCCGCCAGCATTTCGCGCGCGGGCAGAATTTCACCTACGACCTCGCCGACATCGGCCGCTACTACCGTGACTACGTCGAACTGATGCGCCATTTCGACACGGTGCTGCCGGGTCGCGTCCATCGCGTGATCTACGAGAACATGGTCACCAACACCGAGCAGGTAGTCCGCGCGTTGCTCGATCATTGCGGACTGCCGTTCGAGGAAGGCTGCCTGCGCTTCTTCGAGAACGAGCGCCCGGTGCGCACGGCCAGTTCCGAACAGGTGCGCCAGCCGATCTACCAGGCCGGCGTCGATCATTGGCAACACTACGAGCCGTGGCTTGGCCCGTTGAAGGAGGCGCTCGGCGAAACATTGACAAGGTACGAACCAACACAAACCAGGAGTGGGTAACGGGCGCGGCTGCGTGGGGACGCACCGCATCGATCGCAACGTTGTATTTCATTGGGAGAATCCACCGTGGCAACCATCTGTCCCGCAGTCCGGCCGCGCCTTCGAGGCCGTTCGAAGTTCATTCGCCTGCCGCTGGCGGCGGCGATCCATATCGCCTGCTTCTCCGGCGCGCACGCCGTCGAAGACGCCGATCAGGTGCCGCAGCAGTCAAGCGCGCAGCAGACCGCAGAGAAGACCACTGCCTCGCTCGGCGAAGTGACCGTGACCGCGCAGAAACGCACCGAGAACGCGCAGGCCGTGCCGCTGTCGATCGACGTGCTCTCGACCGACAAGCTCAGCGAGATGAACGTCAACGGGCTGACCGACTACGTGAAGATGCTGCCGAGCGTGTCGATCCAGAGCGCCTCGCCCGGCTTTTCGCAGGTTTTCATGCGCGGCGTCACCAGCGGCAGCGTCGGCAACAACGGTGTGGCGAATCACTCCGCGTCCATGCCCAGCGTCGGCATCTATCTCGACGAACAGCCAATCACGACGATCCAGGGCGCGCTCGACCTGCATATCTACGACATCCAGCGCGTCGAGGCGCTGGCCGGTCCGCAGGGCACGCTGTACGGCGCGAGCTCGCAATCGGGCACGATCCGCATCATCACCAACAAACCCGATCCAAGCGCGTTCGCGGCCAGCGTCAGCACCGAGATCAACTCGATCTCGCACGGCACGATGGGCTACACGGTCGAAGGCTTCGTCAACGTGCCGCTGCGCGAAAATCTCGCGCTGCGCGTGGTCGGCTGGAATGAGCATGACGCGGGCTACATCGACAACGTGCTCGGCTCGCGCACCTACCCGACCTCGGGCATCACCGCCGACAACAAGAGCCGGGTGCACGACGCCTACAACGAATCCTGGCTCAAGGGTGCACGCGCAGCGCTCAAGCTCGATCTCAACGACGACTGGTCGATCACGCCGACGGTCATGGGGCAGAGCCAGCACAACGGCGGCGTCTACTCGTTCGACCCCAAGATCGGCGATCTCAAGGTCAGCCACGGCTATCCGGAATGGCAGGAAGACCGCTGGGTGCAGAGCGCGCTGACCGTGCAGGGCAAGATCGGCAACTTCGATCTCGTCTACGCCTATTCGCACCTCAACCGCAGCGACTGGGCCGACCAGGACTACGCCGACTACTCGTTCTGGTACGACACGCTGGCCGGCTACGGCAAATACCTCACCGACAACAACGGCAACTACATCAACCCGGGCCAGCATATCCACAACGAGGATATCTATTCCAAATCGAGCCACGAATTGCGCATCGCCTCGCCGAAGGACGAGCGGCTTCGTTTCGTCGGCGGTTTCTTCGGCGAGCGTCAGTCGCACCGGATTTTCCAGAACTACCAGATCACCGGCCTCGCCACCGCCACATCGGTCACCGGCTGGCCGGGCACCTTCTGGCTGACCAAGCAGCATCGCGTCGACGAAGACTACGCCGTGTTCGGCGAGGCGAGTTACGACATCACCGACCAGCTCACCGCGACGCTCGGCGCACGCTTCTTCCACACCGAGAACAGCTTGCGCGGCTTCTTCGGCTGGAGCACCGGCTACAACTCGTCGCAGGGCGAAGGCATCTGCTTCAGCGACTACAAATTCGATGGCGCGCCGTGCACGGACGTCGACCAGACGACCAAGCAGAATGATCATGTCGGCAAGGCGAACCTCACCTACAAGTTCGACAAGGACAAGATGATCTATGCGACGTGGTCGGAAGGCTTCCGCCCCGGCGGCATCAACCGGCGCCCCGGCTTGGCGCCGTACCAGGCCGACTTTCTGACCAACTACGAGTTCGGCTGGAAGACCGAATGGCTCGACCACCGCTTGCGCTGGAACGGCGCGGTATTCCAGGAAAACTGGAAGGACTTCCAGTTCGCCATTCTCGGCGCGAACGGACTCACCGAAATCAAGAACGCCAACCAGGCGCGCATCCGCGGCTTGGAAACCAACCTGACCTGGGCGGCGACGTACAACCTGACTTTGTCGGCGGGATTCACCTACCTCAACTCGGTGCTGACCTCGAATTACTGCGGACAAACCAAACCCAACGGCGATCCGATTTCGAGTGCGGACTGCACCGATCCATCGCGCCCCGATCTGGTACCGAGTACGCCGCTGGCGCCAACGGGCACGCGTCTGCCGACCGCGGCGAAACAGAAGGGGAACCTCAGCGCACGCTACGTCTTCGACGCGTTCGGCGGCGAAGGTTATTTCCAGGCCGCGGGCTTCTTCGAGGGACGGCGCCGCACCGACCTGCGCGTCGCGCAAAACAACTTGATTGGCGACATGCCCGGCTACGCCTCGATCGACCTGTCCACCGGTCTGAAGAAGGATGCGTGGATGTTCGACGTCTACCTGAAGAATGTGTTCGACAGCCGCGGCGAAATCAACCGCTACACCGAGTGCGACATCTCGCACTGCGTGCAACCGCGCGGCGACAGCAACTACGGCATCTTCGGCCAGTACTACATCACGCCGATCCAGCCACGCACGATCGGTTTGCGGGTAACGCGCAACTTCGATTGACCGCAAACCGCCTTGGCTCCTCTCCCCCCGCGGGAGAGGGGCCGGGGAGAGGCCGCAGATCAGTGGATGTCCGCCCGGCGCCAGTAGCGGCGCACGACCAGCGCGATGATCACACCGAACACCAGGTGCATGCCGAATTCGATGAGGCGCGGCAGGGTGATCGCGAGATCGAAGCTCTTGCTCCCGAACGGTGCGTTCGACAGCGGCAGGATGATGAAATTCATCGTGCCGTAGATCGCGGCACCGTAGGCGATGCCGCAGGCCACGGCGCGCTCGCGCAACACACGCAGATATTTGCTGGCGAGGAAGAACCACCATGCGGCGACGATCAGGATGAAATAGTGCGCGACGAAGCCGACCGCGGCCGTCGCCCAGCCGCCCGAGTATGCGGCCTGGCCATAGAAGCCACTCGCGATCGACTGCATCACGCGCTGCGAATTCATGCCGTGCCGAAAATACAGGACCGTGCAGGCATACACCATGTCGAGCGTCGCAGCGGCGGCGCCTGCGGCGAGCACCATGCGCCACGCGCCGCCCGGGCGCTGGCCGGATCGATCGACGCCGAGCGAGATATCACGCAAGGTCGTGGTGTTCATCATTTGCACTCCGTCAACGGCAGGCGCAGGACCTGTTCTGTTTCGCCGTCGTCCTCGTCCTGCACGAAGGCGACAACGGCGGCGTTCGCCCACGCCATGGCAGCGGGGACTTTCAACTCCGCCTGCGCCTGCGGCAAGCGCAGCGGCCCTTGGAGATCGCGTACGACCTGATCGTGCTCGAGGTGGCGCCCCTTGTTTTCGCCACCGCTGATCTCCTGCGCCAACCGATTCTCGGTCAGGGCGACATAGAAACGCTTGTGCTCGGGATTTTCCGCTGCGCTCGCCTGCAGGCGCACCTCGATGCCGTCGCCGGTTTCGGCGGCGACACGCAGCGTGAACGGCACCTGCGCGGACACTGCCTGCGTCGCGCCGGGCGGATCGCCCTTCGGCCAGTTTTTCCACAACTTGCCATCAAGCCAGATCTGCGGCGTGTACACCTGCGCTCTCGCGCGCTGCGCCTTCGCCTGCTGGCGTCGCGCCCAGGCCGGCCTCGCGTAGGGATCGTGCCAGGCCGGCGAATCCCAGTAGTCGACGTGGAATTCGAGACCGACCAGGCCTTGTTTGTCGCGGATCGAACTCATCCACTTTTCCGCGGGTGGGCACGAGTTGCAGCCTTCGCTGGTGTACAGCTCGACCAGATGCGTGCGCTCGCTCGCACTCTGCATCTCGCAGATGCCCGCATTAGCCGCCGCAGGCGCGATCGCCGCCAGACACAGGATGAATTTTTCTCGCTTGCTTGCGGACATGGGCCCTCGTTCGCTTTCGTCTGCTCGACGCCTGCCGATCCTCGCCAAATACGCGGCGCAAAGGGTTGCAGGAATTGCCCTACCGCACCGTTGTCCTTGGGCAAAAGCTGCGGCGCCAGCGCCAAGCTCACGATATCACTCCAGCGCGCAATCCCGGCAAAACTATCGACCGCTCTTGGCCACATTTCCTGGCAACGAATTTGTAACGCTTGCGCCCACCGGCCGGCCCCGGCCGACCATCAGCTTTCTCGAGGAGATCAAAATGCCCCAACATGTGCTCAGCACAGCGATACGCCATGCCCTGCGCGCGTGGCCGCTGGCCGGAACTTCGCTCGCCTGCCTCGCCGCTGTTCCGGCCGCGGCGCAGAACGCGGCGCCCGCTGACAACGCCAAGTCGCAGAATCTGGAAACCATCGTGGTGACCGGTTCGAACATCCGCCGCGTCGACATGGAAACCGCCAACCCGGTGCTCACCATCGACCACGCCGCGATCGAAAAGTCCGGCAAGGTCACGCTCGGCGACCTGATCCAGC
>NZ_DBNHDN010000003.1:0-73768 GCF_057139185.1 Rudaea sp. | reverse complement strand
CTTGGTTCAGGGCGTTGTAGGCGATCGCGCGGCCGTTGCCGCTGGTCTGATTGCCGTCCGTGTCGTAACCGTAGGCGATGCCGCCGACGAAGATCGCCGCATGCGGGCTGCCGAGGCTGCCGTGCTGGGCGCAGCCGGCAGGGCCGGCGTATTGGTAGGTGACCGTGCCGCCGGAGAGCGGGGATTTGGTGCAGAGGTTGCCGAGCATGTCGTAGCTCAGGCGGAGCATCGGGATCGTGGACGGCACGGCGCCGTTGATCTTGACGAGGCCGGCGCTGTTGAGCCGGTTGAGCGCATCGTAGATGAAGCTCTTCGAGGTGGTGGCACCGTGCACGGCGCGGGTGCGCGCAGCCATCTCCTTCACTCAGACGCCAGCTTCCCATAGCGCATCCTTCGGATTGTGTTCGCATTCCTTCGAGGGAATCGACGTTTCGCTCTACTGGCGGGCAAATTGTTGCAATGCTCACGTGCCAAACCATGACTACGGTCTTACTTCGCACATCGCGACCCGTCCCGGGGGACCATAACGTTCAGAAGTGACGCCCATCGGAACAACGCTCCATCGGCCACGCGCGGTCGTGCCGCTGCGGACTGTCCAGCCGGCGCGGGTGGCGCGGGCGCGAACGCCTGCACGAAGGCGGTGCGGATTGCTCTATCCTTTGCAGGTCTGCATTCGATGGCGCGCCAGCATGGACCTGAGCTATATCCTGAACCACCTCGGTGAAGATCGCGCGGCACATCGCGGCGCGGTGTCGCCGCCGATCTACCAGAGTTCGATCTTTGCGTTCCCGACGGTGGATGCGTTCCGCCATGGCTTCCGCGACGAGCTAGGCAACACGATCTACACACGCGGCAACAATCCGACGGTGGAAGTGCTGCGCAGGAAGGTCGCCGCGCTCGAAGGCGCGCAAGACTGCCTGATGTTTTCCAGCGGTGCGGGCGCGATCTCCGCGGCGGTCATCGCCAGCGTTGCCGCAGGCGATCACGTGATCTGCGTCGCCCGCCCGTACTCGTGGACGCGCGCGGTGCTGCGCGATCTGCTCGGTCGCTTCGGCGTGACGACGGACTTCGTCGACGGCACGGATACGGCGAACTTCGCGAGTGCCATCACGCCGCAAACGAAGCTGATCGTGCTCGAAAGTCCGAATTCGATGACCTACGAGCAGCAGGATCTCGCCGCGGTTGCGAATCTGGCCAAGGCACATGGTATCCGCACGCTGTGCGACAACAGCTACGCTACGCCGTTGAACCAGTCGCCGCTCGCGCTCGGCATCGACATGGTCGCGCACTCGGCGACCAAGTATCTCAACGGCCACAGCGACGTCGTTGCCGGCGCGCTGTGCGCGAGCGAGGCGATCGTCCGCGAGGTGTTCAAGAAGGCCTACATGGTCTGCGGCGCGGTGATGTCGCCGCACGACGCGTGGTTGATGATCCGCGGCCTGCGTACGCTGGCGGTGCGCATGGAGCGCATCGCGCGCACGACGGGCGAGGTGCTCGCGTTCCTGCAGACGCATCCGAAAGTGGAAAAAGTATACTGTCCGCACGACGTGGGCAATCCGCAATTCGGCTTGACGCGGACGCAGTTGCGTGGTGCGAGCGGCTTGCTGACGGTGGCGCTGCGCGCGCCGGATGTGGCCGGCGTCGAGCGCTTCTGCAATGCGTTGCGGCGCTTCCTGATGACGGTGTCCTGGGGTGGCTACGAGTCGCTGCAGTTCCCGGTCTGCGCGGTTTACCCGGCAGATGCGCCGCTCGTGCCTCCTGCGGGCGGCGCGGGACTCAACTACGTGCGTCTGTCGGTGGGGTTGGAGGAGCCCCAGGCGCTGATCGCCGACCTGCGTCAGGCGCTGGCGGCGATATAGGTGCAATTTTGCGGCCGCGGAACGGTTCCCGCGATGCCACAAGTCGCCACCGATTCGCCATGCGGCCGCGTCAGGCTATGGGCGCGGTGGAATAGTTCGTAGAATCGCATAGGGGTTGATCTGTTTTGTGCTGGAATTGCGTCCTTGTGGACGCGAAGTATCCCGCGCGCATGCGCTCGAGACACCAAGGGACGAAGGCATCATGGGGCTGTTGAACTTCATCTGGAACCTGCCGCTGATGTTGCTGCGGCTGGTCGGCGCGGTACTGTCGTTTTTTTTCGGTCGCATGGGCTGGGATGCGCCGCCGTGGGCGCGCGCGGTCGGTGCGGGGTGGAACCGGCTCGGCGGCGCGGTGCAGGCACGGCCCGCACGCTCGGCGGGCATCCTCGCGGTGTTGCTCGTGCTCGGCGTCGGCGGCGCGGTCGGCTATCGCGCGTGGCGCGATCGGCCCAGGCCCGTGGTCGAGGCGCCGGCAACGTTCGCCGCACAGGCGCCGCTGCTGACCGGCTACGATGAGGAGGCGCGCAAGCTGATCCTGCATCCGCTGCACGTGACCTTCAGCCGCTCGGTCGCGCCACTGGCGCTGGTCGGCAAGTCGCCGACCGCGGGCATCGCGATGCAGCCTCAGCTTGCCGGCACCTGGACCTGGCTCAATGATCGCGAACTGAATTTCCTGCCCAAGGACGACTGGCCGGTCGGTCAGAAGTATGCGGTCGTGTTCGATCCCAAGCTGGCGTTTGTCGATCACGTCAAGATCGACAAGGATCGCTTCGATTTCGCCAGCGCGCCGTTCAAGGTCAGTGTTGCCCAAGGCGAGTTCTACCAGGATCCGCAGGACGCGACGGCGAAAAAGGTCGTGATTCACGCGCGCTTTACCCATCCGGTCGATCCGGCGAGCTTCGAGAAGGCCGTGAGCCTGAAGCTGGCAGGCACGAAGCTGGCGTCGACGCCGAAGAAATTCAGCGTCACCTACGACGAACGCAAGGTCAACGCCTTCGTCCATTCCGAGCCGCTGACGATTCCGACCGACGACGAAGCGCTGAGCTGGACGATCGCGGCGGGCGTCAGGGCCGCGCGCGGCGGCCCCGCGACCGAGAGCGCGCTCGACGGCAAGGTTCCCGTACCCGGGTTGTACAGCCTGCGCATCGACAACGTAGAGGCGACCCTGGTCGACAACGCCAGGTACGAGCCCGAGCAGGTGCTCGTCGTCGACACCTCGCAGGCCGTCAACGAAGCCGATGCGCGCAAGGCGGTCACGGCTTGGCTGCTGCCGAAATACAACCCGAAAATTCCGCAAGCCGAACGCGGCGACCAACCCTCGTCCTGGGACGACAGCGAGGTCGGTGAGGATGTGCTGCGCAGCGCGCAGAAACTCGATCTCGAATCGATCCCGACCGAGCGCGAATACGAGGGCCTGCACAGCTTCAAGTACAAGGCCGATCCGGGCCGCTACCTCTACGTGAAGGTGAACAAGGGGCTGAAGTCGTTCGGTGGCTATGTGCTCGGCAAGGATACGGCGCAGATCATCACCGTGCCCGAGTATCCGAAGATGCTCCGCTTCGCCGCCGACGGCGCGCTGCTGTCGCTGTCGGGCGACAAACGCGTGGGCGTCGTCGCGCGCAACGTGGCGGGTATGCAGGTTGAGATCGGGCGCGTGCTGCCGGACCAGTTGCAGCATCTGGTGACGTTCAACCAGGGCACCTACAGCAAGCCGCAGACGTATTCGCTGAGCGCCGATCAGATCACCGAGCGCTTCGTCAGCAAGGTGCCGTTCGCCGAAGGCGCCGACCCTGCCAAGGCGCGTTTCGAGGGCGTCGATCTCGGCAAGTATTTCGGCTCGGGCGCGAATGCAAAGCACGGCGTGTTCCTGCTCAAGCTCGGCGAGTTGCAGCCGGAAGCGCCGAAGGTCGAGGTCGACCCGAATGCGGACGAACCTGTCGAGGGAGACGAGGAAGGTACGGCGGCAGGCGGCGAGGGGGAGGGGAGCTTCACCAGCGACGACAGCAATGCGCCGGGCGACGCGCGTCTGATCGTGGTCACCGACCTCGGCATGATCGCGAAGAAGTCGCTGGCCGGCGACTACGACGTGTACGTGCAGTCGATCGCGAACGGCGCGCCGGTCGCTGGCGCCAACGTTGACGTGGCCGGCAAGAATGGCCAGACGCTGGCCTCGCACACGACCGATGCGACCGGCCACGTCCACTTCGATGCGCTCGACGCGATGAAGCGCGAGAAAACGCCGGTGATGTTCGTCGTGCGCAAGGCCGACGATCTCTCGTTCCTGCCGATCGGCGAGCGCGACCGCTCGCTCGACTTCTCGCGCTTCGACATCGGCGGCGAGCGCAACGCGAAGAACGCGGGACGGTTGGGCGCCTATCTATTTTCCGACCGCGGCATCTATCGCCCCGGCGATACGTTCCATGTCGGCGTCATCGTGCGCGCGGCAGACTGGACCAAGCCGCTCGACGGCATTCCACTGATCGCCGAGATCACCGATGCGCGCGGCACCGTCGTCGACACGCGCCGGCTGCGCGTCGACACCGCCGGTTTCCTCGGCGTCGACTACGCGACTCAGGAAAGCTCGCCGACCGGCACCTGGAACGTCAATGTATACATTTCCAGGGACGGAAAAGCCGACGCGCAGATCGGCTCGGTTGGCGTGCTGATCAAGGAATTCCTGCCCGACCGCATGAAGGCCGAGGCGCGCCTGTCGGCATCCTCGCCGGACGGCTGGGTGAAGCCCGATGGTCTCAAGGCGCTGTTCTCGCTGCAGAACTTGTTCGGCACGCCGGCGCAGAATCGCCGTGTCGAGGCGACGCTGACATTGACGCCGTCGATCCCGAGTTTCCGCGCCTATCCCGACTACAAGTTCTTCGACCCGCAGCGCGCGAAGGAAGGCTACTCCGACCCGCTCGGCGAGCGCACGACGGACGACAAGGGCGAGGCCGAGTTCCCGCTCGATCTGTCCAAATACGCGAACGCGACCTACATGCTGCGCTTCTTCGCCAAGGGCTATGAGGCCGAGGGCGGGCGCAACGTCGCCGCGCAGGCGGCCCAGCTCGTGTCTTCGCTCGACTACCTCGTCGGTGCGAAGACCGATGGCGACCTCGGCTTCGTCCAGCGCAACGCCGGGCGCAGCGTCAACCTGATCGCGATCGATGCGAACGCGAAGAAGATCGCGGTCGGCAATCTGAGGGCCGCGATCATCGAGCGCCGTTACGTGTCGATCCTGACCAAGCAGGACTCGGGTGTCTACAAATACGAATCCAAGGCCAAGGACGTCACCGTGTCCGATGCGCCGTTGTCGATCGCGGCGAACGGTAACGATTTCGCGCTGCCGACCGACAAGCCGGGCAGCTTCGCCCTCGTCGTGCGCGATGCCGCGGGAAACGAACTCAATCGCGTGGAATACAGCGTCGCCGGCGAAGCGAACCTCACGCGCTCGCTCGAGCGCAACGCCGAACTGCAACTCGCGCTGAGCAAGCACGACTACGCGCCGGGCGAGGAGATCGAGATCGCGATCCGTGCGCCGTATGCAGGCAACGGTCTGATCACGATCGAGCGCGACAAGGTCTACGCGCACCAGTGGTTCAAGGCCGCGACCTCGGGTTCGGTGCAGAAGATCACCGTGCCCAAGGATTTCGAGGGCAACGGCTACGTCAACGTGCAGTTCGTGCGCGATCCGTCGTCGGACGAAATTTTCATGTCGCCGCTGAGCTATGGCGTAGTGCCGTTCTCGGTGAATCGCGACGCGCGCCGTGACGCAACGAAGATCGACGTGCCGAGCCTGGTCAAGCCGGGCGACACGCTGCACATGAAGGTGAATGTCGCGCAGTCCTCGCGCATCGCCGTGTTCGCGGTCGACGAGGGTATCTTGCAGGTTGCGCGCTACAAGCTCGGCGACCCGCTCGACTTCTTCTTCCGCAAGCGCATGCTCGATGTGAAGACGAGCCAGATCCTGGATCTGATTCTGCCCGAGTTCTCCAAGCTCGTCGCGATGGCCGCACCGGGCGGCGACGCCGACGAGTTGCTCGCGCGCCATCTCAATCCGTTCAAGAAGAAGCGCAAGGAGCCGGTGGCGTGGTGGAGCGGCATCGTCGACATCAACGACAGCCGTGAATTCACCTGGACCGTGCCCGACGATTTCAACGGCAAGCTGCGCGTGATGGCGGTGGCCGTGCGTGCCGACAAGATCGGCATTGCGCAGGCCACTTCCACGGTGCGCGGAGACTTCGTGTTGTCACCAAACGTGCCGAACATGGTCGCGCCGGGCGACGAGTTCGAGGTCAGCGTCGGTGTTGCCAACAACCTGACCGGGCTGGGGGGCAAGCAGGTACCGGTGAAGCTCGCGTTCGCGCCGTCGGCCGGACTCGAAGTGATCGGTGCGGCCGAGCAGGAACTGCCGATCGGTGAATTGAAGGAAGGCGTCGTCGTCTACAAGCTGCGCGCCAAGGATGTGCTCGGCCCGGCCAGGCTCGACTTCAGGGCGAGTTATGCCGACAAGTCGGCGAAGATCGGTACAGAAGTGTCGGTGCGGCCGGCGTCGGCGTATCGCACCGACGTGGTTGTCGGCGACATGGACAAAGGCTCTGCGGATGTCAAAGATCTGCGCGCAGTGTTCGACGCATTCGCCAAGCGCAACGTGTCTGCCGCGTACACGCCACTCGTGCTCGCGCGGGGTTTGTCAGCCTATCTTGCCGACTTTCCGCACCGCTGCACCGAGCAGCTCATCAGCCAGGGCGTGCCCTCGCTCGTGTTCGCGGCACATCCCGAATACGGCAGCCTCGCGGTCGATGCGAACGGCAAGCCGGTGAAACCCGCGGGCGATCCGCTGCAGGGTCTCTACGCGGTGATGCACTCGCGCCAGAACAACGAAGGCGGATTCGGCCTGTGGACGTCGACGCCGCAATCGGCGCGGTTCGCCTCGGTCTATGCGATGCAGTTCCTCGTCGAGGCGAAGGAGCGCGGGCAGCGCCTGCCGGGCGACATGCTCGACTCCGGCAACCGCTATCTCATGCAACTCGCGGCGGACGAGCGCGATGGCTCGCTCGATGGCCTGCGCGAGCGTGCGTTCGCCGTGTACCTGCTCACGCGCCAGGGCACGGTGACGACGAACTATCTCGCCGCCGTGCGGAAGCGCCTCGACGACCGCCACACCAAGGTCTGGCGCGACGACCTCGCCGCGGGCTACATCGCCGCTTCGCTCAAGCTGCTCAAGCAGGACAAGGAAGCCGACGCGCTGATCGCCGGGCCGCAGGCCGTACTCACGCGCTCGACGATCGAAAATGCCTACCGCTTCCAGCCGTACTCGTACTACGGCCCGCTCGTGCGCGACGCCGGCATCCTCTACCTGGTCGCCAAACACTTCCCCGAGCGCGCGAAGGCGCTGCCGCCTGCGGCGGTCGCGAACCTGCTGCGGCCGGTGCAGCGTGGCTGGTACAACACCTTGTCTTCGGCGATGACGATCCTTGCGCTCGACGCCTACGGCGCGCAGGCCGGCGCCGACAAGCTTGCGCTCAGCGCGCTGCTCAAGGACGGCACGGTGAAGCTGCTGACCCAGCAACCCGGCGCGCTGGTGCGCGCGGCGTTCGATTCCGCGGCGACCGGCCTGCGCATCGACAACGCGCTTGACGCGCATGCCTGGTATGCCGTCACCGTCGCCGGCTACGATCGCGCGCCGCCGCAGGCCGAACTGAAGCAAGGCCTCGAAATCATCCGCGAATTCACAGACACCGACGGCAAGGCCGTCACTACGGCGACGCTCGGCCAGGAAATCGACGTGCACCTGAAGATTCGTGCGACCGAAGTCGACACGATCGGCAATGTCGCCATCGTCGACCTGCTGCCGGGCGGCTTCGAAGTCGTGCAGAACCCGCCGCCCGCGCCGACGGAGGATGCCAATGCCGCCGACGCGAACACCGACGGCGTCGCCGCGCAGCAACCTGCTTGGCGCTCGCCGATCGGCGTGAGCGGCTCGAACTGGTCGCTCGAATACGCCGACGTGCGCGAGGACCGCGTCATTCTCTACGGCACTGCCTCGCGCGGCGTCAACGAATTCGTCTACCGCATCCGCGCGACGAATGCCGGCACCTTCGTCGTGCCGCCGGCCTACGGCGAATCGATGTACGACCGCGCGGTGCAGGCGCGGTCGTTGGGCTCCAAGATCACCGTGGCGAAAAAATAGCTCACCGTTCCGGCAATGATTGCCGGAACGGTGCGGCAATCAGTGAACATCGTGATCGCATTCATCAAGCGCTGGCAAAACGGGCTGATGGCCGCGCTGCTGATCGCGCTCGCGCTGGTCGGCATCCGCCTCTGGCCGCACGCGCCGCTGTCGCAACTCGCACCGAGTTCGACCGCCGTGTACGACGACCACGGCCGCCTGCTGCGCCTGACCCTGGCCAGCGACGACCGCTACCGGCAATGGGTGCCGCTCGCGCAGATGCCGCCGGCGCTCGTGCAGGGCGTGATGCTGCACGAGGACGCCTGGTTCCGCTGGCATCCGGGTTTCAATCCGCTCAGCCTTGCGCGCGGCGCGTGGGTGACGTACGTGCGCGGCGGCAATCGCCAGGGCGGCTCGACGCTGACAATGCAGCTTGCTCGGCTCGCGTACCGGCTCAACACGCGCACGCCGGGCGGCAAGTCGCGCCAGGTACTGCGCGCGGTCGAGCTGGAACTGTGCTACTCGAAGGACGCGATCCTCGAGGCCTATCTCAACTACGCGCCGTACGGACGCAACATCGAAGGCGCGGGCGCTGCGAGCCTGATCTATTTCGACAAGCCGGTGTTCGCGCTGACGCTGCCGGAGGCGCTGACGCTTGCGGTGATTCCGCAAGATCCGAGTCGGCGCGGAAAAGCAGACAACACTTCTCCCTCTCCTCCAAGCGGCTTTTCGCTTGGGGGAGAGGGCGTGGGTGAGGGGGCGGAGTCGCAATCTGCGGATGTGCTGCAAGAAGACCGGAAAGCACCCCTTCACCCAACCCTCTCCCCCGCGAAAAGCTGCGGGGGAGAGGGTTTTGCGTGCTCGGATGATCTCATCAACACGCGTCTCGCCGCTGCCCGTGCACGCCTGTTTGCACGCTGGCTGGCCAAGCATCCGGAGGACAAGGATGCCGCACCGCTGATGCAACTGCCTCTGCGCCTGCGTGCGCCGGCCAGCCTGCCGTTCCTCGCACCGCACTTCGTCGAGGACACACTCGCTGACGCGCGCCTGAGCGGCACGAGCGCGCCGGTATTGAACACGACGCTCGACCTCGATCTGCAGCGCGTGCTCGAGCGCCAGGTGAAGAATCACGTCGAGCACAACGCCGACCGCGGTGTGCGCAATGCGGTCGCGCTGCTCGTCGATACGCGCGATCTCGGCATCAAGGCGCTGGTCGGTTCGGCGGATTATTTCGACGGCGCAATCTCGGGTCAGGTCAACGGCGCACTGGCCAAGCGCTCGCCGGGCTCGGCGCTCAAACCTTTCATCTACGGACTCGGTTTCGATCAGGGCGTGCTGCATCCGCAGACCGTGTTGCGCGACGTGCCGACCGCATTCGGTCCGTTCGCGCCGGAAAATTTCGACGGCCGCTTCCTCGGCCCGGTCACTGCGACCGAGGCGCTCGTGCGCAGCCGCAATATCCCGGCGGTGTACGTGGCTTCCAAGTTGAAGAATCCCGACTTCTACCAGTTTCTCAAGGATGCCGGCATCAGCCACATGGCGAGCGAGGATTTTTACGGCCTCGCCCTGGTGCTCGGCGGCGGCGAGGTGACGATGGAGGAACTCGCCAGGCTGTACGCGATGCTGGCCAACCGCGGCACACTGCAGCCGCTGCGTCGGCGTATCGACGAACCGCGCGCGCAGGGTGCGCGCGTGCTGAGCGAAGAGGCGAGCTTCATGGTGCTCGACATGCTGCGCCAGAATCCGCGCCCCGACGACACGCTGATCTCGCAGCCGGGCGGACTCCCGGTGTACTGGAAGACCGGCACGTCGTGGGGCTTCCGCGATGCGTGGACTGCGGGTGTCGTCGGGCCGTACGTGCTTGCGGTTTGGGTAGGCAACTTCGACGGCAGCGGCAATCCGGCCTTCGTCGGCGTCGAGACCGCGGCGCCGCTGTTCTTCCACATCGTCGATGCCTTGCGCGCGCGCGACGCGCAGATGCGCGAACCGCCACGCGCGATGCCGAAGCATCTGAAGCGCGTGGAAATCTGCCTCGCCAGCGGCGACCTGCCGAATGCATGGTGCCCGCAGCGTGGCATGACCTGGTTCATCCCGGGCAAGTCGCCGATCCGCCTCAGCACCGTGCATCGGCCCGTGGTGATCGACACGGCGACCGGGCAGGCCGCGTGCCCGCCGTACGATCCCGCGAAAACCCGTACTGAAGTATTCGAGTTCTGGCCGTCGGATCTTACGAAAGTGTTTCGTCAGGCCGGCGTACCGCGGCGCGCGCCGCCGGCGATTCCCGATTGCACCGCCGCGGCCGACGACGGTCAGGCGCCGCAGATCACCTCGCCCGTGCGTGGCGCGACCTACACGCGTCGCGCGAGCCGCGACGGCGAGGAGCGCGTCGCGTTCAACGCGACCGTCGATGCGAGTACGCGCGAACTGTACTGGTTCGTCGACGCGGATTTCATCGGCACGGCCAAGCCCGGCGAGACGCTGTTCTGGCAACCCGCGGCGGCGGGCGAGTACACTTTGCGTGCGGTGGACGATCGCGGGCGCGCCGACTCGCGGCGGCTGCGTGTCGATGTGGTGCAATGAACCAGGCTTATCCGATCAATTGGCATTCCGCAGATGAAATGATCGAACCATGAAGAACACGACGCAAGAAAAGCCTTGATTTAGGGCTTTTTTCGTGTGCTTCGTGTTCTTTCTGGTCCAGGCTTGTCTGCTTTTGGCAACTGATCGTACAAGCATGCAATGAACCATCCTGCCTGTCGTTTCCGCCGCCGCGGGAGCGATGGAAAAACGCCCATGTGCGATTCATTTCATTGAAGGAGCCAACGATGACCACCCAACTCGAAAAAGTCGTCTACACCGCCCACGCCACCACCACCGGTGGGCGTGATGGCCGTGGCCGTTCGTCCGATGGACGTATCGATGTCGCGCTCAAGCCACCGAAGGAAATGGGCGGCACGGGCGAGGGCGTCAATCCGGAGCAGTTGTTCGCGGTCGGTTACGCGGCGTGCTTCATCGGTGCGGTGAAGTTCGTTGCCGGCCAGGAGAAGGTGCAGGTGCCAGCCGACACGACGATCGAAAGCGCGGTCAGCATCGGTCCGATCCCGAAGGGTTTCGGCATTGCCGTCGAGTTGAAGGTTTCGATGCCCGGCGTCGACCATGCGGTCGCGCAGAAGCTGGTCGAACGCGCGCACAACGAGGTCTGCCCTTACTCGAACGCAACGCGCGGCAACATCGATGTGAAAGTCACGATCGTCTGATCGCAGCTGGGCCGCGTCGGAGACGCGGCCCGTTTCCCGCCAGTCGGGCCGGGAGGTGCGGCATGCAATACGAATATGATCACCTGATTGTCGGCGCGGGCATTACCGCGGATGCCGCGGCGAAGGCGATACGCGAATCCGATGCGGCCGCGCGCATCGGCATCGTCGGCGATGAGGCGCATGCGCCGTACGAGCGGCCGCCGCTGTCGAAGGCACTGTGGAAGGACGACAAGCCGGTCGAGTCGATCGATCTCGGAACGGCGAAGACGGGTGCGGTGCTGCATCTTGGTCGTCGCATCGTCGCGCTCGATCGCACCGCGCACACGGTCACCGATGACCAGGGCGATGTCTATCGCTATCACCGCTTGCTGCTGGCCACCGGCGCGACGCCGCGGCGCTTGCCGTTCGGCGGCGAGCGCGTGATTGCGTTCCGCACGCTTGACGACTACCTCGCCCTGCGCCGCTACGCCGTGCCGGATGCGCGGATCGCCGTGATTGGCGGGGGGTTCATCGGCAGCGAAATCGCGGCGTCACTCGCAGGCAAAGGCTGCAAGGTGACGATGCTGTTCCCCGGATCCGGCATCGGTGCGGGGCGCTATCCGCATAACCTGTCGGCGTTTCTCGACGGTTACTATCGCGAACGCGGCGTGGACTTGTGCGCGGGCGTGCGCGTGGTTGACGGGCGCGATTTCGGCGACTACGTCGAGCTGGTCGTTGCGGACGGAACGAGCGCACGCTTCGATGCGGTCGTTGCCGGTACGGGGGTCGTGCCGAATACAGAACTCGCGACGGCGTCTGGACTCGTGGTCGACAACGGCATCGTCGTCGATGCGCAATTGCGTACCAGCGATCCCGATATCTTCGCCGCGGGCGACGTCGCGAATTTTCCGTGCGCGCCGCTCGGGGTCCGCCTGCGCGTCGAGCACGAAAACGCGGCGATCGGCATGGGCCATCATGCCGGGCGCAACATGGTCGGCGCCGGTGATGCCTACACGACACTGCCATTCTTCTATTCCGACCTGTTCGATCTCGGCTACGAGGCGGTCGGCCTGCTCGACGATCGTCTCGAGGTGGTCGAGCAGTGGACGCAGCCGTACCGCGAAGGTGTTGTCTACTACCTCGACGGCGGCCGCGTGCGCGGTGTGCTGCTGTGGAACGTCTGGGGGCAGGTCGAGCCGGCGCGCGAACTGATCGAAGCGCGCGGGCCGTTCGACGCGGAAAGCGTGCGCGGAAAACTGCCGCGGCTGGTGTGAGCCGCGGCAGGTGACCGGCCTACTTCTTGTCGGACGACTTGTTGCGCGGATCGTCGGCCGGATTCACGTAGGTCATGTCGAACGGACCGGTGGCCGAGATCTGGATGACCGCTCCGGTCTTCGTCGTCGCGAAGTGATTGTGTCTGGCCGGTGCGACGACCAGTGATCCCGGACTCAGCGAATGCAACAGTTTCGGATCGAACTTGTCGCCGAGCCCGAAGGCGCCCGAGCCGCTCACCACCGTGACGACCTCATCGCTCGAATGCCAGTGCGCGGGCACGATGTAGCCTGGCGGCATTTTCACCCGTACGACGAACATTCCCTGCCGGGCGGGGTCGCCGTACAACACTGCCATCTTGGCGCCGTGCGGAAAAGCGGGCGGCGTGTCGCCCCACTTGATGTCGGCCGGATTGAACATGACATGGGCTGGCTCGTCCGCGGCAGCGCTCCTGCAGATCGCCGCGATGGACAGGCCCGATGCAACTGCAATCAACAATGCTCGTTTCATGCGCCACCTCTTCGCGTTGGAGGGAAGATGGAGAGGGCGCGTTGATCATACTCCTGTTGAGGAACGGCGGTTTGGCGCGATATGGGCGCGTGCCGGCCGGTCAATTCAGGGGGCTGAAGAAGCGGTCCGTGCGCGGCCGGTACCAGCGGTCGGCATCGAGCGAATAGGCCACGCGGAAGGCGCGGCCGACGATAGCCTCGCGGGGCACGAAGCCGAAGTAGCGCGAATCTTCGCTGTTGTCGCGGCTGTCACCCATCATGAAGTAGCGGCCTTCCGGCACGGTGACCGGGCCGAATGAGCGCATCGCATTGCGCCGTGGTAGCACCATGATCGGATGCGCGGCCTCGCCCAGCGTTTCGGTAAAATACTCGCGCTGCTCGCCGCGCGTGGCACGCGGCAGTTGTTCGTCGGCGCGACTCTGCGCCGGCGCGTAGTCGAGCGGGTTGCCGTTGATGTACAGGTGTTCGCCGCGCAGCGTGATCGTGTCCCCCGGCAGGCCGATGACGCGCTTGACCAGCGTCATGCCATCCTTGGGCGAGGGGAAGATCACGATGTCGCCGCGCTGTGGATCGGCACCGTGCGTGAGGCGCACCTCGGTGAATGGAATACGCAACCCGTACGCGGCTTTGTCGACCAGAATGCGATCGCCCTCGACAATGGTCGGGTTCATCGATCCGGTCGGCACAACCATCCAATCCGCAACGGCGGAGCGGAAGCACAACATCAGTCCGAGGAACAACAGCAGCGATTTGTTCGCGGCGATTTCTTCAACGATGCGTTTCTTCGACCACATGGCGGCAAGCTGCTGCGGATGACGTCCTGAAAGGAGTGTCGGGCTCGCGCGAAAGTTCCGCGTCGCACCTGTTGCACATTGGCAGGCAGCGTCTCGCCCACCAGCCGGGTGGTGAATCCTACACCGCCTCGAAAACCCCCGCAGCGCCCATGCCCGTACCGATGCACATCGTCACCATGCCGTACTTCTGCTTGCGCCGCTTCAAACCATGGAGCAGGGTGGCAACACGTACCGCGCCGGTGGCGCCGAGTGGGTGACCGAGGGCGATCGCGCCGCCGAGTGGGTTGATCCTGTCGGGATTGAGGCCAAGGTCCCTGGTTACCGCGAGCGCTTGCGCTGCGAAGGCTTCGTTGAGTTCGATCCAGTCGAGATCGTCCTGGCGGATGCCGGCCTGCTTGAGCACCTTCGGGATCGCGGCCTTGGGGCCGATGCCCATGACCTCGGGCGGCACGCCCGCGACCGAGAAGCCGACGAATTTGGCGAGCGGGGTGAGGCCGTAATCCTTGATCGCCTGTTCGCTTGCAAGCAGCACGGCGCCGGCGCCGTCGGACATCTGCGAGGAATTGCCTGCGGTCACCGTGCCGTTGGCGCGGAATACGGTCTTCAGCTTGGCCAGCACGTCGACCGTGGTGCCCGCGCGCGGGCCTTCGTCGTTCTTGATCGTGCGCGTATCGTCGACCGTTGCGCGCGTGGCGAGATTCGGATACCGGTCGGCCAGCGCGAATGGCAGGATTTCGTCGTTGAATTCGCCGGCCGCCTGCGCGGCGAGGGCCTTGGCGTGGCTCGCGGCGGCGAACGTGTCCTGCTCCTCGCGCGTGACCTTCCACTGCTCGGCGACCTTCTCGGCGGTGATGCCCATGCCGTAGGCGATGCCGATGTGCTCGTTCGAGAAGATGCCGGGATTGAACACGGGGTGATAGCCCATCATCGGCACCATGCTCATCGATTCGGTGCCGCCGGCGAGCATCAGGTCGGCTTCGCCAAGGCGAATGCGGTCTGCCGCCATCGCCACCGCCTGCAGGCCCGAGGAGCAGAAGCGATTGACGGTGACGGCGGCGACCGTGTTCGGCAGGCCGGCGAGCAGCACGGCGATGCGCGCGACGTTCATGCCTTGCTCGGCTTCGGGCATGGCGCAACCGATGATCGCGTCATCGATTCTGGATTTGTCTATCTGCGGAAATTTGGCCAGCGTCGCGTTGATCGCGAAGGCGAGCAGGTCGTCCGGGCGCGTGTTGCGGAACACGCCGCGCGGGGCTTTGCCGACCGGGGTGCGCTGAGCGGCGACGATGTAGGCGTCCTGGATTTGTTTGGGCATGGGGATTTCCTGTCGAAACTTGAGGGGGAAACGAGTGAAGAGGAGTGAGAAACGAGTGTCCGAACACTCTCGTTTCTCGCTCCTGCGCGAAGCGCGATAACTAGTTCCTCAATGGTTTGCCGGTCTTCAACATGTACGCGATGCGCTCCTGCGTCTTCGGCATCTGCGCGAGGGCGACGAAATGCTTTCGCTCAAGGTCGAGCAGCCATTGCTCGTCGACTTGCGAGCCACGTTCGATCTGGCCGCCGCACAGGGTGTCGGCGATGCGGCTGGCAATTTCGAAATCGTGCTCGGAAATGAAGCGGCCTTCGAGCATGTTGACCAGCGAGGCCTTGAACGTGGCCGTGCCGACGTCGCCGGCGACGGTGATCTGGCGGTCGTACAGCGGCGGGCGCCAGCCGGATTCGTACAGCGCGCGCGCCTCGTTTTTGGCGACGTAGAGCAGTTCGTCGGCGTGGAAAACGACGACGTCGCTCTGGCGCAGCAGGCCGAGCTCCTTCGCTTCGAGCGCGCTGCTCGACGCCTTGGCCATCGCGACGGTCTGGAACACGCTTTTCAACTGCGTGAACACGTCGCCTTCGATCGCGCGTGCCGACGCGCGCAGGGCGAGTTCCTTCAAGCCGCCGCCCGCCGGCAGCAGGCCGACTCCGGCTTCGACGAGGCCGATATAGCTTTCCAGTGCGGCAACGGTGCGCGCGCTGTGCATCTGGAACTCGCAGCCGCCGCCGAGCGCCAGGCCGCGCACCGCCGCAACCACGGGCACAAGCGCATGTTTGATGCGCATGCTGGTCTGCTGGAAACGGTTCACGAACGCTTCGAATTCGTCGATTTTTCCCGATTGCAGCAGGGCACCCGCGCCGGCGAGATCGGCGCCTGCGCTGAACGGTTCCGAGTCCTGCCAGATGACGAGGCCCTTGAAGGTCTTTTCGGTCTCGTCGATCGCGCGATTGACCGCGTCGATCACGCCGGCGCCGAGCGTGTGCATTTTGGTCTTGAACGAGAGAACGGCGATGTCGTCGTTGCCGATCGTCCACAGGCGCGCGTCGTCGGTCTCGAATACGGTCGTGCCGCGGTCGACCCTGGCGCCGATCGTCGTCTGCGGAAACCACTGGCGCGCATAGACCGGCTCGGTCGAGCGCGGCAGATACTTGTCCTGCGCCGCGCTGTAGGAACTGCCGTCGGCGTTGTGCACGCCGCTGCGCTCGGGGTCGAGCGTCCATGCCGGCAACGGCGCGCGGCTCATGGTCTTGCCCGCGGCGATGTCATCAACGATCCACTGTGCGACCTGTGCCCATCCGGCGGCCTGCCAGGTCTCGAACGGCCCGAGCTGCCAGCCGTAGCCCCAACGCATCGCGAAGTCGATGTCGCGTGCGCTGTCGGCGATCTCGGCGAGGTGATACGCGGAGTAGTGGAACAGATCGCGATGCACGGCCCAGAGGAACTGCGCCTGCGGATCGCTGGACGCGCGCAGCTTGGCGAACTTTTCGGCCGGATTTTTCAGTTTCAGGATGGTGGCAACCTCGTCGCTGACCTTGCCGGTCTGCGCCACGTAGTCGGCCTTGGCCGGATCCAGCACCAGAATGTCCTTGCCCGCCTTGCGGAAGAAACCCGCGCCGGTTTTCTGTCCGAGCGCACCCTTGGCGACAAGCGCAGCGAGCACGGGCGGTGTCTTGAAGTAGTCGCGCCACGGATCGTTCGGCAGCGTGCCATCCATAGTGCCGATGACGTGGCCCAACGTATCGAGGCCGACCACGTCGGCGGTGCGGTAGGTCGCGCTCTTCGGATGTCCGATCGCCGGGCCGGTCAGCGCATCGACGACGTCATAGCCGAGCTTGAACTGGTCGGTGTGGTGGATCGTCGACAGGATCGAGAATACGCCGATGCGATTGCCGATGAAGTTCGGCGTGTCGCGGGCGTAGACCACGCCCTTGCCGAGCGTGGTGGTCAGGAAGGTTTCGAGCCCGATCAGTACTTCCGGTGCCGTCTTGGCGCAGGGAATCAGCTCGGCCAGATGCATGTAGCGCGGCGGGTTGAAGAAGTGCACCCCGCAAAATCGCTCATGCAAATGCTCGCTAAGAACATTCGCCAAGCTGTTGATACTCAAGCCGGAAGTGTTGCTTGCCAGCACGGTATTTTCGGCCACGAATGGGGCAATTTTGGCGTAGAGGTCGCGCTTCCAGTCGAGCTTCTCGGCGATCGCCTCGATGATCAGGTCACAGCCGCGCAGCAGCTCCAGGTTCTCATCGTAGTTCGCCGGCACGATCGCGCCAGCGCGCGACTTGTCGGCGAGCGGCGAGGGCGAGAGTTTCTTCAGATTGTCGATGGCCTTGAGCACGATGCCGTTGGGGTCGCCGTCTTTGGCAGCGAGGTCGAACAGCACCGTATCGACGTTCGCATTGACCAGGTGCGCGGCGATCTGCGCGCCCATGACGCCGGCGCCGAGCACGGCTACTTTGCGGATGCGGAGGGAGGGGGAACTCATGCGTGCCTCGTGGAGTGGGGAGGTGAGAATCTTTGAAACGGTTCGATGCGGGTGCAACCGGGTCAAGCTGGGGAAAATTTTTCGTGCTTGCGCTCCACCTGCAAAAGATCGTGCCGCAAACCGTGTTCATTCCGCGCGCAAGCCGGCCGCAGCGAAGCGGATCAGATGGTCCGCGGTCAGGGCCAGATGCTGTTCGGCGCTCGCGCCGCGGCGCTTGATCGTGCCGAAATCGGCCATGGCGAAGGTCAGTGCGCCGGTGATGATGTCCATGCGCCAGTACAGTTCCTGCTTGTCCATGTGCGGCAAGAGGGTACCGAGTGCGGCGGCGAAATCGCGCAGCACGTGGCCGTAGTTGTCGTGCAGGAAGGCGCGCAGGCGCTCGTTCTGTTCCGCGTAGGTGCGCGCGAGAATACGCACGAAGGCGGTGCTGCCTCGTTCACTGGCCGATGCGGCGAGCGCCGGGCGGATCCAGGCGCCGAGCACGTCTTCGAGTTGTGCGGGCGACTTCGCCAGCGCCGCTTGCAGCGCCTGCGTGCGGTCGGCGTTGAGCTTGTCCAGGCGCAGGCGCAGGACCTCGTTGATCAGATTTTCCTTCGAGCCGAAGTGATAGTTGACCGCGGCGAGATTGACCTGCGCGTTCGAGGTGACCTGGCGCAACGAAGCGGCGGCGAAGCCGTGGCTGGCGAACAAGGCCTCGGCGGCGTCGAGGATGCGTTGCTTGGTGGAGAAGAGTTCCGGATTCATCGCTCGCAGCCTCGCGTAAGCCTGTTTTGCCCATGCGCGGGCAGGGTCGCCTGCGCCGATCGTCAAACGTTCGTTTGAATTCTAGGCGCTCGCCTGGCCGGGGTCAAATCCGCGACTCGGCGGCCGCAAGGGCGAAGCGATGGGCCACCGGAAAAGCCGACAAGATGCCGTCAAGGTACTTAAAATTCCGTTCGCAATGCTATAGAATCTGAAGGTCTTTTTTCCGCGGTTACGGGCTTGCCTGTGCCTCGGTCGGACGGCGGGCAGTGACCGCTTGCCGCACTACTGGACACCAAACTACAACATCGGAGTCAATAGCAATGGCGCTGGAGCGCACCCTTTCCATCATCAAGCCCGACGCGGTCGCCAAGAACGTGATCGGCGAAATCTATTCCCGCTTCGAAAAGGCTGGTCTCACGATCGTCGCCGCCAAGTACAAGCAGCTCTCGCGCGCCGAAGCCGAAGGCTTCTACGCGGTGCACAAGGAGCGCCCCTTCTTCAAGGCGCTGGTCGAGTTCATGATCTCGGGCCCGGTGATGATCCAGGCGCTCGAAGGCGAAGGCGCGATCCTCAAGAACCGCGACCTCATGGGCGCTACCGATCCGAAGAAAGCCGCGCCGGGCACGATCCGCGCCGACTTCGCCCAGTCGATTGATGCGAACGCGGTGCACGGTTCCGACGCGCCGGAAACGGCGGCACAGGAAATCGCGTATTTCTTTGCCGGCACGGAGATCGCAACGAGATAACTGCGTTCGTCCTTGAACGCGAGAGGCGAACAGCACCCGCCCTTGGCCGCACTTCTCAACAACCTCTGCCGTGAACGAGACTTCCACAAAATTCAACCTGTTCGACTACGACCGCCAGGGGTTGCGTGACTTGTTCGCGCAGCTCGGCGAGAAGCCGTATCGCGCCGAACAGGTGATGAAGTGGATCTACCACCGCCACGTCACCGACTTCGCGCAGATGAGCGACGTCGGCAAGGCGCTGCGCGACAAGCTCGAGGCGGCGTGCGAAATCGCGCCGCCGAAGGTGCTGTTCGAGAAGCAGGCTGCCGATGCCACGTACAAGTGGCTGCTCGGCATGGACGGAGGGAATGCCATCGAAGCGGTGTTCATTCCCGAAGCGACGCGCGGCACGCTGTGCGTGTCCTCGCAGGTCGGCTGCGGCTTGAACTGCCAGTTCTGTTCGACCGCGACCCAGGGCTTCAACCGCAACCTCGCCACCAGTGAAATCATCGGCCAGGCATGGACCGCAGCCAAACATCTCGGCAACGTGCCGCACCAGCAGCGCAAGCTGACCAATGTCGTCATGATGGGCATGGGCGAGCCGCTGCTCAATTTCGACAATGTCGTGCGCGCGATGAGCATCATGCGCGACGACCTCGGTCTGGGGCTCGCCAACAAGCGCGTCACCCTGTCGACCGCGGGGCTCGTGCCGATGATCGACAGGCTCGGTGAAGTCGCCGACGTGTCGCTCGCGGTGTCGCTGCACGCGCCAAACGACGAGCTGCGCACTGAACTGGTGCCGCTCAACAAGAAATATCCGATCGCCGAACTGCTCGCGGCCTGTCAGCGCTATGCGGCGCGCAAGCCGCGTACCTCGATCACGTTCGAATACACGATGCTCAAGGACGTCAACGACAAACCCGAGCACGCGCGCCAGCTGGTCAAGCTGATGCGACGTGTGCCGAGTAAGGTCAACCTGATTCCGTTCAATACGTTTGCCGGTACGCGCTTCGAGCGGTCCGACGAGGCGACGATCCGAGCCTTCCAGAAGATCCTGCTCGATTCCGACGTGCTGACCATGGTGCGTCGCACGCGCGGCGACGACATTGACGCTGCCTGTGGCCAGTTGAAAGGGCAGGTGCTCGATCGCACGCGGCGCAGTGCGGAATTTCAGCGCCGTATCGAGGCAGGGGCACGGCATGCTGCCTGAGCGCACGCGCGCACGGCTTTCGCTGCCCGCGCTGGCAGCCATTACGGTATGCGCCGTGTCGGCCTGCAGCCGCAACAGCGAAGGCATCCGCCCGGTGGTGGTGGAGAGCCAGCAGTCGAGCCTGAAGTCCCGGGAAACGCCCGCGGACCGGGCCAGACCGTTTGTCCAGCTCGGACAGAAGTACATGGAGCTGGGCAAGTTGGAACTCGCCCAGGAAAACCTGCTCAAGGCGCTGAAATACGATCGGCAGAACGTCGATGCGCACACCCTGCTCGCCACGCTTTACGATCGGATAGATGATCGCACGCAGGCGCTGCTGCACTATCACGAAGCAGTGCAACTCGCACCGAAGGCGGGCGCCGAGAACAACAACTACGGCATGTATCTGTGCAAGCTTGGCCAGTACGCCGAGGCGCGAAGGTATTTCGATGCCGCCTTTGCCGACGGGTTCTACTCTGCCAAGGCCTCTGCCTATACGAACGCCGGTACCTGCGAACTGCTCGGCCAGGGGTCGCTCGATCTCGCCGAAGCGGATTTCCGCAAGGCGCTTGCGTTCGAGCCGAATAATGCGCAGGCCTTGTTCCAGCTGGCGAACGTGCTGTACAAGAAGAACGAGTTCTTCAAGGCGCGTGCTTTCGTACAACGCTACGACGCCGTCGGCCAACCCAGTGCGGATGCGTTGTCGCTGGCCCGTGACATCGAATTGAAGTTGGGGCACGCCGACGCCGCGCGCGACTATGCGCAGCGTTTGCGCGACCAGTTCCCGGAATCGGAGCAGGCGCGCGCTCTACAATCACCGCCGTCTTCGTGACAGTCATGAAACCAAACAAGAATTCATCCGCGCCCGCGCCCAAGGTCGAGCTATCTCGCGACCGCAATGCCTTGGGGGCGACTGAACCACAGGGGATAGAACAGATGGCTTTTTTCGAAGAGGCAGCCGCGCCCACTGCGCGACCCGCGGACGCAACCGCATCGCTGGCGGATGCCGCAGCCATTGGCGATGCCACGGTCAACGTACAGCCACAGGATCGAGCCGGAACGCCAGGTCAGGCCACGCTGTTTCCCGAATCGCTCGCACAGCGCCTCGCTGCAGCGCGCGATGCGCGCGGCTGGAGCCAGACCGAGGTCGCTGCCAGGTTGCGGCTGCCGTTGCATATCGTGCAGTGGGTCGAGGCCGAGGAGTACGACCGTATTGGCCAAGGCGTCTACCTGCGCGGCTACCTGGCGAACTACGCGCGTCTGCTCGGCGTGCCGGCCGACGTGGTGGAAGAATTCGTGCGTTCCAAGGCGCCGCCGCCACCGCAACTGGTCGCTACCGGCCAGATCTCGCACTCGCGCTATCTGATAGAGCGTTATTCCGGATCGGCGCTCTATCTCGTGTTGACCGGGGTGATCTTCGTGCCGTTGGTGATGTTCGCGATGAACATGGGTGGCAGCGTCGGCTCGCACCTGACTCCGCTCGACTCGCCGGCGCCCGTGCTCGTATCGGTCGGGGAGGGCGCAGCCGCGCCGATCACGCCATCCTCCGTGCTGCCGACCGCAGGCGGGCAAGACTCGTCGTCGGCTGCGGCTTCCGTCGCGAGCCACGACGCGCCGTTGATGGCGTCGTTCGCGGTGGTGCCGAACCAGACGGTCGCCGATGCAGCGAAGCCGGTCGCTGTCGCCGCTGCAGAGGGCCAGTTGCGCCTGAGCCTGGCCGACGCGAGCTGGGTCGAAATCGTCGATGCCGACGGCAAGCGGCTGGAATACTCGACCTTGCCCGCGGGCACCGTCAAGGAATATCCCGCCGACAAGTCGCTGACGATCCTGCTCGGCAACGCCAGCGGCGCCAAGGTCGAGGTCGGCGGCCACGCACAGGACATTGCGCCGTACAATCGCGGCAACGTCGCACGCTTCAAGCTCGCCGCAGACGGCAAGACAATCGTGGCGGCCACGGCCGAAGCGCACAACGGCTGATCTGCGCGTCTGCCAAACCGCCCACTGAACGGCGCCGCAGGCAACGGCGCATCGGGCGTTCGTTCCTGCTACCCTACGCGCTCTCGCGAGCCCCGGCCCGATGCGGCCGGCGCGGCGCATACGGCAACTTTCCGCAAAGGTAATCCGCAGCATGGCATTTGATGTCTTGGACGAACACGAACAGGGTGAACTCGTCCGCAAATGGGTACGTGAGAACTGGCTGTCGATCGTGGTCGGCATCGGCCTCGGTCTGGTTCTGCTGTTCGGCTGGCAGCAGTGGCGCGTCCACCGCGCCAGCCGCGACATGGACGCCGCCGTGCAGTACGACGCACTTGGCGCCGACATGACGAAGAAGGACTACGACGCCGCCAAGGCGATCGCAGCCAAGCTCAAATCCGACTATGCCAGTACGCCGTATGCCGTGCTCGCCGCGATGCGCGAGGCCGAGATCGCAACGCAGAAAGGTGATGCGGAAGGCGCCTGGGCCTCGCTCGACTGGGCCTGGCAGCAGGCCGGCAACGGCGCGCTCAAGGCCGCCGTCGGCATCAACCTGGCGCGTGTGCAACTCGCGCGCGGCAAGGCCCAGGAAGCGCTCGACTTCATCGACAAGCTGCCGGCTAACGGCTTCGAAGCGACCACAGCGGAATTGCGTGGCGATGCGCTCACCGCCCTCGGGCGCAAGGACGATGCACGCCGCGCCTACGCCGAGGCGCTGGCCAAGCTCGAACCTGGTGCGCCGAACCGCGATTTCGTCGAAATGAAGCTGTCCGACCTGGGCGCCGCCCCCGCGGCGATTGCGCCGGCGAAGACCGAAGCGGAGAAGAAGAACTCATGAGCATCGTCTTCACCGCATCGCGCCTGCGCGGTGCAAGCCTGATCCTGCTCGCCGTCGCCATGACCGGCTGCGGCACGATCAAGGGCTGGTTCAACGACACCAAGAAGGAAAACATCGAGCCGCCGACGCCACTGGCGGAGAATTTCAGCCCGACCATCGGCGTGCAGAAACTGTGGAGCGAACGCATCGGCAAGGGTGCCGAGAAGACCGGCGCGCTGATGCGTCCGGCTTACGCCGACGGCAAGCTCTATGCGGCCAGTACGACCGGCGTGGTCGCGGCCTATGACGCCGCCACGGGCAAGACCCTGTGGAGCAAACAACTCGGCAGCCGGCGCGGTTTCCTGATCCATCGTGGATCGAATTCGGTGCGCTGGGGCGGTGGCCCGAGCGTGGATGGCGATCTCGTCGTCGTCGGCACGCTCGAGGGTACGGTACAGGCATTCAACGCCGGCGATGGTGCCGAACGCTGGACCGCGCAGGTCACTTCCGAAGTGATCGCGCCGCCCGCGATCGGCGGCGGCATGGTCTACGTGCGCACGAACGACGGTCACATCGTCGGTCTCGATCGCGCTGACGGCTCGCGCAAGTGGGTCTACGACCGGTCCACGGTGCCGCTGTTGAGCCTGCGCGGCAACAGCGCACCGGTGTTCGTAGACGGCGTGGTCTATTCGGGTGAGGACAACGGCAAGATCATCGCGCTGCGCGCCAGCGACGGCGCGCTGCTGTGGGAGCAGGTGCTGTCGCCCGGCGAGGGACGCACCGAAATCGACCGCCTGCAGGACGTCGACGGCCAGATCGCCGTCGCCGACAGCATCGTCTACGCCGCCGGCTACAGGGGCCAGACCGCGGCGCTGAGCGCGCAGACCGGCCGCCCCGTATGGACCCACGACGTGGGCAGCGACGGTGGCGTGGCGTTGTCGGCGAGTCAGGTCTACCTGACCGACGCCGATGCCAACGTCTATGCACTCGACCTGCGTACCGGCAGCTCGCAATGGAAACAGGACGCGCTCAAATACCGGTGGCTCGGCGAGCCGTCGGTACAGGGTGATGCGGTCGTCGTCGGCGACCTCGAAGGTTGGGTGCACTGGCTGTCGATCAACGACGGCAAGTTGCTGGCGCGCGAGCGCGTGTCGAAGGCGCCGATCCGCTCCGCGCCGGTCGTGGTCGGCGACACGGTCTATGTCGAGACGATCTACGGCGACATCGCCGCGTATCGCGTCGGCGGCGGCAGCAAGTAGCGTGCAGCCTTCGGCCTTCCTTCGCCAGGGGAAGGCCAAAGCCGCCGCCGCAGTCGTCGCTGCCGCATAATTCAGCGATACTTTGCACATGCTTCCCGTCGTCGCCTTGGTCGGCCGGCCCAATGTCGGCAAATCCACGCTGTTCAACGTGCTCACGCGCACGCGCGATGCGCTGGTCCACGATCTGCCCGGGCTGACGCGCGACCGTCATTATGGTGTTTGCCGTCTCGGCGCGCATGAGTTCGTCGTCGTCGATACCGGCGGCCTCTCCGGCGAAGACGAGGGCATCGACGCGCTAACCGCGCGCCAGGCCGAACTGGCGATCGGCGAGGCGGATGCCGTCGCCCTCGTCGTCGACGCGCGCGACGGCGTGCTGCCGCAGGATCGCAACATCCTCAAGCGCCTGCGCAAGTGCGACAAGCCGCTGCTGCTCGTCATCAACAAGGTCGATGGCATCGACGAGGGCAACGCGCGCAGCGAGTTCGCCTCGTTCGGTTTCGCCGAACCGGTGCTGACTTCGTCCGCGCACAGCCGCGGCGTCGCCGAATTGCTGGCGATGATCGAGGCGCGCCTGCCGGCGGCGGATCCCGACGCGGTCGACGCCGGCGATCCGGTCGACGAAGGCATCCGCGTCGCCATCGTCGGCCGACCGAACGTCGGCAAGTCCACGCTGGTCAACCGCCTGCTCGGCGAGGACCGCGTGGTCGTCTCTGACATCGCCGGCACCACACGCGACTCGATCCGCGTACCGCTGGAGCGCGATGGAAAGAAATATACCCTGATCGATACCGCCGGAGTGCGCCGCCGCGCGCGCGTCGAGGAAGCGGTCGAGAAGTTTTCGGTCATCAAGACCCTGCAGTCGATCGCGGCGGCCAACGTCATCGTGCTGATGCTCGATGCCAAGGAGGGCGTATCCGAGCAGGACGCAACCCTGATCGGCCATGTACTGGATGAAGGTCGTGCGCTCGTCGTCGCCGCGAACAAGTGGGACGGGCTTTCGACCTACGAACGTGATCAGTGCCGCATCTCGCTGGAACGTCGTCTCGACTTCGTGCCGTTCGTCAAACCCGTTTTCATTTCCGGCTTGCACGGCTCCGGCCTCGCCGAGCTGATGCGCGCGATTCTGCGCGCGCACAAGTCGGCGACGCGTGAATTCGGTTCCTCCGAATTGACCAAGGCGCTGGAGCAAGCCTACGAAGGCTATCAACCGCCGCTCGTGCGCGGGCACGCGCCGAAGCTGCGCTTCGCCCATCCGGGCGGCACCAATCCGCCGACCATCGTGATCCACGGCAGCCGCACGCGCCACATCGCCGACGGCTATCAGCGCTATCTCGAGAACTTCTTCCGCAAACGCTTCAAGTTAGAAGGCACGCCGATCCGCATCGTATTCAAGGAAACCGCCAACCCATTCGCCGGGCGCAAGAACGTGCTGACCGAAGGTCAGCAGCGCAAGCGTCAGCGCATGATCAGGAATGCGAAGAAGCGTTGACTCGAATGGAAAATGAAGCCATCGTCGCCGATGGTTTGATGTCGTGGGAGAGGGTTGGGTGAGGGCGCTTCTGGATCTTCCGCGATGACAGCGTTCCAGGTTCCCGACATTGCCGCCGCGATACTTGCCGGCGGCGAGGGGCGTCGCGTCGGTGGCAGCGACAAAGGTCTGTTGCCTCTCGCCGGCAAGCCGTTGATCGAGCGCGTTGCTGATTCATTGCGGCCGCAAGTTTGCTCGATTCTTGTCTGCGCCAACCGCAATACCGATGAATACGCGCGCTTCGGTCGTGTGCTGGCCGACACCGGGCAGGGTTGCCACGGCCCGCTGGCCGGTATCGCCAACTCGCTCGCGCACAGTCCGGCGCCGTGGCTGTTGACCGTGCCGGTTGATGCGCCCAATCTCGCGTTCGACCTCGCCGCGCGTTTGCACGCGACCGCAATCGTGACGGGTGCGGACGCCGTCGTCGCCCACGATGGTGTTCGCCGGCAACCCTTGTTCGCGTTGTATCGCAGCCACCTGGCACAAGAAGCCGCACAGGCGTTGCAGGCCGACTTGCCGGTGTGGCAGTGGCAGGACGCGGTCGATGCGATCGAAGCGGATTTTTCCGACCGGGCGCAGTCGTTCGCGAATCTCAATACACTGGGGGAATTCCGCGAATGGGAAAGTCGCCATGCACGCTGACGCGCGCGCATTTCCGGTCGGTCTGAGCCTTGCCGAGGCACAGGCGCGCATCGTCGCCGTCGCCGCGGATCACGTCGCCGGAACCGACTCGATCGCGATCGAGTCGGCGTTGGGGCGCGTGCTGGCCGAGGACATCATCGCACCGTTCGACGTGCCCGGTTTCGTCAACTCCGCTATGGACGGCTACGCACTGCGCGGCGCCGATCTCGATGCGCGGACGGCAACACGCCTGCGTCTGATCGGCTCCATCCTCGCCGGTGGCGACGAGGTGCCGCGCGTCGAGCCAGCGACATGCGTGCGCATCACCACCGGCGCGCCGCTGCCGCGGGGTGCGGATACCGTCGCGATGAAGGAAGACACGCGTGTCGACGGCGCAGACATCGTCATCGCGCCCGGAACGCAACCGGGGGCGAACGTGCGCGCGGCCGGCGAGGACTACCACGCCGGCGATCGTGCGTTGGGCGCAGGCATGCTGTTGACGCCCGCGCGGCTGGGCGTGATCGCCTCGTTCGGCCATGCGCATGTCGTGGTGATGCGCAGGCTGCGCGCGGTGTTGCTGACCACGGGCGATGAGCTCGTGCCACCGGGAAAGCCGCTGGGCTTCGGCCGGATTCACGATTCCAACCGCTACAGCCTCGGCGCGTTGCTCGAACAACATGGCGTCGAACTGCTGCGCCACGAACGCCTGCGCGACGACCCGCCCGCGTTGCGCGATGCGCTGACTCGCGCGGCCGGCGATGCCGATATTGTGGTATCGAGCGGCGGCGTTTCCGCCGGTGAGGCCGACTATCTGCCGCGTCTGCTCGCCGAAGTCGGCCAGGTGCATTTGTGGAAAGTGAGGATCAAGCCCGGGATGCCGTTCCTGTTCGGCGGCATCGGCCGGGCACTGGTGTTCTCGCTGCCGGGCAATCCGGTCTCGGGGGTCGCGACCTTTCTTGCCCTCGTCCGCCCGGCCCTGGATGCGATGACGCGTTGTCGAACACGCGGCAAGACGCTGCGTGCGCGCCTCACCCAGGCCGTGCGCAAGACGCACCCGCGCGTGGAATTTCTGCGCGCCGCGTTGGCCTGCGACGAGTCCGGAGTGCTGCACGCCACGCCGTTGCGCAAACAAGGCTCGGGGCAACTGCGCGGTGTCGCCGAAGCCGACGCCTTGATCGTGTTGCCGGAGGCAGCGCAGGACTACTCCGACGGGACCGTCGTCGAGGTGCTGGCGTTGTCCGGTGTGAGCTGAAGAGCTTGCCTTGCCACGGATGAACACGGACAGGGCGCTTACATCGAGGCGCTCGGATCCGTGTCGATCCGCGTAGTGCGTGGTGAAAATGCTCTTGATGCCGGCGCTACAATGCGCACATGGATTTCATGGGCACGCCAACACCGCAAGTCGAAGAAATCACGCCGCGTGAGGCGGCGGCGCGGCAGGCCAGTGGCGTGCTGCTGATCGACGTGCGCGAAGACGATGAGCGCGCAGGCGGCATGCCGGCCGGCGCGGTTGGCATTGCGTTGGGCGAGGTCGTCGCACGCATCGCGGAAATCGAAACCGATCGCGGGCGCGAGATCCTGACGATCTGCGCGAGCGGCAAGCGCTCGCTGCGCGCGGCGCAGTCGCTGCACGCCCTCGGCTATACCCGTCTCGCTTCGGTGGCTGGCGGGTTCCTGCGCTGGAATGCCGAAGGGCTGCCGCTGGCCGCGGGCGGATTCGGCGCCGACGCGCTCGAACGTTATTCGCGCCATCTGCTGCTGCCCGAAGTCGGCGCGGCGGGGCAGGGCCGCCTCGCGCGCGCGCGCATCGCGCTGATCGGCGCCGGCGGTCTCGGCTCGCCGGCGGCCTTGTATCTCGCCGCGGCCGGAATCGGACGCTTGACCCTGATCGACGACGATGTAGTCGACAAATCGAACCTGCAGCGCCAGATCCTGCACACCGATGCGCGTGTCGGCATGGCGAAGACGGAGTCGGCGCGCATCGCGCTGGCCGCGCTCAATCCGACGGTCGAGTTGCGCCCGCTGCCCGCGCGGCTTGCCGCGGCCAACGTAGAGGAACTGATCCGCGATCACGACGTGGTCATCGACGGCGCCGACAATTTCCCGACGCGCTACCTGCTCAACGCAGCCTGCCGGCAGCTGAAAATTCCGCTGATCTACGGCGCGGTGCATCGCTTCACCGGGCAGGTCAGCGTGTTCGATGCGCGCGACGCGCAATCGCCGTGCTATCGCTGCCTGTTCCCGGAGCCGCCTGCGGCCACGGACGCACCGAACTGCGCCGAGGCCGGCGTACTCGGCGTGCTGCCGGGCACGATCGGCCTGCTGCAGGCCACCGAAGCGATCAAGCTCGTGCTCGGTATCGGCGCACCGCTGGTCGGCCGCCTGCTGTGCTACGACGCGCTCGGCGCGACGTTCCGCGAGTTGCGTCTGCCGCGCGACCCGCAGTGCCCGGGATGCGGCGGGCACACGACGTTCAGCGGCTACGAAGACATCGTACAGGTTTGCGGCGCGGGTTGAGCAAAAAGCTGGGCGCGAATCAAGCAATCGTACGTCGTGCTGCCGGCGCCGTGATCGTGTATACCGCCGCATCGAGCGCCCGGCCGTGCACGCTGAGCCGGCCACTCTTCAGCCCTTCGAAACGCGCGCCGGTTTTTTCCGCGACGCGGCGGCTGGGCCGGTTCATCGCCGCGCAGACGACTTCGATGCGGGTCAGCTTCAGCAGCTCGAACGCATAGCCCACGGCAAGGCGTGCCGCCTGCGTGCCTACACCGCGCCCCTGGTAAGACTGGCGGATCCAGTAGCCGAGGTTGGCGGAGTGGTTCGCCTGGTCGATGCGGCTGAGGCCGACGCCGCCGAGGTAGTCGCCGCTGGTCGCATCGACGACGGCGAACGCGAACATCTCAGCCTTGTCCCAGTTTGCTGTGGCATGTGCGATCCAGGCCCGTGCTTCGGCGACGCCGTAGCCTTTGCCGCACCAATCCAGCCAGGCGCCGACTGTCGCCACGGATTCCTGCACGGCCTCGACGATGCCGGCTTCTTCGCCGGGCTGGTATTTGCGGATCGAGATGCCATTGCTCTCGCGTTCGGACGGGAGCATGCCTGCGTCGATGTCTTGCATGTCAGTGGGTCTCGTGTTGCGCGCGCTCGAAAGCCGCGAGTTGTTCGACGGTTGCCGGTTTCTGGTGCCTGGCCTTCCATTGCTCGAACGGCTCGCCGTAGATGTGCTCGCGCGCGGCGTCTTTGCTGATTTCCATGCCTCGCGCCGCTGCAGCCTCGCGGTACCAATCGGCCAGGCAGTTGCGGCAGAATCCGGCAAGCGTCATCAGTTCGATGTTCTGCACGTCAGCGCGGCGCCCGTTGAGGTGCTGGAGCAGGCGACGGAACGCCGCGGCCTCGAGTTCGATTTGTTTGGCTGGCATGAGGTTGCTTCCGGACGACGGCGGAATAGTAGCGCGATTGAGCCGCGCTCGGACAAACTGGGATAATGCCTGTCTTTGAGGAGCCCGCAGACAGCCCATGAGCGCGAAGATACTTGACGGCAAACGCATCGCCGACCGGCTGCTCGATGACCTGCGCGCCGAGGTCGAGCAGCGCCGTGCGCAGGGTCTGGGTGTACCGGGCATCGCGGTCGTCCTCGTCGGCGACGATGCGGCATCGAGCGTTTACGTGCGCAACAAACGCCGCGCCTGCAAGCATGCGGGCTTCCATTCGCGCGACTTCGACCTGCCGCCGACGACCACGCAGGCCGAACTCGTCGCGCTGATCGACGCTTTGAACGCCGATCCGCAGGTGCACGGCATCCTCGTGCAACTGCCGCTGCCGGCACAGATCGACGCAAACGCCATCGTCAACCGCATCGACCCGCGCAAGGACGTCGACGGCTTCCATCCGGAAAACATCGGCCGGCTCGCGCTGCGCCAGCGCGGCCTGCGCCCGTGCACGTCGAAGGGTGTGATGACCCTGCTGGCGAACACCGACCGGCCGGTGCGCGGCCGGGACGCGGTCGTCGTCGGCGTGTCGAACCATGTCGGTCGTCCGCTTGCGCTGGAGCTGCTGCTGGCCGGCTGCACGACAACGACCTGCCACAAGTTCACGCGCGACCTGCCGGCGGTGATCGCCGCTGCCGACATCGTCGCCGTCGCGGTCGGCCGGCCAGGGCTTGTCAAGGGAGAGTGGATCAAGCCGGGCGCGATCGTGATCGATGTCGGCATCAACCGCCTTGAGGACGGCCGCCTCGTCGGCGATGTCGAATTCACGGCTGCCGCCAAGCGTGCGTCCTGGATCACCCCGGTGCCTGGCGGGGTCGGGCCGATGACCGTCGCGACGCTGATGCAGAACACGCTCGAGGCCGCGCGCGCGGCCGATGCGGGCAACTGAATCGCGCCTGACGCGGGCGGGCTCGCCCGCGTCTTCAGCCGGCGACTGCGTTAAAATTCCTGCAATCCTTTCTTTTCGCGAAACATGCGCAATTCGCTCCCACGCCTTCGTTTCGTGTTGCTCCTGTGCGCCTGCCTGGCTGCGGCCTGTGGCAGCGTGGTGCAGAAGGCGACAAGGGAATTCGGCGACTCGCTGACCATGGCGGTACTCGATCAGGACGATCCCGGGATCGTGCGCGACGGCCTGCCGTCGTACCTGCTGCTGATCGACAGCCGCATCGAGGCCAATCCCGCCGATGTCGACTCGCTGCTGGCCGGCGCGAAGCTATACGGTGCCTATGCCGGCGCGTTCGTCGACGACAACGAACGCGCCCGGCGCCTGGCGAGTCGCGCCTACGGCTACGCGCGGCGCGCGCTGTGCCTGCGCGAAAAGCCGTTATGCGACGCGCTGGACGCGCCTTACGACCTGTTCGCGACGGCGCTCGGGCAAGCCGACGCCAACGACATCGTGACACTGTACGGTTTCGCAGCGGCCTGGGCCGGGCGCACCGAGGTCAATGCCGGCGACTGGAACGCGATTGCCGACCTGCCGAAGCTGCAGGCGATGTTGTTGCGCTGTGACGAAATCGATCCGCACCATGACGATGGCGGCGCGGCGCTTTATCTCGGCGTGGTCAATTCGATCCGGCCCGCCTCGCTCGGCGGCAAGCCCGACGAAGGCAGGAAGTGGTTCGACAAGGCGCTGGAACTGTCGGGCGGGAAAAACCAGATGGTGCGCGTGCTCTACGCGCAATTCTATGCGCGCCTCGTGTTCGATCAGGCGCTGCACGACAAGCTGCTCAACGAGGTGCTTGCAGCCGACCCGGTGGCGCCGCGCCTGACCTTGATCAACACGCTGGCGAAGAAGAAGGCGAAGGCGTTGCTTGCATCGGGCAAGGACTTCTTTTGATGGATTTCGAAGAGCGACTTCGCCGCGGATCGCGCGGATATCACGGATCAAGACACAAAAAAAACCGCTCCGTCCATATTCAGCCGCGCAATCCGTGGCAACAGGCTTTTCATGCAGGAGGTGAAAAAATGAAAAAGTATATTTATGGGTTGGCGCTCGCACTGGCCGCGCTCGGCGCCCATGCCGCCCCGATCAAGATCGCCACGATCGCTCCCGACGGCACGGCGTGGATGAAGGAAATGCGCGCCGCGGCCGAGGCGGTGAAAACGAAGACCGCCGACCGTGTCGAGATCAAGTTCTACCCGGGCGGGGTGATGGGCGACAACGCGACCGTGCTGCGCAAGATCAAGATCGGCCAACTGCAGGGCGCGGCGTTCACCGGCGGCGAAGCCGCATCGATCACGCCGGACGCGAACGCCTACAGCCAGCCGTTCCAGTTCCGCAGCGAGGACGAAGTGGACAAGGTGCGCGCCAAGGTCGACCCGCTGCTCAAGTCAAGCTTCGAGAAGGCCGGCTTCGTCGTTCCCGGCATCGCCGGCGGTGGTTTCGCCTACCTGTTCAGCGTCAACGACATCCACGACAAGGAGACGCTCAAGGCGGCGAAGGTGTGGGTGCCGCAGGGCGACCACGTCGCCGAGATCGCGTTCAAGGCGGCCGGCGTCACACCGATCCCGTTGCCGATTGCCGACGTCTACACCAGCCTGCAGACCGGTCTGATCGACGCAGCCGCGAGCACGACCGCGGGCGCGATCGCTTTCCAGTGGCACACCAAGGTCAAGCACATGCTCGATCTGCCGCTGATGTACGTGATGGGTTACCTCGCGATCGACAAGAAAGCGTACGATGCGCTCGGCGCCGAGGACCGGAAGGTGCTCGACGACGAAATTGGTGCCGCATTCGCGCGCATCGAGAAGGGCGCACGTGCGGACAATGCGCAGGCGCGGACGGCATTGCAAGGGCATGGCGTGGCGATCACGCCGCAGAGTGCCGACGAACGCAAACAGTGGGACGCGATAGGCGTGGATGCGCGCAAGAATTTGACCGGTGCGGACGGCATTTCGCCGGAACTCGCCGCAGCCGTGAACAAGGCGCTCGACGAAGCGCGCAAATAGCGCATCGGCCCGCGAGCGCGCAGAGCGTGAGCGGAATGTCGATGCGCCCCCCCGGCATGGATCGCCGGGGTCCAGCCCGCATGGATGCCAGAGTATCGCCAACCTTGTCGTCCCTGAAGTCCGGGTGCCGGCAATCCCTGCCGGCACGACGAGCATGGAAGTGTCCACAGCAAAAAAAACCTTGACCTGGCTCCACCGTATCGAGAACGGCATCCTCACCGTCCTGGTACTCGTCCTCGTTGCCTTGGCCGGCACGCAGATCTTCATGCGCAACGCGTTTGGTGGCGGATTTCTCTGGGCCGACCCGTTCCTGCGCACTCTGGTTGTGTGGACAGCTATGCTTGGCGCGCTCGCCGCGGTGCGCGATGACAAACACATTGCAGTCGATGTGCTGCAACGATTCCTGCCGTCCGGCGCGCAACGTGCGGCACGCGCGCTGACGCTGCTGTTCGCGGCCGCGATCTGCGCGGCGCTGGCGTGGTATGGCTGGGGGCTGGTCAGCGTCGACCTCGACGGCGGCGCAAACTCGGATTTCGGCGTGCCGAACTGGATGCTGGAAAGCATCCTGCCGATCGGTTTCGGCTTGATGGCGTTGCGCTTCGTGCTGCGCGCGTTCGCGGCACCGGCGCACATCGCCGGATTGTCTGCACCGGAATCGCTGGGCGATACAGGACGCCGCAGCGCGAGTGACGAAGGACAGGCGCGATGATCTGGCTGATCGCCGGCCTGCTGGCCGTTCTTGCTGCGCTCGGCGCGCCCCTGTTCGTGCTGATCGCGGCCATCGCGTTGCTCGGTTTCGGCGCATCGGGGCAGCCGGGCACGACGGTCGCGATCGAGTTCTACCGCCTCGCCGACATGCCGGCATTGATCGCGATTCCGCTGTTTACGCTTGCCGGCTACCTGCTGGCGGAAAGCCAGGCGCCGCGCCGGCTCGTGCGTCTTTCCAATGCTCTCGTCGGCTGGTTGCCGGGCGGTCTCGCGATCGTGTCGATCTGCGCCTGCGCGTTCTTCACTGCATTTACCGGAGCCACCGGCGTCACCCTCGTCGCGCTCGGCGCCGTGCTCTATCCGGCGCTGCGCCAAGCGCAATACGGCGAGCGCTTTTCGCTCGGTTTGCTCACCGCATCGGGCAGCCTCGGCCTGTTGTTGGTGCCGTCGATGCCGTTGATCCTCTACGGTGTGGTCGCGCAACAATTCCACACCACGCCGCCGGTGGCAATCGATGCATTGTTCAAGGCCGGCCTGTTGCCGACCTTGCTGATGATCACGGTGCTGGCGTTGTACAGCGCCTGGCAGGCGCGCGGCTTGCCGCGCCCGCCAAAGTCGCCGCCTGGAGAGCTGTGGGCCGCAGTCAAGGACGCGGGCTGGGAACTGCCGCTGCCCGTGCTCGTGCTCGCTGGCGTGTTCTCGGGCAAGCTCGCGCCGTCCGAGGCCGCGGCGGCGACGGCTTTGTACGTGCTCATCGTCACCGTGCTGATCCGCCGCGAGATCAAGCTCGTCGCATTGCCGCGCGTGATCCGCGAAGCGATGCTGCTGGTCGGCGCGATCCTGATCGTGCTGGGCTTTTCGCTGGCATTGACCAACTGGCTGATCGACGCCGACGTGCCCGAGCAGCTGTTTTCCTGGTTGCAGGCCGGCATCACCAGCAAACTCGGATTCCTGCTCGTGCTCAACGCGTTCCTGCTCGTGTTCGGCATGCTGCTCGAAGGATTTCCGGCGATCATCATCCTCGTGCCGCTGGTGCTGCCGATCGCGATCCACTACGGTGTCGATCCGATACACCTCGGCATCATCTTCCTCGCCAACCTGCAGATCGGCATCTTTCTGCCGCCGGCCGGCATGAACATCTTCATAGCCGCCGCGAGATTCAACCGGCCCGCGCTGTCGATCATCCGTGCCTGCCTGCCGTTCTATGCGCTGCTGATATTGTGCGTGCTGGTCGTGACCTATTGGCCCGAGCTGTCGCTGGCGCTGGTACGGTGAGATCGAGACCTTTGCCACGGATTACGCGGATAAAAGCAAAGATCGCGGATAACACAGTTCAATATTTGTTCTATCCGCGATTGTCGGTTCTTGTCCACGTAATCCGTGGTAACGTTCTTTGGGGCTTCGCTACTTCGTCGATGACGAAGATTCGCGAGGCTTCGGCGCTCGCGCATTGATCATCAGGTCGAGAAAGTTTTCGTCCGCACTGCCGCGATCGATGCGGTCGAGCGCGATGCCGTCCATGATCTGCTTCCAGTTGTCCGGCTTCGGCCCGATCCAGTTCGACTGGTCGCCGGCGAGTACGAGGTCCGCCTGCTTGCCATCGAAGTAGATGTCGACCTGGTTGCGGCGGTCGCCGCGTGCGTGAGCGATGTACTGCGCAGGTTGCGGCGGCAAGCTCAGGAAAGTGCCCTGATCGGGCTCGCGGCAGGCGCGGCCGCCGAGCAACTCGGCGATCGACGGCGCGATGTCCGCCTGCTGGAACGTGCTCTCGACGGCGCCGCGTACCATCGGCAACTGCGTGGCGACCACGAATGGCGTGCGCGCGAGCGCGCTGTCGCCGAAACGCGCGAGTTCGGTTGCCGACAACGGCGTCATGCTGCGGTGATCGCCGGAAATCATCAGCACGCCGTCGCGGAAGAAATCGCGCTTGGTGAGTTCGTCGTAGAGCATGCCGATCTGCTTGTCGGCGTAACGGAACGCACCGGTTTCGTCGAGGCTCTCGTTTTCCGGATTGACGAACGGCGGGTGCGTCGACACAGTGAGCAGGACGGCCAGCCACGGCGTCGTGTCGTTCTTGCGCGCGTCGAGCCACTGCAGGAAGCGCTGATACAGCGCCTTGTCCTCGGCGGCGTTGAAATGACGGCGCTTCCAGCCATTGTAGAACGGCTGCTCGGCGCCCTCCCAGGAGTCGAAGCCGAGGCCCTTGAGCCATGCGGACTTGTCGAGAAAACCGAGATCGCCGGTGGTGAAAAAGTGGGCAGTGTAGCCGTGGGCATGCACGATCTCCGGCAGCGCGCCGTGCGGGCTCTCGAACCCGGCGAACGCCTCGGCGCTCTGGTAGCGGCCCAGGGTCGGGATCGGCGGTTTGCCGGTAATCATCGCGATGAGCCCGCCGTCGGTGGTGAAGCCGTTGGCGATGAAATCGGGAAAATACGCGTTGTCGCGAGCGATCGCGTCGAGACGAGGCGTGTCGTCGTTGCTGCCGCCGAACAGTTTGCTATGGTACATCGACAAGGATTCGACGGCGATGACGATGACGTTCGGGCGCAGGTCGCGGCCCGCTGCGCAGACTGGCGCGGGCGGCACGTATTCCTTGCGCAACGCGTCGGCGAAGGCTGGGCTATAGTGGCGATCGACGCTGTCGGCGAGGTTCGCCGCGATGAAATTCTGCAGCAGCGGATAGTTGATGTACTTCATCGTCATCGGACTCCACAGCCCGACAAGGAAGAACAGGGCGGCGGCGGCAAAGCAGGTGAGGGCGAGGCGCGGCCGTCGCGGCCGCGGCAGCAGGGCGAGCACGAGCACGGCAACGCCCGCGACCACGCCGACGAGCATGAGCTTGCCGGTATTCGATGCGAGCAGGATGGTGCCGAAGCGGCCGATCGCGTCAAGCTCCTTGCCGAACTTGACGATGTCGAGCCAGTACAGGTGCTGAACCAGTGTCTTGAGCAGGATCGCGTCGAACGCGTAGGCGAGCAGCAGCAAGCCGCTGAGCAGCAGCCAGGGCAATTGCAGCCAGTAGCGCGCGCTCAGCAGCGACAACCCGGTGAACGTGAGCAGCAGGGCGAGGATGCCCGCGTCCTGCTGGATCGCGGTTGCGCCCATGCACCACGGGCAGTCGGTCAGCCCGGTGGCGATACCGGCGAGGGCGAGGCCGCGCATGCCGGCGACGACCAGCATGAAAACCACGAGCAGAGCCGCGCCGATCAGGCCTTTGCGTCGCGACGCGGTGCTGGCGGTGGGGCGAATAATGGACATGCGAGGTCGCGGGTAAATCAGTATAATAACGGGTTTACCGGCTTGGGCTTCCCCCGTACCCATGCGCATCCTTACCGAAGCTTTGACCTTCGACGACGTCTCGCTCGTTCCCGCCTACTCGAACGTATTGCCGCGCGACGTTTCCCTGGCCACGCGCCTGACGAAAAACATCCAGCTCAACATCCCGATCCTCTCGGCCGCGATGGACACCGTGACCGAAGCGCGACTCGCGATCACGATGGCGCAATGCGGCGGCATCGGCATCATCCACAAGAACATGGCGATCGAACAGCAGGCCGCCGAAGTGCGCCTGGTGAAGAAGTTCGAGGCCGGTGTGATCCGCGATCCGATCACGGTGACGCCGACCACCTCGATCCGCGACGTGCTCAATCTGGTCCGCGCGAACAACATTTCCGGCGTGCCCGTGGTCGACGGCGGCAAGCTGGCCGGCATCGTCACCAGCCGCGACCTGCGCTTCGAGAAGGAACTCGACGACCCGGTCAGGAACATCATGACCAAGCAGGACAAGCTCGTCACCGTCAACGAAGGCGCGAGCGAGGACGAAGTGCTGCGCCTGCTGCACAGGCACCGCATCGAGAAGGTGCTCGTGGTCAACGGCGGCTTCGAGCTGCGCGGCCTGATCACGGTCAAGGACATCCAGAAGGCCCACGACAACCCGAACGCGGCCAAGGACCGGCACGAGCGCCTGCGCGTCGGCGCGGCGGTTGGTACCGGCGGCGACACCGAGGAGCGCGTCGGCGCACTCGTCGATGCGGGCGTCGACGTCATCATCGTCGACACCGCGCACGGCCATTCGCAGGGCGTGCTCGACCGCGTTCAGTGGGTCAAGAGGAATTTCCCGCAGATGCAGGTCATCGGCGGCAACATCGTCACCGGTGATGCGGCCAGGGCACTGGTCGATGCCGGCGCGGATGCGGTCAAGGTCGGCGTCGGTCCGGGCTCGATCTGCACGACGCGCGTCGTTGCCGGCGTCGGCGTGCCGCAGATCTCCGCAGTATCGATGGTCGCCGAAGCGATCAAGGACAGCGGCGCCTGCCTGATCGCCGACGGCGGTATCCGCTATTCGGGCGACATCGCCAAGGCGCTGACTGCGGGCGCGAATTGCGTGATGATCGGCGGCATGTTCGCGGGCACCGAGGAAGCGCCCGGAGAAGTCGAGCTTTATCAAGGGCGTAGCTACAAATCTTATCGTGGAATGGGATCTCTCGGCGCGATGCAGAAAGGCTCCAAGGACCGCTACTTCCAGGACGAGGCCGACCCGGACAAGCTCGTGCCCGAAGGCATCGAAGGCCGCGTGCCATACCGCGGCCCGCTGCGCTCGATCATCCACCAGTTGTCGGGCGGCCTGCGTTCGGCGATGGGCTATGTCGGCTGCGCCACCGTTGACGAGATGCGCGCCAAGCCGCAGTTCGTGCGCATCACCAGCGCGGGTGTGCGCGAGTCGCATGTGCACGACGTGGCGATCACCAAGGAAGCGCCGAATTACCGGATGGATTGATTTGCCCTTCTCCGTCGGGAGAAGGAATCTTCATCGTGAGAGGCTGTGTGAAACCCGGACCCTCACCCCCCGGCCCCTCTCCCGGCGGGCGAGGGGAGCGAAGCATGCAAAACATCCACACCGACAAAATCCTCATCCTCGATTTCGGCGCGCAATACACGCAGCTGATCGCGCGGCGCATCCGCGAGATCGGCGTCTACTGTGAGATCTGGGCCTGGGACCACGATCCGGCCGAGATCGCCGGGTTCGGTGCCAAGGGCATCATCCTTTCCGGCGGCCCCGAATCGACTACGCTCGAAGGCGCGCCGAAGGCGCCGCAGCAGGTGTTCGATGCGGGTCTCCCGATACTCGGCATCTGCTACGGCATGCAGACGCTCGCGGCGCAACTCGGTGGCATGACCGAGGCAGCCGATGCGCGCGAATTCGGTCATGCGCAGGTCGATGTAGTCGCGAAGGATGTGCTGCTCGACGGCCTGAGCGACCATGCCGGCGCGAAAAAACTCGATGTGTGGATGAGCCACGGCGACCATGTCGCCAAAGCGCCCCCCGGTTTCGCGGTCACGGCGGTCACCGATCGCATCCCGGTCGCGGCGATGGCGAACGAGGCCAGGCGCTGGTACGGCGTGCAGTTCCATCCCGAGGTCACTCACACCAAGCAGGGCATGGCGCTGCTGCGTCGCTTCGTCGTCGATATCTGCGGCTGCGCGGCGCTGTGGACCGCGGCGAACATCATCGAGGACCAGATCGCGCGCGTGCGCGCACAGGTCGGCAGCGACGAGGTGATCCTCGGCTTGTCGGGCGGCGTCGATTCGTCTGTCGTCGCCGCGCTGCTGCATCGCGCGATCGGCAAGCAGCTGACTTGCGTGTTCGTCGACACCGGTCTGCTGCGCTGGCAGGAAGGCGATCAGGTGATGGCGATGTTCGCCGAGCATATGGGCGTCAAGGTGATCCGCGTCAATGCGGCGGATCGCTATTTCAAGGCACTTGCGGACGTCGCCGACCCCGAGCAGAAGCGAAAGGTGATCGGTCGACTCTTCATCGAAATTTTCGATGAAGAGTCGAAGAAATTGACCAAGGCGCGTTGGCTGGCACAGGGCACGATCTATCCCGACGTGATCGAGTCGGCCGGCAGCAAGACCGGCAAGGCGCACGTCATCAAAAGCCACCACAACGTCGGTGGCCTGCCTGAGGACATGCAGCTTGGCCTGGTCGAGCCGCTACGCGAGCTATTCAAGGATGAAGTGCGTCGTCTCGGCGTCGAACTTGGTCTGCCGCGCGAGATGGTTTACCGGCATCCGTTCCCCGGTCCGGGTCTGGGCGTGCGTGTGCTCGGCGAAGTCAAAGCGGAATACGTCGAACTGCTGCAGCGCGCGGATGCGATCTTCATCGAGGAATTGCGCCGTGCCGATCTCTACGATCAGGTCAGCCAGGCCTTTGTGGTGTTCCTGCCGGTGAAATCCGTCGGCGTCGTTGGTGATGCACGTGCTTACGAGTGGGTGGTGTCCTTGCGAGCGGTCGAGACGATCGACTTCATGACTGCGCATTGGGCGCATCTGCCATACGACTTTCTTGGCAAGGTTTCCAACAGAATTATCAATGAATTACGCGGTATATCTCGCGTAGTTTATGATATCAGCGGCAAGCCACCCGCGACGATCGAGTGGGAGTGAACCACCGATGCGATCGCCACGGGCTAGACGATCAGGCGCGCGCCCACGGCCACGAGCGCGGTTCCGAGGATGGGCCGCAAGATGCGATCCGGCACATAGCCGGTCAGTTGGCTGCCGATGACGATGCCGGGCAGTGAGCCCAACAACAGAGACACGAGCAGCGTCCAGTCGACGCTGCCGAGATACCAGTGGCCGAGGCCCGCCACCAGCGTCAACGGTACCGCATGGGCAATATCCGTACCGACCAGGCGCGCGGACGACGCTTTCGGATAGAGCGACAGCAGCGCGACCATGCCGAGGGCGCCGGCACCCACCGAGGTGAGCGACACGAGCACGCCGAGCAGCAGGCCGAGCGCGATCGTGAGGTGGTGAACCTGCGTCGCGCTCAGGCGCTCGGCGGAGCGCGCGAACGCGTCGAGGATGCGGCCGCGGAAAAGCAGGCTGGTGGCGGTGGCGATGAGCGCCATGCCGAGCATGACCGCGATGAGGCGGCCGCTGCCGTGGCCACCGAGATCCAGATAGCGCAGCAGCAGGATCGTCGCGATAGTTGCCGGAATCGAACCGGTGGCCAGGCGCGCGACGATGCGCCAGTCGACCGTCGCGTTGCGGCCGTGGACGACGGTGCCGCAGGCCTTGCTGATCGCGGCGTGAAGCAGGTCCGTGCCCACCGCCGTGGCCGGGTTGAAACCGAAGGCAAGCACCAGCAGCGGTGTCATCAACGAGCCGCCGCCGACACCGGTGAAACCCACGAGCAGGCCGACGAGCAGGCCGCAGAGGGTGTACATGGCGCTGTGGGATTGCGGATCGAGCATCGTCAGGGCGTCGTGCTGAAAAATCGCTGATGCGATCGTCGTAGACTAAGCTTGCGGTATCCAACAATCCACGGGAATTTGCATATGCCGTCGCGTACGCTTTTGATTGGCGATTGAATGAGGAATACTTGGTAACAAAATGAAAATTATAGGTTATTTCCAGTCACTTCCGGTCGATCATGCCGATTCGCTGCTCGATCTGGACATGGTCGAGCCGGTGCCCGGCGACTTCGACCTGCTGATCGAGGTCAAGGCCGTCTCGGTCAATCCGGTCGACACCAAGGTGCGCATGCGCGCGTCCTCGACCGACGGTCAGCCACGCGTCCTCGGCTGGGATGCGGCTGGCATCGTACGCGCAGCCGGCGCGAAGACGAGCAAGTTCAAGCCGGGTGACAAGGTCTGGTACGCGGGCGACGTGACCCGCGCCGGCAGCAACAGCGAATTGCAGCTCGTCGACGAACGCATCGTCGGGCCGATGCCTGCCAGCCTCGACTATGCCGCAGCCGCCGCGCTGCCACTGACATCGGTCACCGCCTGGGAACTGCTGTTCGACCGGCTCAAGGTGCAGAGCGCCGATCCGATGCGCGACAACATGTTGCTCGTGATCGGCGCGGGCGGCGGTGTCGGCTCGATTCTCGTGCAGTTCGCAAGCAAGCTGACCGGCTGGACCATTATCGGCACGGCCTCGCGCGAAGCGACGCGCGACTGGGTACGCGAGCTCGGCGCGCATTACGTGATCGATCACGCCAAGCCGCTGGCGGAGGGATTGAAGGCGATCGGCATAGCGCAGATCAGTGCGGCGATCGGCATCACCCACACCGACGACTATCTGGCGCAGATGCCCGACCTGCTCGAAGCCGAAGGCCAGTTCGCGCTGATCGACGACCCGAAGTCGCTCGACGTGCTCGCGTTCAAGCGCAAGTCACTGTCGCTGCACTGGGAGTCGATGTTCACGCGCTCGACTTTCCGCACGCCGCAGCTTGCGCGGCAGGGCGAGATCCTGCATCGCGTCGCCCAACTCGTCGATCGCGGCGTGATCCGCTCCACCGTTGCCGAGCACTTCGGCACGATCAACGCGGCCAACCTCAGGCGCGCGCACGCGTTGCTCGAAAGTGGCGCCGCGCGCGGCAAGATCGTGCTCGAAGGGTTTTGATCTTCCCCCCCCGACGGGAGAAGGCACGCTTCAACTCGAACCGAGGCGCTGCGCGGCAGCGATGAGCGCATCTACATCGGCCGCTTGCGTCGCGAACGAGGTCACGAGGCGGACCACGCCCGGGCCCCAGCGATCGCCGTAGAAATGGAATCCTTGCGCGTGCAATCCATCGCTGATCCGCTGCGGCAGGGTGCAGAACAGGATGTTGGCGTCGCCGCCCTCGTGGACGCTGACTCCCGTCACGCCGCGTAGGCCCCCGGCAAGGCGCTGGGCCATCGCATTGGCGTGCCGTGCGTTGCGCAGCCACAGATCCTCGGCGAGATAGGCGTCCATTTGCGCCGCCACCAGGCGCATCTTCGACAGCAGATGGCCGCCGCGCTTGCGGCGATAGGCCAGCTCTTGGGTGAGGCTGCGGTCGAAGACGACGATCGCCTCGGCGGCCAGCGCGCCGTTCTTCGTCGCACCGAAGGAAAGCACGTCGACGCCGGCTTTCCAGGTCATCTCCGCCGGCGTGCAGCCGAGCGCGGCGAGCGCGTTGGCGAAGCGCGCGCCGTCCATGTGCAGGCGGAACTTGCGCTCGCGGCACACAGCGCCGATGGTGCGCAGTTCGTCCAGAGAATAGACGCTGCCGAGCTCGGTCACCTGCGAGAGGCTGACGCAGGTCGGCTGGGTGCAATGCACGTCGCCGATCTTGGCGAGCGAGTGCGTGCGCAGTTGGGTCGGATCGAGTTTCGCCCCCGCCCCGGCGAGGGTGAGCAGCCTGCCGCCGCTGTAGAACTCCGGGGCGCCGCATTCGTCGTTGTTGATGTGGCTTTCCTCATGGCAGAGCACGCCACCCCAGGGGGGCGCAAGCGCCGCAAGCGACAGCGCGTTTGCAGCCGAACCTGTCGCGACGAGAAGCACATCGAGATCCGTCTCGAAGACCTCGCGCAGCCTGCGCTCGACGCGTTGCGACCAGTCGTCCGCTCCGTAGGAAGGCTGCGCGCCGCCATTGGCCGCGGCGATGGCCGTGAGGATTCCGATTGATGCGCCGACGACGTTGTCGCTGGCGAAGTTCTTGTTCGAAGCGGTCATGCAACCTCCGATATGCAATGGCGAAGTATCGCATCGCTACGGGCAAAGGCGATCAAACCGCACGCGGGCGACTGCTAGAATCGCGGCATGCCTTCCGATTCCCCGCCGCTGCCGCTCGCGCCATTCGATCCGGACGATGTCGCATTCATGCGCCGCGCGCTCGAGCTCGCCGCGCATGCGCGCGACGCGCACGCTGAGGTGCCTGTCGGTGCCGTGCTCGTGCGCAGCGGTGTCGTCATCGGCGAAGGCTGGAACCGCAGCATCAGCGGCAATGATGCGACTGCGCACGCGGAAATCGTCGCGCTGCGCGACGCGGGCGCGCGCGAGGGAAACTATCGCCTGCCGGGATCGACGCTGTACGTGACGCTTGAACCCTGCGTCATGTGCGCCGGCGCGATCGTGCATGCGCGCGTCGAACGGGTCGTCTATGCCGCGGCCGATCCGAAGACCGGTGCCGCCGGCAGCGTTTTCGATACGCTGGTTTCGTCGCTGCACAATCACCGCGTCGCCGTTTCCGCCGGCCTGCTCGGCGAGGAGGCGGGGACGATGCTGCGCGCGTTCTTCCGCGAACGCCGCGGTTGAGTCGCGACGCGCGATTGGGAAATTCCAACAAATTCTGCGCTAGGCTGCGATTTCCTACCGACACCGAGGAGTGGAGTCATGCACGGCACCAAACGGCATCCGGAATTCCACAAGGCGCTCGCACCCGACACGAAGAAGCAGCCCAAGTCGCATTGGCCGGAATGGGTGATCGGCAAGACGATGATGGATCAGGCGATGAAGTCCATCGTCGCGCGCGTGCATCTCGATCGCAGCTACGACATTCCCTACCTTGCCGGCTACAGCGTCGACGGACACACGATCTTCATCGACCGGCACATGCCGAAGAGTTTCGTCTACCGCGGCCGGCGCGTGTACACCGACCGCTTCCTGATCGTGCACGAGGCGGTCGAGAAGTCCTTGATCCAGCTGCTCGGCATGCACTACCTGACCTCGCACCAGATCGCGCTGCATGCCGAACAGGCGGCGGTGCGCGCCGAGGGCATCAAGTGGGACGCCTACAACGAATTCATGGAGGAGTACATCAAGGTGATCGGCGACGAGAAGCTCGACAGGGTGCCCGACAATCTCGACCTGACGCCCTACGTCGATTTCCACGACAGCGCCGAACTGCGGCAGATGCGCGCCAACACCGTGCCCGGCCCGGTCAACAAGCCGAGGCATGCGGTGCATATTGCCGGACTGTAGGTCCGGTTCCTGGATCGCGGACCGGGTGCGCTGGCCTCAGATGCGGTTGTGCTCCAGCGGGCGCTGACGCTGCATCGATACCCACTCGACTTGTTCGGCGAGGGCCGCCTCTCCGAGCAGACGCAGGACTTCGCGTTTCTCATCGATGCTGCGGGCGAGCCTGATTGCTTTTTGCGCCTCGAGGAAATGTCGATGTATGGAACGGTATTGTTGAATCAGTTCCTTGTCTGCCTTCTTGTAGGCGTACGCGGAACGCACGCCTGCGACGACCGAGAATACCGCCATCAGGACGATGAGGTCGTTCTTCAGGTTGGCCGTCATTTGATGCGTGAATAGCGCCAGAACGATGCTGATGCCGATACCGATGACGAGACTCACGCTACCGATGCGTTCGGTCATCCGGTGGGTGCGTGCGCGTTGCGCGACTTTCCGTTCGTAGTAGTCGAGTTGACCCGGGTGCCTGGCATCACCAATCCACTGGCGAATGACATCGTCGATAGTGGCGATTGCGGCGGGACTGGCGCTTGCGTCGTCCTCCACGTCCGCACAGCGCATGACATCGCGTACCCAATCGAGTTCGGCGTCGGCTTTCTGCGGGAAGCTCCCGTGGGCGAAGCCGTCGTCGTCGATCAGGGAAAGGCCCGCACGACGCCAATGAAACTGGATACGCAGCCCCTCGGCCAGGGCACGATAGTCCAGATATTTGCGATGCCAGCCGCGTCGATTGGCGAGCAGGGCGATGAAGCCGCCAAGCGCGAACAAGAGCAGGAACACATAAATCATGTCGTCCTGCGCGGGCAGGTTGTCGTAGGCGGCGAATGCGATCGCCATCAATGCCGCGAGCGTGTAGAGAGCTCTCAGCGACGAAACGACACGTTGTTGAAAATGGATTGCGAGCCAGTCGGCGGACCGGAACAGGCGTTCGACTTGGCTTTCGCCGGCAGTCGACGCGGTTCCGTCGCGATTTTCCGACAATCCCGGATGGGTGGAATTGCGCGACATATACTTGTGCTGCTCTTGCGCAAACTCGCTTGCCAGATCAAGCCTCGCGCGAAACGTGGCTGGCATCGGTTCGTTGCCGGGCGTCGTGTGTTCGCCGATGCGCCAGCGGGCGTCGGGGGGGCGAGGCGCAGAGCCCGCCGCGCGAGCGGCTTGCGGCCGTTGGCGCGAGCAGGAAATGTGGTAGAGCATCTGGTGGTTCGGGTGGCCGAGTCTGCGCCGTGCGGGATGCATCGTCGCGACCTGTGCCGGTTTGATTCCGGTCAGATGGTAGTGCGCAATTTGCGCTGTACCGCCAAGATGGTCTGAATCCTGGCCGTCCCAGATGGCGATCAGGATATGGCAATGGTTGGAGACGTAGATGCCTGCCTGCGCATACAGAAGATCGCGATTCCCGCCGCGGGACGGCGGACCTGGCGAAACGAATCCCGGCAGGGCCGATACGTCGACGATCTGGGCCCGCGCGCAGAGTCTGGAAAATTCGCCCCGCGTGTCGACATCGTGAAAGTCGTGTGCATACTGCTCGCGCGGCATCGGCAGCGGTGCGACGAGGCGTGCGCCGAGCGCGAGCCCCTCGTCCGCCACCCATTGGTCGCCGCCTTCGGCCAATGGTGAAAGTATCAGCAGCGGGCGTTGCGGAAAGTCACGTTGGAGACCGCGCAGGAACTCGCGTACGCACCGGCGAATCGATTCGATTTCGTCGGGTGAGATGTGCCGATGACTCGTGACGCCGACCACCAAAGGCAGCGCCCCCACGGATTGCTCCGCTCCAGGCGCCGCCTCAACGGATCCATGTCGCCCACCCATTCGCATTTCCCGGCGGCGAACGCGGGCGTCGTCGGCAGCTGCGCTCAGTGATTCTTGATCGACGGATCGGTCTCGCCGAGCGGGCCTCCGCTTTCCTGATCCTTTTCCTCGTTCTGGTCGACTTCGTTGACGTCGTCCGCGTTCGGATCGCTCTGCAGTTCGTTCTTCTTCGGATCGTGCGACATGGGCTTCTCCTCGACAGTGCTAAGGGAATTGCCGGCCATCCACGCGTTTCCGCGGCGGCACTCATGAAACCGGATTGGTGCGCGATGCACGCGTGAGTTGCTCACGCTAGCACGTTGCGTGAGACAAGTCACGGATTGCGCGGGGGCGTCACTTGCCCGATTCCGCCTCTCCGAGACGCTGACGGAGCTTTTCCCGGAACTCCGTGTTGATCGGGTAGTCGACGTGCGCTTTTCGCAGTTCGGCGGCCAGCGCGGCGTCGCGATAGCCGGACTTCCAAAGCCGTTGTGCGAGCGGCCTGGCCTCGTTTGCCTTGTGGACGCCGAGGAGGGCGGTGACATGCAGCACGAGCAGGCGTGGATCGTTGTCCTCGACCAGCGGCTCGAGGCTGGTGAGCACCGATTCGTGCAACCGCGCCGCCGCATCATCTTCGGCGACGGAAGCGGCGCCCAGACGCGCCTTCGTCAGCGCGAGAAGGACATCGTGATCGTCGCGCCGGTTCGCGAACAGCGGGTCGAGCAGATCGATGGCGGCTTGAGCCTGCTTGCGTGCCACGTCGCGTTGACCTTCCGCGAGTGCCTGTGCGGTCTGTTCCACGAGAGCCTCCGCGTACTCCTGTTGCCAGATGGCATTCACGGCGTCCTGCTTGTGCAACTGGGCAAATATCGTCAACGCCCGGTCGTTGAACGTTTTCGCCAGGGGCATGTCGCCACGGAGCCGATGAAGCTGGCTCAACTGCGAGGAGTACAACGCGTTGTATTCCTGGAATTCGGTCTGGTTGGGGTCGATCTTGAGCAATTGGGCGGAAACATCGACGGCGGCGTGCAGGTACTGGATACCTTGGTCGAGCATGCCGGTCAACGCGATGGTGCGGCCGAGAATCGCGCGCGCGCGCATCATGTTTCCGCGCTGGTTGACGTTGCCGGGATCGCGCTCGGAAAGCGTCGTCTCTATCCTGTCGTCGGCCGCGTATTCGACCACGGCATCGAGCAGGTCGCCACGCAGCAGCGCCATCTTGCCCAGATTGTTGTGCGCCGAGCCGAGCTGGGACATCCAGCGTGTTCTCGGGTTTTTCACTGCGACGAGCTGTTCGCAGCGCGCAAGCATGTTCCGGTATTGCACCTCGGCTTCGGTGATCCTGCCGCGTGCTTCGAGCACATGGCCGATGTTGTTGGCGATCATGCTCGATTGAAACAGCAGGCCCTGGACGTCCTGTTCGTGTGGTTGCGCGCGCTCCAGCACCCGCTGTGCGGTTTCGAAGCTCTGTTGCGCGGCATCGAGCTTGCCCTGGCTCCAGTGCGTCATGCCGACGAAGGCAAGCACGCGCGAATAAGCAAGTTGTCGAACCGGATCGCCGGGAGTGCTGTCGGCCAGGGAACCGGCGAGCCTGGCCGCGGCATCGAACGACTCCATGGCCGCTGCGAGGTGGCCTTGCTCCTGCCGCACCACGCCAATCTTCTCCAGCGCCTTGGCGCGCTGGAGGAGGCCGGCATCGGTGACGTCGGAACCCGGCAACGACTGAAAGTACGCCATCGCCTTGTCGTCGACCGTCTCCATGAGATCCAGGCGCGAGGCCTGGGCGAGTTTGTCGTTGAGGTCGCCGAGCATGAAGCCGACGAGATCCTCCGCCTGCCGTTGCCGGCGCTCGGCGGACTGGCGGGCGACTTCCGCCGCATTGCGTGCGATGAGCGCGGCGATCGCCAGCAGCGTGGTGGCGAGCATGACGACCAGCGAGATGGCGGCGATCGCTGCCATATGCCGGATGCGGCGTTGCAGTTCGCGCTGTTTGAGCGTGTCGAATCCGACGCCGAGCATTCCCGCGACGAGCTTCAGCTTCGCATTGGTTTTTCCGTCCTTGCCCGGGCGTACGTCGGCGGCGATCGGCTCGAAGCCGTTGCCCGATGCATCGCGGCCGGTTGCAGGAACCCGATGCAGGGCAGGTGCGAAACATTCTTTCGCTTCGCTGCCCGGCAGATTCCGGGTATTCGGCTCCCCGTCGACAACGAGGCAGAATATGCGCTCGCTGCGGCCGAGCCGCTGAAACGTCGCCACTTCCTCGTTCACCCAGCGCGACGCCGCCGCACCCGGCGAGCAGATCACGATGAGATTGGCGGATTGCGCGAGGGCCGCATGGATATTGCTGCTCAGGTCGGTTGCGCAGGCGAACTCCTCGCGATCGCGGAAAATCGGGATGAGACGCCGTGGAACCACCCCCGTCTTCGTGAGTTGGCCGACCAGCCTGCTCGGCACCCGGTAGGTCTCGAGACTGCGATAGAGCCAGTCCGCCCAGTGGCGGTCAGCGTGGCTGTAGCTGAGGAAGGCGAAGTAGCGTGGGACGCATTGCGCGAGTGTCTCGTCGGCCATCGCAGCGACGACGCAAGGCTCAGGGGGCGTTGAACTCGTTGGCAGGAGTCCCCGTGCCGCATCGTCCCGACGCAGCGGGCACATGCAAACGGCGCAGCAGCCTGGTGGCTCCCCCAATCATGGGCGGAATATAGCGCAGACCGGGCGATGTTGCCCGCAGCGGCAGCGACGGCGTCGTCGAATGGCTCCCGGCAAGCGGATCAGCGTGCATCCGGCAGGAATCGATCGAACTTCAAGTGCAGCCCTATGCCGCATCCTTCGAGGATTGACGGGTCACTATGCTCACGGCAGTGATGTCGGCGGTGACGTTGCCCAGGGTGCCGATGGCGTCGGGCAGCGCGTCCACCGCGAGCATCAGGACCAGCGGACCCACCGGCACGCCCATGGCCTGGGCTACCGGCATGTTGGTCGCGAGGAAGCTCACCTGCCCCGGCAGGCTGACAGCGCCCAGGCTGATCACGACCGCGAGCGCCGCGCCCGCGACGAGTTGCGCGGGGCCGAGATCGATGCCGAGCGCCCAGGCGATGAAACAAGAAGACGCGATATATTGCACCGGGCTGGTCAGCCGGCAAAGGCTCACCGCCATAGGCAATACCAGCGCCGCGATCCGCTGCGGATAGCCCAGACGTTGCGTGGTGCTTTCCAGCATCGCCGGCAGTGCGGCCAGCGAAGACTGCGTGCTCGCAGCCACGATCTGTGCCGGCACCAGCGCGGGTACGTAGCGGCGCAGGCGCTCGCCTCCCCACAGCCAGGCGAGCAGCAGCATCAGCAGCGTGACCATCACATACAGCGTGCTTTCGACGAGCACATAGACGCCGAGCGCACCGATCATGTGCATGCCAGCACGCGCGCACACCGCGAGGATCAGCGCGAATATGCCGAATGGCGCCGCCGCCAGCACCCAGCGCACGGTGACGATCATCGCGTCGGCAACCGCCTGGAAGAACGTCACCATCAGCTCGCGCCGTGCCGCGTCGATGCGCGACAGCGCAAAGCCGAAGAACAGGGCGAACACCACGAGCGGCAGCATCGCACTCTGCGCCGCAGCCATCAGCGCGTTGCTCGGCACGATGCCGTTGAGCCAGTCGGCCCAGCCGACCGCTTGCGCTGCGCCCGGTGCATTCTGGGCCACCGCTCCGCCCAAGGCCGTGGTCAATGAAGGATGGCGCGTAAACAGGCCATACAACAACGGCGCGGCCACCGCCGCCACGGTGACGCCGATCGTCAACAGCACAACGAACACCACGAGCGCGCGCCGCGCGATGCGCCCCGAGGCCGCCGCGTCGCTGGCCGCGTTCACGCCGACCACGACCAGCGCGAACACCAGTGGAACGACGGTCATCTGCAGGGCGTTGAGCCACAGGCGGCCCAATGGCTGGATCCAGTCCGCCACCTTCACCGCGGTCGCGGAGTCGTAAGCGTCCAGGGCCAGCCCCCCCAGCGCACCGAGCGCCAGTCCAATCAGAACACGCGTCGTTGCATTCACCGTTGCGTCTCCAGTTCCGGCAGGTCCCATTGCGCATGCAGGCGCGCGTATTCGCTTTCCGGCAACAGCACGAAGATGGGCGCGTCCTCGCGCTTCAGCCAGGCGAGCAGTGGGTTCATCGTCGCATCGCTCATCGCCGTGCAGCCCGTCGTCGTGTCGGTCGGTGATTGCCAGAGGTGGGCGAAGATGCAGCTGCCCGCGCCGCGCTTGCCGGCGGCATTGTGCTCGATCACGAAGCCGAGGCGGTAGCGCTGGTCGCCGTTCAAGTGCAGGTCGCGCCGCATAGGCTCGGTCGAGCCGTTCGCATCGACCGCATTCGCGTCCACGATGCGGTTGTACCGCGGCGAGCCGTCGACGTCGATGCAGTAGTCGGACGACTGCATTGCGCGATACGCCAGGCCGGTGTCGGCATGGTTGGCGTAGCCGAAAGCGTCGCCGATGCGGAATACGCCGGCCGCGCTGCGACCGTCGCCTTCGCGCTTGATCGGGCCGTCGCCACGGGTTTCGTTCAAGCCCAGTCCCCAGGCGGCGCCGGCGTGGCCGATCGTAACCGGTTGCGGTGTGTTCACCGCGTGCCAGCGTCCGCCCTCGCGCGCATAGGTGCGCAGGCGGCCATGGTCGGCGTTCCAGTCCGCGATGATCACGAGCACGAGTTGGCGCGAATGGCGCCAGGGCAGATCTCTTGCGACGGGTTGCGTCGACGAAGTGACGCAACCCGCGATGCACAGGACGGCCGCGAGAAGCAGCGAGAAGAAGGAGGCGATGCGACGGCGCTTGGCGAACATGCGAACCTGCGGATTGAGGGGAGCGATCAATCTGGTTTGGACGACAGGATTTTCCAGCGGAAGTCGTAGTTCCATTTGTCGTAGTACAGGTTGCCTTCGTCCCATTCGACTTCGCCGCGTTGCGAGTCGACGGTGTCGGAGCGGAAGAAGCGCTTGGGCGGAACCAATTCCTGCGAGAAGTCGTCGTTGAAGGCGATGCGGAAATTGTCGAGCCCGCCGAGGTAGAACCATTTCAGCGCGGGATCATCCGAATCGAGGCGGCCGTAGGTGACGTCCACCGGGATCCAGCCGTATGGAGCGAGATGGATTTCGGCCCAGTCGTGGATGTTCTCGTAGTCGCCGTCGGTGAAGGTCCAGCCCGACTGCCAGCGCGCCGGGATGCCGTTCAGGCGCATGAGCGCGATCAGCAGCAGGGTCTGCTCGCCGCAGTCGCCATGACCGGCGTGCAAGGCGTAATCGCTGAGGTTGGCGATCGTCGAGTATTCACGCGCGCCGGCCCAGGGAATCTCGTCCACGGCGGCGAAGATTTTCCGCGCGATGCGGTAGGGATTGGTTTCGCCGCCGACGATCTGTCGGGAAAACACGCGCAACGGTTCGGTGAATACGATGTGCGGTGCGCGCTCGGCGACGTACGGCGCCAATTCCGGTGTGATCTTCTCCGCCACGACCTGGTTCGCATCGATCGCGTGGTATTGCGCGTGCAGGGTCACTTCGTAGGTCGTCGAGAACACGGTCGGCGTGCCGGCCCGCGCCTTGCGTTCGAGATACGCAGTGCGTTGCAAGGCCGATTCGGGTGCGATGCGGTGCCTGGCAGGTTCGCTGGAAACGAAGCGGATGTCATCCTGCCGGCCCTGGATGGCGCGAGGGTAGGGAATCCATGCGCGCAGTACTTTGCCGGCGGGCACGGCATCGGCATCGACGGTCACCGTCTGCGTCACCCGCACACGTTGCGGCAGCACGCTGGAGCGGCCGTGGTCGAGCGCCGCGTTGATCGTCTTCCGGTCGAAGTCGAGATACATGCCCTGGACCGCTTTCGGCAACCCGCTGTCGGCCACGGCCTCGAGGTCCCGGGCGCGTGCGCGCGCTTCGGCACTGATGTGGAACAGGTTCGCAGGCGCTCGCTTGAAGTACCGACGTTGGCCGTCGATGAGCATGGATTCAAACAACCCTCGCGCATTCCAGCGCGCGAAATCGGCGGCGGAAAGATCGGGTATTTTCTCGCGCACTTTCGCTTCCAATTGATCGGCGTCGAGGCTGAAGTCGTAACGAACGCGCGCCATGCGCTCACGCTGGAATTCGAGCACGCGACGTGTTGCCGCGGACAAGTCCGGTTGCTGCAGATCGGTGTCGATGCGTTTTTCTGCCGCGTCGAATTGTCCGGTGCTGACCAGATCGACGACGACCTGCGCGTCGTTTCCGATCTCGGCAGAGCTTGCAGATGTCGATCCGAATGTCAGCACGGCAGCCATCATCGCAGCGCACGTACACGCGCCGCGTTTCGCATATGTCGTCATGCTTTGCATCGTTGGCTGCCTTCTGCCATGCATGTGCGCCGCGACCTTGTCACGAATTCTTGCCGACCGATTTCGGCGCAAGGATTTGCTGCAAGACGTCGGCCTTGCCGGGGATGCGCGTCAGTACCGGGTACTTCAATCCTCCGACATACGGAACCTCGTGGATTTCATTGTTGCCGTCGTTTTCCAGGCGAAGTTGCAACGGTTTCCCGGTGCGCTCAGCGCGCGTGATTTCCTCACGCAATACATTCGCACTGAACGCGCGTTCGTTGATTGCAATGAGTTTCATGCCCGGCGCAAGCCCGGCCTTGAATGCCGGTCCCTGCCACAGCACATCCACGACCTTGCCGTCGTCGTGCAGGAACACGCCGACCGTGGACATGGCGTTGATGCCCTTGCCCTCGAGTTCGCCATTACCGACATTTTCGAGCGCGCTTTGGTAACCGGAAGGCTTGTCGGCATAGGCCAGGCGCCAACCGCTGGCCTCGATGCCGGAGAGCAACGGTACTTGTCGCGCGTCCGTGCCAGTCACCCAGTCGTGCAGAAATCCGGCCCAATCCCATGCTTGCACCTTGTTGAGCGCGGCGACGACATCCTCGAAGGTATAGGTGTGGGTGACGGAACTGCCGTCGTCGACAGCGAAAAAGGTTTGTGCGAAATCGTCGATCGAACGCTTGTCGTGGCTCAGCTCGCGGATTTTCATGTCGACGGACAGCCACAGCAGCTGGCCTTCGCGATAGAAATCGTTCTGGCGGCGCCAGTTGGCCCACGCATTCGGCGCGGAGTAGTCGACCGCGACCGTGGTGTCGACCAGCGGCCGCCAGGTACGGCCGGTGCGAAGGATCATCTCCTCGGCGCGGTACGCGACGGCATCTCGCCACGTTTGCGCTGACCACAGGCCGCTGCGTACGGTCAGGACGTCACCCAGATAAACCGTGAGTCCCTCGTAGACCCAGAGCAACTCGGGACGCATCGGCTGCTCGAAATCGGCGGTCGCAAGGCCGGCCGGGCGCATGAACTTGCCGTTCCAGGAATGCGTGTATTCGTGCGGCAGCAGCGAGCCGTCGAGCATGAAATGGTCGGCGTCGGCGAACATCCTGGAGCCGCTGCGCGCGCGATCGTCGCTGGACTGCTGATGCTCCAGGCCGCCGACCGAGGTGTGGTCGCTCAGGGTCAGCAGCAAGTGGTAGCTGTCGTAGTGGTGCGAGTGGAACAGCGCCTGCGCCTGTTCGATCAGGCTGCGGAAGCCGGCGAGCTGCCGATCGGAGATCGCCACGGCCGCGGCGGAGTCACCGACCATGTCGAGCCAGCGCGGCACCTTCGAGCCCTTCGGCGTGATGTCGATCGAGCGGAAGTATTTTCCGGCGATCACCGGCGAGTCGACCAGCGTGTCGAACGGCACGGGCTTGAATGCGACACGACCACCATCGCGCGTTGCGATTCCCAGCGCGCTCGCATATTGCCAGTCGGCGGGAATGATCAGCGTCGGTTGAAAGAGCTGCGCCTTGGTCGGGATGCCTGCCTTGTACAGCGCGACATGATCCCAGGTAAGGTCGATGAGATTCGGCGTCACTCGCTCCGTCGCCGGAAACTGAAACTCCACCTCGATTTGCTGTGCGCCCGCCGGCACCGTCAGATGAAATGCGAATCGATCCAGTTCATCGCGCTGCCAAGCGATGCGCTGGCCTGCGGCGGTGAATTGCAGGCCCATGACCTGATCGATCGGCCCGTCGGGCGAATGGTCGCCGGGAATCCATTTTGGATAGTAGAGGGTCAGCAGCCCCGGTTGCACGGGGATGACTTCGTGCACGTAGAGGAGTTTCTGGCCGGGATCGGGCAGGCGCACCGTCAGCGAAACGGGAGTTGGCGACGCTTGTTCATTCGTGGTGGCGATGCAAGGCAAGCCCATCACGAGCACAATTGCGCCGAGACATCGAATCAGTCGTTTCATTTCCCCTCCCAACCGGGATTGTCCGATGGCGTTGCAAGGAAACATGAATCACCAAGCGCGAATGACGAAGAGCCTGCTCGACTTCAGGCTTCTTGCCTCCGCGGTTCGATCTTTGGACCTTGCAGATGGATCACCGTGACCGCGCATCCTACATGGCCGTTACGAACCTGTAGAGGCGGCTCGCGCCATGCGGACGGCGCTTGTCCAGGTCACGACAGGCACGTTGGTTTGCGCGTCGGGCAACGGTTCTTGCCGGTTTGCGGCGGCAAAGCCGCGCACAAATAACCATAACCCGAAGCTATGCCGGGTACCGGTCTTTTCATTGGTGGTTTGCGACAGGCGGTAACTACGCTCGATCGCGCACCATCATTGCGGTCCAGGCGTGCCTGGGCCAAAGGGTGGACCACGACCTTGGAGATTGCCATGTATTGCAGGTTCCTTGCCGCGATCACTCTTGCGAGCGTTGTCTGTTTTCCCGCCGTTGCCGCAAGGCCGGCATCGGGCAAATACGACCTCGTCATCCGTAACGGGCACATCATCGACGGCACCGGCTCGCCGTGGTACGGCGGTGATGTCGGAATTCGCGATGGCCGCATCGTCGCGATCGGGCGGTTGGGGGATGCAGGGGCGAAGCGCAGCATCGATGCGCAGGGCAAGATCGTGGCCCCGGGGTTCATCGACATGCTCGGCCAATCCGAGCTGACGATCCTCGTCGCCCCCAGCCTGCCCTCCAAAATTTACCAGGGCATCACGACGGAGATCACCGGCGAAGGCGATTCGGTCGCTCCGCTCGACGAGCGCATCATCAAGAACAATCAGGCGGCGTATGACCATCTCGGCATCAAGCCGACGTGGCGTACGTTGAGTGACTATTTCACCCGGCTCGAAAAGCAGGGCATCGGCATCAATTTCGGCACCTACGTCGGCGCGGCTTCGGTGCGACGGATGGTGCTCGGCGACGACGACGTGCAACCCACGCCGGCGCAGTTGGAACGGATGCAGGCGTTGGTCGAGGCTGCCATGCGCGATGGCGCCATGGGGCTGTCGAGTGCGCTGCAGTACGCGCCGGCGCCCTATGCCACGACGCATGAATTGATCGCGCTCGCCAGGGCGGCATCCCGATACGGCGGGATTTATGCGACCCACATGCGCGACGAAGGCAATGCCGAATTCAACGCGCTCGACGAGGCATTCCGGATCGGCCGCGAAGCGCCGATCCCGGTCGAAATCTTTCACCTGAAGGCCGCCGGCAAGGCCAATTGGGGCACGATGCCCCGGATCATCGACGCAATCGGACGCGCGCGCGCAGGCGGAGTGGACGTATCGGCAGACACCTACGCCTATACCGCGTGGGGCAATTCGCTCGCATCGATCGTGCCGCCGTGGGCACACGCGGGCGGCGACGACAAGTTGCTCGCGCGCCTGAAGGATCCAACGACGCGCGCGCAGATCAAGCAATACATTCTGGATCCGGGCAAGGACGATGAGTGGAACAACGAGTGGAAGGAGGCCCCTGGGCCGGACGGCGTCCTGGTTACCTCGGTCGGCAATCCCGCATTGCGACCTTTGCAGGGCCGGCGCATTTCCGACATAGCCCGGGAATGGCATCAGGATCCCCTTGATGCGGCGCTCGACATCCTGGTCAAGGACAACGCAGCTACCAGCGTCGCGGTATTTGGCATGGATCAGGCCGACGTGACGCTGGTCCTCAAGCAGCCTTGGGTTTCGGTCTGCAACGACTCGGAAGGCACCGAGCCCACGGGCATTCTCGGTCAGGCGCATCCGCATCCGCGCGCGTACGGCACGTTTCCGCGGATCATCCACAAATACGTCGAGCAGGAACACGTGCTGACGCTGCCTGACGCGATCCGCAAGTTCACGGCGCTCGCGGCGCAACGTATGGGATTGACCGAGCGCGGCGTGATCAAGCCGGGGATGTACGCCGACGTTGTCGTGTTCGACCCCGCGAAGGTCCGCGATACCGCCACCTTCGAGCAACCCAATCAGCTCGCTGAGGGCATGGATTTCGTCATCGTGAACGGCGTTCCGGTGATCGCGGACGGCAAAATGACGCATGCGCTTCCGGGGAAGGTATTGCGTGGCGCCGGGTATGCGTTCGCCGATTGACCGTAGCACTGACCGGCCGCAAGCCATCTCGGCGATGGTCCGCGGCTGATGAACGATTGTCTGCTGGTGTATTTGGCCGCGCATCAGAAAGTGATTGTCGAGGGAGCGGCATCGAGGTGGTGTGTTGAAAACCATAACCCACAGCTATGCCGGGTGTCGGTCTTTTCATTGGTGGTTGCCGCCGTGCGGTCAGTATTCTCAACGGCTTGCCGCAATGTGGTTCATCCACAGTGGCCACGGTCGTGGGGTCGCGTGCGATACCGGCGTGGCGTAGCAACGGACGATGGTCGCATCAAGCCGATTGCACTGGAATTCCAACGATTGGGGAGTACGGATCATGAAGAGCTCGTCCCGGCGTTCGTTGCATCGCAGAAATCTCTTCCGGCGCAAGGCGCTGGCACTCGCCATCGGAGCGGCCACGTTCAGCCTCGCCAATACGGTGTGGGCGCAGGCAACCAACGGCACCATTTACGGTACCGTCCCCGTCGCCGCCGGTGAAACCGTCCAGATCACTGGCGGTGCGGGTTTCAATCGCACCGTCGAGGTGGATGCCAACGGCAAATACTCGGTGACGTTGCCGGTCGGTACCTATACCGTCTCGCTGCTGCGGGACGGCAAGGTCGTCGACTCGCGCAAGGATGTCAGTCCGGTAGCGGCGGGTGCGGTCGCAGTCGACTTCGCGGCGGCGGGGGCGGCTTCGTCGGCTGCGACGCTCAACGAGATCAAGGTGATGGGGCAGGCGGCCACCATCGACGTATCCACCACCAACCAGGTGACGACGATCACGGCGAAACAGTTGCAGCAGTTGCCGATTGCGCGCACCGCTGAGGATATCGCCATGCTCGCGCCGGGCGTCAACATGGCGTCGGCCGAGTTGGGCACCGGCCCGTTGGGAACTCCGACCTTGGTATTCGGCGGCGCTTCCGCGGCGGAGAACGCCTACTACGTGGACGGCATGAATACCACGGAGCTGCTCAACAACATGGGCGGCGTCGCCCTGCCATATGGCGCAATCGAGCAGCAGCAGACCTCCATCAGCGGTTATGACGCACGCTACGGCCGCTCCATCGGCGGCGTGGTCAACCAGATCGGCAAGAGCGGCTCGAACGAATGGCATTTCGGTGCGCGTGCTTCATGGCAGCCAGGCGGCCTACGCGACGATCCGATCAATTACTACTACGCCAATCCGCTGATCACGACACCTGGCAGCAGACCCGGTGATCTGGCCGTCTTCCGCAAGAACAACAACCACAGCGAAACGATCTACGACGCCTACGCCAGCGGTCCGATCATCGAAGACAAGCTGTTCTTCTTCGTCGGCGTCGAGCAGGACAATACTCGTTACCGCACCACCTCGTCGTTCAGCAGCAGCGCCACCAGCGAAGACATCACCGTCCATGACCCGAAGGTCTACGCCAAGATCAACTGGAACATCAACGATGCCAACGTCTTCAGCCTTACCGGTCTGCAGAACGAGCACAAGACCTGGGGAACGATCTACGATTTCGACTATGGCAGCTTGCAGCGCGGCGGGTTCAACAGCCTCGATCAGACCGGCAAGACTGCTTTTCGCATGTGGGTGGCCAACTACACCTCCTACCTCACCGACAACCTGACCCTGAACGCGACGTTCGGCAAGATGCACGGCGAGTACTACACGGAACAGCCCGGCTACCCTGGTTTTGATCCGTCGTTGCCGCATGTTGCGAGCGCATCCAATCAGGATCCGGCGTTCGCTCCGCCCGGCGGCGTTTCCAACTCGCAGACCAATTCATCGATAGCCGATCCCAATCATCGTGAAACGGTCGCGAACTACCGTTTGAGTCTCGACTGGAAGTGGCGCTCGCACGATTTCCAGATCGGCATCGACAACATCAACTCCTGGGACTTGAACGACGGCTCTCTGAACCCGGGCACGGGTTACCAATGGATTTACGGCACGAGCACCCCCGGTCAGCCGGTATTCGGCGTTGATTCCAGCGTTCCGCCTTATGTCGCGCCGTCGACGCAATGCCATCCCGACGCCAGCGGCAAGACGCATTGCTACTACGTGCAAAAACACGTCGACATCTCGGCTGCTTCCATGCGCGTCGCACAGCGTGCTGCTTACGTGATGGACAACTGGCAGATCACGCCGAACCTGTTGCTGAACCTCGGTCTGCGCGACGACTCGTTCGTCAACTACTCCGCGTCGGGTGAACCGTACATCCGCGAGACCAAGCCGCAATGGGCGCCGCGCCTCGGCTTCAGTTGGGACGTGCATGGCGATTCCAGCCTGAAGCTGTTCGGCAATGCCGGCCGCTACTACCTGGCGTTGCCGTCGCAGGTGGCGCTGTCGATCGCAGCACCGGTGACCAATGCCGGTGTCTACGGCACCTATACAGGCATCAACCCGACCACCGGCGAGCCGATCGGCTTCACGCCACTGCCGCAGAATCCGACGACCGGCGTATCGATCGACAGCGAATACGGCCAGGCCAAGGATCCGCGCATCTCTGCCTCACAGAACATCAAGGCCGAGTTCTCCGATAACTTTGTCTTCGGCATGCAGCAGCAGTTCGACATGCTCGGTACAAACTGGACGTTCGGCGCGACCGGCACATACCAGAGAATGCGCCGCATCATCGACGACGTCGACGCCATCCAGAACGAGTGCGCGGCGGGACGTGCGCAAGGCTATGCCTGGATGACGCCGGACACGTGCGATCAGTGGGCGCAGAGCCTGGTATTGATGAATCCCGGCGAGACCAACAACCTGCTGATGAAGGCGCCGGACGGCAGCCTCGTGCCGGTGAAGTTCACTGCCGCCGACCAGGGTTTTCCGAGGGGTCCGAAGCGTCGCTACTACTCGATCAACCTATCGCTGGAACATGCCTGGGACAGCAAGTGGTTCGCCAAGATCGACTACGTGTTCTCGCGTACCTGGGGTAACACCGAAGGGCCGGTTAGCACGTATTCCGCGCAGGGCGGCTCCTACGAATCGCTCACCACCGCCTGGGATTTTCCGGAAAGGATGGAATATTCCGATGGCGTGCAGCCGAACGACCGCAAGCACCAGCTCAAGATGTTCGGCGCGTATGCGCTGACACCGGAGTGGACGCTCGGCGCCAACATGTACATTGCCTCGGGTACGCCGCGCATGTGCCGCGGCCGCTACGGCGTGGATCAAGTCGCCTTGCACGGTTCCAACACCTACTACTGGTGCGGAGGCAAGCCGGTCCCGCCGGGTTCGCTCGGCCGACTGCCGTGGAACCATCAATTCAATCTCAACGTCGACTACAGGCCGGGCTGGGCGGATCACAAGCTCGATTTCAACCTGGCAGTCTTCAATGTGTTCAACAAGCAGGTACCTTTGTATTACGGCGACAGCTTCCGCTCGACGTCCAATCCGAGAGTCGACTACGGCAGGGTGCTCGACTCGACGCCACCCCGTTATGTCCGATTTTCCGTGGCGTACGACTTCTGAAGAATGCAAACCGTCTCTCCACGCCGGGCGGGACTTGCCCGGCGTTTTTTTTGTGGACTGAAGGCATCTTGTGTAGCCTGCCGTCTCGAATCGAAGAATCGGTGCTCGAAGCGAAGTGCTTCGAGCGCCGGGTCAAGACGGTGACGACATGACGCTTCAATCCAACCGCCATCCTGCGCCGGATACGTCGCAGCCGCCGCTTTCGCGCACGGCCGCGCGCATGCTCGCGCGTGCGCGTGAGGAGTGGGAGCGCCGCGACTTCGCCGCCGCCGAACACTCGCTGTCCAATGTGCTCGCGCTGGCGCCGAACGCGCTGAATGCTGTCCGCATGCTCGGCATGGTGGTGCAGCGTCTTGGTGACCATGCCCGTGCGATCGACTGCTTCCGGCGCGTGCTGGCGGCGCATCCGGATGACTCCGACATTTACGTCTGTCTCGGCATCGCGCTGCACGAGCGCGGCGAAACCGCGGATGCGGTGACGCACCTGCGTCATGCCTGCGAGCTTGCGCCGCGCTCCGCTTCGGCCTGGTTCAATCTCGGCGAGGCGCTCGTGCAACAAGTGCACACCATCGATGCCGTCGCCGCATTGCGCCGCGCGCTCGAGCTCGATCCCGCGCATGTGTCCGCGCGGCTGTCGTTGGCCAAGGCGCAGGCGAGCCTCGGCGAGGTCGACGCCGCGATCGCGGGTTTCCGCGAAGTGTTGCGGCGCGATCCAGGCAATGCCGAAGGCTGGTTCGGTTTGTCGAACCTCAACACGGTTCGCTTCGACGCCGCAGATGCCGCGTCCCTGCGCAGCGCCCTGGCGCGTCCGATCCTGTCGCCGCGCGACCGCGAGTTGATCGGCTTCACCTACGCGAAGGCGCTGGAGAACCAGGGCGACTACGCGCAGGCCTTCGAGACGTTCCGCGCAGCGAATGCCTCGCGGCGCCGGCGCGTGAAGTGGGACGCGGCGGGAGAACGCAGGCGGGTGGAGGAAATCGAGCGCGTATTCGCCGACGCAATGCCGCCGCCACTGGACGAACGACTTGGCGGCGAAGTCATCTTCATCGTCAGCATTCCGCGTTCCGGCTCGACCCTGGTCGAGCAGATCCTGGCGTCGCATCCGCAGGTCGAGGGCGCGAACGAGATCAAGGACATTACCGAGGTCATCGATGCGGAGACCAAGCTCCGCAATTCGGCGTATCCGCTTTGGGCCGCCGATGCCACGGCGCAGGATTGGCAGCGCCTCGGCCGTGAATACCTCGCGCGCACCGCACGCTGGCGCAAGACCAAGCCGCGCTTCACCGACAAAAGCCTGGTGAGCTGGTATCTCGTCGGCCCGGCACTGGCGATGCTGCCGGCGGCGCGCGTGGTGATCATCCGACGCGATCCGGTGGAGACCTGCCTCGCCTGCTTCCGCCAGCTTTTCAGCGAACGCAGCGCATTCGCCTGCGACCTCGACGAACTGGCCGACTACTGCATCGACTTCCTGCGCCTCACGCGTTTCTGGCGTGAAAAATTTCCCGACCGCGTGCTCGATCTCCAGTACGAAAACCTGCAGGCCGACGCGGAAAGCGAAATTCGGCGCCTGCTCGATTTCTGCGGGCTGCCGTTCGATCCCGCCTGCCTCGAATTCCACAAGACCGAGCGCGCCGTGCTCAGTGCGCCGAGCGCGGCGCAGGTGCGCCAGCCGTTGCGCCGCGACACCGCGCGCAGCGCGCGCTACGGCGACAAGCTCGATCCGCTGCGCCGGCGCCTGCGCGCCGCCGGGATCGCGGTGGAATGAACGCGGATTCCGACCCTGCCGACTACTATCCATTCAACCATCGAAATGACCGACGCACTTCCCAAATCCCTGCTCAATGGCGCCATCGTTCCGGTGGTCGATGCGCGCATTTCGCCGCTCGATCGCGGCTTCCTGTTCGGCGACGGCATCTACGAGGTCGTGCCGGTCTACGCCGGCAAACCGCTTCGCCCCGACGCGCACTTCGATCGGTTGCAGGATGGCCTGACCGCGCTCGAAATCGCCAATCCGTACTCACGCACGCGCTGGGCCGCGCTTTTGCGTGAGCTGATCGCCGCCAACGGCGGCGGCGACATGGGCGTCTACCTCGAAGTCTCTCGTGGCGCCGGCAAGGGGCGTGATTTCCTGCCCGAGTCGGACATGCAGCCAACCGTATTTGGCTTCTGCTTCCGGCTCGCGCCGCCGAGGCCCGAGCTGCTTGCGCGAGGCATCTCGGCGGCAACGCTCGAAGACATTCGTTGGCAGCGTTGCGACATCAAGTCCGTCGCGCTGGTCGGCCCGGTGATGCTGAAAATCGAAGCCAAGCGGCTTGGTGCCGACGAGGCGATCCTCGTGCGCGGCGAGCGCCTCGCCGAAGGCAGTTCGAGCGCCGTGTTCGTCGTCAAGGATGGCCGCATCGCCACGCCGCCGGCCAGCCACGAACGCCTGCCGAGCATCACCCGCGGCGTCGTCGGCGACGTGCTCGATGCATTGGGGTTGCCGCTGGACGTGCGCGAAGTCGGCCGCGATGAATTGCTGACCGCCGATGAAATCTGGATCGCGAGCTCGACGCGCGAGGCCTTGCCGGTCACCGTGCTTGACGGCAAGGCGGTCGGGCAGGGCAGGCCCGGTTCGATCTGGCGCCGCGTGTTCGAAGAATTCCAGGCACTCAAGCAACGCGAAGCCGGTTGATCCGGATTCGTGATCGACGGCAGGTCACTTCCCAACAGCGAATTTTTCTTCCACGGCACTGAATGCCGAGCGTCCGTCGCTTCGTTTCTCGGGCATGCCGGTCGCGAACCACACCACGCCGCTGCCGTGCCCGCGGTCCAGCCAGATGCCCGCCTGCACGCCGTAGGCGGTGCCGGAGTGGCCGATGCGGGCAATGCCGTCGGCGAACGGATCGTCGCGGCAACCCTCGGCATGCGTAGCGAGAATCTGCATGCCCATGCCCCAGCGGCAGAAGAATCCCGGCTGGTGGTCGTCACTGTCCTCTTCGAAGGTCAGCCCATTGCGGCCGTCGTATTGCCACGTTGGCGTCGCCATCGCGTGCGCGGATTCGGGCGTCAGCAGGCGCTCGCCGTTGAGGGCGAGCCTGCCGTCGCCGAGCAGCATCATGCCGACGCGGGCGAGGTCGAGGGCCGAAATGCGCAGGCCGCCCTGCGGTCCGAACAGCGCGCCGTTTTCGCCGGGATGATAACGCGACAGATCGCAGCTGCCATCGCGAGCGGATCGTACCGCGCAGTCCGGCCGGCGGCCGTGATTGTCGTCCATCAACGGTCTGCCGCCGGTGTCGTAGAGCACCACCGCGCGTGCGGCGGCGGCTTGGTCGCAGGCAGCCCAGCCGAAGCAGGCGCCGGTGCCGAGCGGCTTGAGCACGAGGCGCTGCATGAGACGATCGAAGCGCTCGCCGGTGACGCGTTCCATCACCTGCGCCACCACGGGGAAGTTGAGATTGGTGTAGCGGAAGTAGGTGCCGGGTGCGTGCTCGGGATCCCATGCGCGAGGATCAGCCAGCGTGTCGCGCAGACGGCCGTCGAGCGGCGTCTGCCAGTAGCCGGCGGCGTCGGTGAGACTGGAGCGGTGCGACACGAGCAGGCGCAAGCTGATCGGCGCATCCGGAAACGCGGGATTGCGCAGCTTGAATCCGAGATACATCGAGACATCGGCGTCCAGTTCGAGTTTGCCGGCCTCGACCAGGCGCATCACGCCGATCATGGTGACCAGTTTGGAAATCGAGGCGACGCGCACCGGATCATCGGCGTTGATCCTGCGCGCGATCGCCTTGTCGGCGAAGCCGTCGGTCTGTATGGAAGTGATGCCGTCGCGATCGAAAGCGACGCGCACGCTGGCGACGGGGCCATCCGCACGTGCCGCAGCGGAGACGAGCAGCAGGCACGACACGCCGCAGGCCGATAGCAGCCTTCCGATATTCATCGCTCAGCCATAGCGGGAGATATCCAGCCCTTCGCCGCTGATTCGCGGCGTCACGCGCGCCATCAGGTCGGCAAGATAGCGTCCCGAGCCACAGGCCATGGTCCAGCCGAGCGTGCCGTGGCCGGTGTTGAGATAGAGGTTGTCGAAACCCGCGCTGCCGATCACGGGTGTGCCGTCCGGCGTTGCCGGGCGCAGGCCCGTCCAGAATTGCGCGCGGGCCAGATCGCCTCCTTGTGGGTATAACTCGGCGACGACTTTCTCCAACGTCGCGCGGCGCCGCGGCGGCAACGACAGATCGTAGCCGCACACGCCCGCGATGCCGCCGACGCGGATGCGTTGTTCGAACCGGGTCACGGCGACCTTGTGGTTTTCATCGAGCACCGTGGAAACGGGCGCCATCGCCGGATCGATGATCGGCAAGGTGAGCGAATATCCCTTCAATGGATACACGGGCAGGCGGATACCGAGCGGCGCGAGCAACTTCGGCGTGTAGCTGCCGAGGGCGAGCACATGGCGGTCTGCCTTCTCGATCTTGCCATCGATGCGCATGCCGGTGATGCGATTTCCGGAAACTTCGAGCGCTTCGACCGAGGCGTTGTAGCGAAACTCCACGCCGGCCGCTTGCGCCCGCTCGGCCAGCCGCTGCGTGAACAAGGCGCAATCGCCGGTCTGGTCGCGTGGCAGGCGCAGCGCTCCGGCCAGCCGATCAACGATTCCGGCCAGCGCCGGCTCCGCTTTCACGATGCCCGTGCGATCGAGCATTTCGTAAGGCACGCCATATTGCTCGAGCACCGCGATGTCCTTGCCTGCATCGTCGAGCTGTGCCTGCGTGCGAAACAACTGTACGGTGCCGAGTTGTCGGCCTTCGTAGTCGATGCCTGTTTCCGCGCGCAATTCATCGAGACAATCGCGGCTGTATTCGGACAGACGTACCATGCGCGCCTTGTTGATGGCGTAGCGCCGAGCCGTGCAGTTGCGCAACATCTGCAACAGCCACAGGTACTGGCGCGGATCGAGCCCTGGCCTGATCGTCAGCGGCGCATCGCGGGAGAACAACCATTTCAACGCTTTCAGCGGCACGCCGGGCGCGGCCCACGGCGAAGCATAACCGGGCGAAATCTGTCCGGCGTTGGCGAAACTGGTCTCCTGCGCGGGCGCGTTCTGGCGATCCACCACGGTCACCTCGAAGCCGGCGCGCGCCAGATACCAGGCGCTGCTCACGCCGATGACGCCGCCGCCCGCAACGATTACGCGCATCATTTCCAACCGTTGATGAAGAATGTGATCACGATGGCATTCGTGAAGTCGATCAGGAACGCGCCGACCAGCGGCGCGACGAGAAAGGCACGTGGCGCGGGGCCGAAGCGTTCGACCAGCGATTCCATCACCGCCATGGCATTGGCGGTGATGCCGAGCATGAAGCCGGCGAAACCGCCGGTGATGACTGCGGCATCGTAGTCGCGGCCCATCAGCCGCAGCAGTGGCCAGCAGCAAAAGGCGACGACGACGATCGTCTGCAAGGCGAGATCGACCAGCAGCGGCATCGCCATGCCGGCCAGTTCCCACAGATGTAGATCCATCAACGCGACGGAGATGAAGAGCGAGAGGCAGATGTTGCCGATGCCTTCGATGCCGGGCATCGAAACGCGGAACCAACCGAAGCGGTCGTCGAGATTGCGGATCAGCGCGCCGACCAGCATCGCGCCGGTATAACTGGGCAAGGTCACACCCAGTGCGTGCAGGCCGTCGCTGATCCACGCGCCCACGCCCATGGCGAACAGGAGCAGGACGATGTGCTTGAGAGTGCTCTGGAACCGTTCCGCCTCGCTGCCGGCGTCCGTTGTCGTTGCGCAGGCGACGCGTGCCGCCGGCGCAACGGTGGCGGATGATCCGCGCGCAAGGCGGTAGCGCTCGATCAGCAGGGTCGCCAGCGGTGCGCCGATGATCGAGCCGAGCACGATGCCGGCCATGGCCGAGGCCATCGCGATGCTTGCCGCGCCGACGAGGCCGGCCTGCTCGAGCAGCGGCGCGAACGCGAGCCCGGTGGCGGGGCCGCCGGTCAGCGTCGCCGATCCGGCGGCGATGCCGAACAATGGATGCAAGCCGAACGCCTTGGCCACACCGATGCCGACGAAGTTCTGCACGACGGCGAGAAACGTGGCCAATCCGAGCAGCAACACGACCTGCGGACCGCTGACTCGCAGCAGATTCACGCTCGCGTTGAAGCCGATACTGGCGAAGAACGCGATCATCAGCGGCCTGGACAGCGACGCATCGAACCGCATCGGCACGTAATCCCAATGCCGGCACGCCAGCAGCGCCAGCGCGACGACCAGACCGCCGATCACGGAGGCCGGAATGTTGAACCGCGCAAGCAGCGGAATCCGTCGACGCAGGTCATAGCCGGCGAGCAGGCACAGGCCGCCGGCCGCGAGTGTCTGGATCGGATCGAGGGTCAGCATGCGTCTTCCTTGGGAGTCTCCTGGATAGTTCTGATTCAGATATTCACGGACGCAGCGCCTGTTTTCACCTGTCCCCTTGCGGGCGAGGTCGAAGCGCGAAGCGCTTCGGGAGAGGGGTACGCCACGTGAATGCACTGACTTCGACTCACCATCTCCCCAACCCCTCGACCATCAAGGGAGAGGGGCTTGTATTGCGCGGTTTGTCGTCAACGAACGACTTGCACCTTGCCGAGGCCGCTCTTGCTGCGCGGATCGCTGGCCGCCGTCTTCGTGTCCGTTGTCTTGTCCCAGACCACGACGTTCATGTTGCCCCAGGGTTCGCGCTCGCGGACGTCGTAGCCCATCGCCCTGAGTTTCTCGACCACATCGACAGGCAGGCTGCCGGGTTCGATCTCGACGACGTCGGGCAGGTATTGATGGTGGAAACGCTTCTGCGCGGTGATCTCCGGCGCGCTCTTGCCGTCCATGAACGCGAGCATGCCCTCGAGTACCTGGGTCATGATCGTCGAGCCTCCCGGCGAACCGATCACGGCGAGGCGATCCTTGCCGATGACGAAGCTCGGCGTCATCGACGACAGCATGCGCTTGCCCGCGACCGGCGCGTTGGCGTCGCCACCGATCAGGCCGAAGGCATTCGGCTGGCCGGCGACGAGCGCGAAGTCGTCCATTTCGTTGTTGAGCAGCACGCCGCTCTTGCCGGCGACGAAGGCCGAACCCAGCGTGGTGTTCACCGTGCAGGTCATCGACACCATGTTGCCGTACTGGTCGATGATCGAGAAATGCGTCGTGTGCATGCCCGGCTCCTTGGCGTGTGTGGCCGGCAGCCACTCCGATTTGGTCGCGCGGTCGGGCAGGATGCTTTGACGCAAGCCGTCGGCGTAGTACGGGGAGAGCAGCATGTCCATCGGCATCTTCACGAAATCTGGGTCGCCCAGATATTCGTTGTGATCGCGATACGCGCGGCGCATCGCCTCGACTTCATAGTGGATGCGATGCACCTGGTCGAGACTCTTCAGATCGATGCCGGCGAGGATGTTCAGCACTTCACCGACGACGACGCCGCCCGACGACACCGGCGGTGCGGTGATGACCCGGTAGCCGTTGTAGGTCAGCTCGATCGGCGCGCGCTCTTTGGCCCGATAGCTGGCGAGGTCGGCCGTCGTCCACGTGCCGCCCGCGGCCTTTACCGCGGCGGCCATTTCTTCGGCGACTTCGCCCTTGTAGAAGCCGTCGGCGCCTTTTTCCGCAAACGTCTTCAACGTACGCGCCTGCGCCTCGTCGCGGAAGATGCTGTTCGTCGTCGGCGCCTTGCCGTTCGGGAAAAACTTGGCCGTCGATGCGGCGTAGCGATGCAGCACGTCGGCACGGTGTCCGATCGATCGCACCAGCGCCTCGCTCGGATGGAAGCCTTTTTCCGCAAGCAGGATCGCCGGTTGAACCGATTTCGCCAGCGGCAGCTTGCCGAAATGCTGTGCGATGTAGGCGAGTCCGGCGGGCGAGCCGGGGATGCCCGCCGCGAGCGGGCCGTTGAGCGAGGTGTCGCGATTGGGTGTGCCGTCCGCGTTGAGGTAGTCGGCTGACTTCACCGCAGCCGGCGCCATCTCGCGCGAGTCGATGAACGTGTCCTTGCCGCTTGCCGCATCATGGATCAATGCGAGAAAACCGCCGCCGATGCCGGACGCTTCCGGCTGGACCACGGACAACGACGTGGCGACCGCAATTGCGGCATCCATCGCGTTGCCGCCTTCGGCGAGCACACTGAAGCCGGCTTCGGTGGCGTGCGCGTTGGCGCTGGCGATCGCGGCCGTCTTCGTCGTCGTGCCGGTGTCGCGGGCAAACGCCGGAGTACAGAGTGCGACAACGACTGCTGCAGCAGCCAACCGATGCGGCCACGACTGGCTGCGGGATTCCGTGTGTGCTTGCGGCACGATGCTCTGGCTCATGTCCATGCTCCGACCTTACCAGCGATATTGGACTTTGCCGTAGACGAATGCGCCCTGGCTGCCCCACGGCGAAGCTCCGGGGTAGGGGAACGTGCCGTTGTTGTCCTGGCTCGGAACCACCAGTGCCGGATAGGTGTTGAACAGGTTGTCGACGCCGAGCGTGAAGCGCAAACGATTCACGGTGTAGTTTGCAGCCACATCGAAAATCCACTTGCCCGGAAACACCTGATCGTCGAACGAGGGATCGGTGCTCGATTTACGGCCCGACGAATAGAACGTGACGCGACCGTAGCGGGTCGCGCTGCCGGTCAGGCTCCAGCGCCCGGTCTCCCAGGTTTCGCTCAGGATGATCTTGCTGCGCGGAGCGGCATCGGCAAGCAGGCCGAGCGTGGCATTGCGGTCCAGACGCAGGAACGTGGCGCCACTCAACTGGTTGAGCACCTCCGGGTTCGGCGCGATGTTGGTGACCTTGTTCTTGTTGTAGGTGGCCGAGACCGTGGTCGTCAGGCTGCCGGCGTCGCCGAGGTCCGCGTGATGGCTGGCCACGCCGTCGATGCCCTGCGCACGCACGGTGCCCGCGTTGGTGAAATAGCGGACGCCGCTGTATTGCAGGTTGCTGATGCCGTTTGCGGCCAGGTACTGGATCACCGACGGCGTCGCCAACGACAGCGTGCTCGACATCGCAATGCGATCGTCAATCGTGATCTGATAGATATCGACGCTCGTGCTGAGCGCCGCATTCGGATTCCATACCGCGCCCAGGGTGATGCTCTGCGAGGTTTCGGGCTTCAGGGGTGTGGCACCGAGCAGCTTGGCGAGCGGATTGTCCACCGGTACCAAACCGCTCAAGTAAATGCCCGGCGGCAATCCGAGCGAGTTGCCGGCGCCCTGGGCGGTCGAGGTGACTGCGTTGTAGTGCTGCTGGCCCAACGTCGGCGCGCGGAAGCCGGTCGAAACGCTGCCGCGCAGGGCAAACCCGTCGACGAAATCGTAGCGCAGCGCCAGCGCACCGGACGTGGTGCTGCCGAAGTCGGAATAGTCCTCGTGGCGCGCCGCCAGCGAACCGCTCAACTTGTCGGTCAAGTTGGTTTCCAACTGCACGTATTCGGATAGGTCGTTGCGCGAAACCGAGAGCGCGTTCGCCGGCCCCCAGCCTGCAAACCCCTGAGCGCCGCCGACGATGCCGGGCGTGCCGACGTAATACGAACCCAGCTCGCCTGCCTTGACGTCGTACGACTGCCGCAGCCATTGCGCGCCGAACGACAACGTCACCGGATTGGGCAGGAAGCTCGGCCGGATTTCGCGCGAGATGTCGACGTCGAATGTCTGCTGCTGCGACTTCAACTGACCGTCATAGAAGTTGCGCGGACTGCTGCCGGTATCGTACAGCAGCGCATAGTTGATGGAGTTGAAGGTGCTGTAGAACACCTGGTTGCCGCCGTAGTTCGCACTGACATCCCAATGCCAGTCGTTCCAGGTTCCGCGCAGCCCCGCGACCAAGGAGCGGTCGATCGAGTCGCCGTGCTCGAACGGCGTGAAGCCCTCGGGAAATACGGGCCCGAGTTTTTTCGTCACGTTGAGCAGCGACCCGGACGCATAGGCCGGGTAATTGCTGCCGTAGCGGAAGTAGGCGTAGGGATTGCCGACGCGCTGGCTCCAGTGGCCGAAGGCGTAGAACTGTACTCCGGGGGTGAAATCGTACTGGGCATTGAAAAACAGGTTCTGCGCTTCGAATTCCGTCACCCCGGAATGAAATTTCACACCCAACTGCGTCAGTCCGGCGCGGCGGTCGGGGCGGGCACGGTTGGTGGGGTCCTGGTTGATGTCGTCCACGGCGATTCGCAGCCAACCCTTGTCGCCACCCAACGGTACGCCGAAATTGGCCGTGCCCTGCCACTGCATGCCGTCGCCCGCGGAATATTCGCCTGCGGAGAATTGCGCATCGCCCCCTTCCGCGCCTTTTTTCAGGATTACGTTGATGACGCCGGCGAGGGCGTCCGAACCGTACTGCGCTGAGGCGCCGTCGCGCAGCACTTCGATATGATCGACGGCGGACATGGGGATGCTGTTCAGATCCGCGCCTTGTGAGCCCTGACCGAGTTGGCCGAGCGTCATCAGCAATGCGCCGGAGTGCCAGCGCTTGCCGTTGACGAGGACAAGAACCTGGTCTGGCGACAGGCCGCGCAATTCGAACGGGCGCTGGAACGCGAAGGTGTCCGAGGCAAAGAAGTTCGGGAAGTTCAACGATGGAACCAGGCGGGCCAGGGCCTGCGGAAGATCGGTCGTCCCGGTTGCTTTCAAATCGTTCGCGGAAATGATGTCGATCGGCGTCAGCGACGAGTTGAGCGTGCGTCCGCTGGTGCGCGTGCCGGTCACGATGACCGTGCCGAGGCTCTGGTTTTTCGCTGTGGCGGACGCTTTGTCCGATGCATCGCTCGATGCGGGTGCAGTCGCGTCCTGCGCCGCGGCGGTGTTGCAGAGCGCAAGCAGGATCGCGGCGGACAGCAACTTCGGGACAAAATTGCCAAGGGACTTGCTCATGGGTTCTCCGCTGTGGTCGTTTGTGTTTTGGTTGGCAAAGTAGTGCAAATCAACGCGGTGGCGCGACATTATCCGCAAAAGATCGAGCTCCGCCGACGATTCCAGAATCGGAAATGGACAATTCACTCTCCCGTGCCATCCACGGCCCTGAGCCAAGCATAGGCATGCGTGTGTGCAAGCCACCAATGAAAATGTCGGCGCTTTGCATAACTTGAGGTTGTGGGCGTTGCGCCGCGGGTGGGCAGGCGATGGGTCGGGTGGATTCGCGGCGCACGGCGCCACGGTTTTCTCACTCGGCGTGATCGAACTCCGGCATCGCCTCGAACCATTGTCCCCTGTGCCATTTGCCGGCATCGGGGTGCGCATACACGACCTTGCCGCCGATGATCGTGTAGAGCACGCGCGTGCGCAGGATGTCGTCGGCCGGGATCGTCAGCAGATTGCCCGAGAACACCGTAATGTCGGCCAGCTTGCCCGGCGCGAGCGAACCGAGTTCGTTTTCCGCGTAGATCGCGTAGGCGTTGTTCCAGGTGTACGCCTGCAGTTCCTGCATTCGCGTCTTGGCCTGGTCGGGGAAAAACTTCTTGCTGCCGCGCGCGTAGGCGCGGGTGACGCCGCAGTAGAAATTCGCGATCGGATTGGTGTCCTCGACCGGCGTATCGGTGCCGTCGAGCACGATCGCGCCGGCATCGATGAGCGCCTTCCAGACGTAAGCGCCTTCCTGCGCGCGTTTCTCGCCGAGGCGCGACACCACCATCGGAGCGTCCGAGCAGGCGTGGATGGACTGCATCGACGCGATCACGCCGAGCTCGGCAAAGCGCGGGATGTCGGACGGCGCGAGATGCTGTGCGTGTTCGATGCGCCAGCGCAGATTCCTCGCTTCGGGATACTGATTGAAAATGTCCTGATACATGTCGAGCAATTCGCGGTTGGCGCGATCGCCGATGGCATGGAAGGCGACCTGGAATCCGTCGCGTGCGGCGATCTTCGCCAATTGCGACAGTTTGTCGATCTTGTTGACGCTGAGGCCGGTCAGCATCGGCGCGTCGCTGTACCCTTCGAGAAACCACGCACTGTGCGTGCCGAGCGCGCCGTCGGCGACGTCCTCGCCGATGCCGCGCACGGTGAAGTGGTTGTCGGCGTAACCGATGGTGCGGTATTCGGCGAGATGCTTGTCGAGTTCGGCCGGTGAAGTTTCCCCGATGTAGACGTACAGACGCAGCGGCAGACCCTTGCCGGCTTGCTGCTTCAACCAATCGACGGTCTTGAAATTTTCGCCCTGGTCGACGAAGGTGGTGATGCCCTTGCTGATTTCGTTGTGTACGGCCAGTTGCAGCGCGCGTTCGCGACGCGCTTGCTGCGCGACCGGCGGCAACATTTTCAGCGACTTGTCGTAGGCCGCAAACACCGGATCGGCCGCATTGTCGCGCAGCATTCCGGTCGCGTGTCCGTGCGCATCGCGCACGATGGCGCCGCCGGCAGGGTCGGGGGTGTCATCGCCGATTCCGGCGAGCTTCAGCGCCTGCGCATTGGCGATGATGCCGTGACCGCTGGCGTGGTTGAGCAGAACCGGATTATTCGGCGAGACCGCATCGAGTGCAGCCGGCAGCGGCAGGCCGTCCACGTTCGGCTGCGGCAGCTTGTTCCACTTCGCCTGCTGCCAACCCTGACCGACAATCCATTCGCCGGGCTTCGCTTTCGCGACCGCGGCCTGCACCGCCGCGACGACCTCGTCCCAGTTCGCGGCTTTGCCCACATCGATCTGCATCAGCGATTCGCCGGTGTCCATCAGGTGGCCATGATCCTCGATGAAACCCGGGGCGACGAACGCGCCATGCAGGTCGAGCACTTTCGTCTGTTCGCCGACGTAGCGCCGGATCGCCGCGTCGGTACCGAGGACCACGATCTTGCCGCCGCGCACGGCGAGCGCCCGTGCCTGGGGTTGCAGCGGATCGAGCGTTGCGATGGTCGCATCGAGCAGCACCAGGTCCGCGGGCGGGAGCTTCGGTGGGAAACCGTCTATCCGCGCGCCGTCGGCATGCGCGGCAGCGGAGAGGGTGAGGGCGAAGACTGGAGTGAATAACACGTGGAACGATTTCATTCGATGCCCCAAGTTGCGCGCAATCTGCGTCGATGGATTCGACCGCTACCGCGGCAGTCATGCGGCGGTAGCGGTCGCAGACTCTCTAGCAATACGTTTCGGCAGTGCCAATGTGCCATAAAAAACTTGGTATAACCTGCCGTTGCAGTTGCTTTCTCGACGGCACAATGGCCGTCTGAACCGCCCCGGGTTTGTCGGAGGCTCCCACTCTTGAGAGGATGGAGCAATGACAAACTCGAAGTATTCCGCGGAAGTGAGAGAACGGGCGGTACGGATGGTACGCGAGCACCAGGCCGAACACGGTTCGGAATGGGCGACGATCGCCTCGGTGGCCAGCAAGCTGGGCTGCACGTCGGAGACGTTGCGGCGCTGGGTACGGCAGGCGCAGGTCGATGAAGGCCAGCGCGCAGGGCTGAACACACCAGAGCGTGATCGGCTCAAGGCGCTGGAACGGGAGATTCGAGAACTGCGCCAGGCGAACGAGATCTTGCGCAAGGCGTCGGCGTATTTTGCACAGGCGGAGCTCGACCGCCGGTTCAAACCATGATCGCGTTCATCGACGATCACCGCGCCGTCCATGGAGTCGAGCCGATCTGCCGCGTCTTGCCGATTGCTCCATCGACATATCGCCGCCATGCACAGGAACGCCGCCATCCGGATCGCCGTTCGGCGCGGGCGCGCCGCGACGAGGACTTGTGCCAATCGATCCGTCGTGTCTTCGCCGAGAACATGGCGGTGTACGGCGCGCGCAAGG
>NZ_DBNHDN010000002.1:0-16775 GCF_057139185.1 Rudaea sp. | reverse complement strand
CCGAAGATTCCAGAACTCGAGCCGGCGTTCTACGACCTGAGCGAGTCCGACATGGACATCACGTTCAGCGCCGCGAACACGTACTTCGGCAAGGCCGAGAACATGACGCTGCGCGAGATCGTCCAGGCCTTGCGCGAGACCTACTGCGGCACCATCGGTGCCGAGTTCATGCACTGCACCGATCCGACCGAGAAGCGCTGGTGGCAGGAACGCCTGGAGTCGATCCGCAGCAAGCCCAACTACAGCGCCGACGAGAAGCGCCACATCCTGGACCGACTCACTGCCTCGGAAGGTCTGGAACGCTACCTGCACACCAAGTACGTCGGCCAGAAGCGCTTCTCGCTGGAAGGCGGCGACGCGCTGGTGCCGCTGCTGGACGACCTGGTCCGCCGCGCCGGCAGCGACGGGGTCAGGGAAATCGTGGTCGGCATGGCCCACCGCGGCCGCCTCAACGTGCTGGTCAACATTCTCGGCAAGGCACCGCAGAAGCTGTTCGCCGAATTCGAGGGCAAGTTCGACCATCCGGACGACCCGGCGCATTCGGGCGACGTGAAATACCACATGGGTTTCTCCGCCGACCTGAAGAGCGGCGACAAGACCATGCACGTCGTGCTCGCGTTCAACCCTTCGCACCTAGAGATCGTCAACCCGGTGGTCGTCGGCTCCGTACGCGCACGCCAGACGCATCGCAGCGACCGCGACCACCATCAGGTGTTGCCCGTGCTGATCCATGGCGACTCGGCCTTCGCCGGCCAGGGCGTGAACATGGAACTGTTCAACATGTCGCAGACGCGCGGCTTCGGCGTCGGCGGCACGATCCACATCGTCGTCAACAACCAGGTCGGCTTCACCACGTCCAACCCGCACGACACGCGCTCGACGCTGTATTGCACCGACGTCGCCAAGATGGTCAACGCGCCGGTGTTCCACGTCAACGGCGACGATCCCGAGGCCGTGCTGTTCGTCACCCGCCTCGCCTTCGACTACCGCTCCCGGTTCCACCGCGACGTGGTCATCGACCTGGTCTGTTATCGCCGCCACGGCCACAACGAAGCCGACGAGCCGTCAGCGACGCAGCCGCTGATGTACAAGATCATCAAGTCGCGGCCGCCGGCGCGCGACATCTACGCCAAGCGGCTCGAGGCCGAAGGCACGATCGCCGGGGGCGACGCGCAGGAACTCGTCGACACCTATCGCGCCAAGCTCGAAGCCGGCCAGCCGATTCCCGCGCTCGATTCGAACTTCAAGGATGCGTTCGCGATCGACTGGACGCGCCACCTCGACGCTTCGCTCGACCAAGCGGTCGACACCGGCGTGCCCAAGGACAAGCTCGCCGCGCTCAACGCGAAGATCCTCGACGTGCCGAAGGACTTCACCCTGCAGGCGCAGGTCGGCAAGGTCTATGACGCGCGCGCCAAGATGGCTGCCGGCACGCAGCCGATGGACTGGGGCTTCGCCGAGAACCTCGCCTACGCCACGCTGATCGATGCCGGCTACGACCTGCGTCTGGTCGGCCAGGACGTCGGCCGCGGCACGTTCTCGCACCGCCACGCCGTGCTGCACGACCAGAACAGCGGCCGCGACATCACGATGTTGACCCGCGTGCGCGACGGCGCCACGGTCGCGGTGATCGACTCGTTGCTCAGCGAGGAAGCGGTGATGGCGTTCGAGTACGGCTACTCGACGTCCGAGCCGCGCACGCTCGTGCTCTGGGAAGGACAGTTCGGCGACTTCGCCAACGGCGCGCAGGTCGTCATCGACCAGTTCATCTCCTCGGGTGAAGCGAAATGGTCGCGCTTCTCGGGCCTCGTGCTGCTGTTGCCGCACGGCTACGAGGGCCAGGGTCCGGAACATTCCTCGGCACGCCTGGAACGCTACCTGCAGTTGTGCGCGCTCGAGAACATGCAGGTCGTCGTGCCGACCACGCCCGCGCAGATGTTCCACCTGCTGCGCCGGCAGATGCTGCGCGACGTGCGCAAGCCGCTCGTGGTGATGACGCCGAAGTCGCTGCTGCGTCATCCGCTCGCGGTGTCGACGCTCGACGATCTTTCCAGCGGCAGCTTCCAACTCGTCATCGCCGATTCGACCGCGAAGGACGCGAAAGCGGTCAAGCGCATCGTGTTCTGTTCGGGCAAGGTCTACTACGACCTCGTCCAGGAAGCCGCGAAGCGCAAGCTCGGCGACGTCGCCATCGTGCGCGTCGAACAGCTCTATCCGTTCCCGCGCCCGCAGGTGCAGGCCGAGCTGGCCAGGTATCCCAACGTGCAGGAAGTCGTCTGGTGCCAGGAAGAGCCGCAGAACCAGGGCGCGTGGTATCAGATCAAGCATCACCTCGCCGCGTGTATCGGCGACGAACACACGCTGCACTACGCCGGCCGCACGCGCTCGCCGGCTCCGGCCTGCGGCCACTTGAGCACGCACATCGCCGAGCAGGCCAAGCTCGTCGAGGACGCGCTGGTCAAGGCTCCGGGCGACGACTACTCGGCGGATTGACCAAAAAAGCATTGACCGCGGATCAGAGCGGATGAAAGACGACGAGAGCCGGCAAAGCTCTGAATTGAAAAAGCTCGATCCGCTCCTATCCGATTTGATCCGCCTTTCTCCGCGTTAAAAAATTTTCTTTTCCAAGGACGCCTCATGACGATTGAAGTCAAAGTTCCGGTACTGCCCGAATCCGTCGCCGACGCAACGATCGCCACCTGGCACAAGAAGCCGGGTGACGTGGTCAAGCGCGACGAGAATCTCGTCGATCTCGAAACCGACAAGGTCGTGCTCGAGGTGCCGGCGCCGGCCGACGGCGTGCTCAAGGAAATCAAGTTCGACACGGGCGCAACCGTGACCAGTCAGCAGCTGCTCGCGATCCTCGAGGAAGGCGCCGCCGCTTCAGCGCCGGCCGCTGTGGCCACTCCTGCGGCAAAGGCCGCTCCGGCTCCGGCGCCAGCCGCCGCCGTTCGCACTGCCGCCGGCGTCGATGCGCTCTCCCCGGCCGGCCGCCGCGTTGCGGCCGAAAACCAGATCGATCCATCCGCGGTGGCCGGCAGCGGCCGTGGCGGTGCGGTGACCAAGGAGGACCTCGTCAACTACATGAAGTCCGACCGGGCCGCTCCCGGCTCCCAGCCCGCGGCCCCCGGCGCCGCGCGCGCAGTCGGTGCGCGTACCGAAGAGCGTGTGCCGATGACGCGCATGCGCGCGAAAATCGCCGAACGCCTGATGCAGTCGAAGAACTCGATCGCGATGCTGACCTCGTTCAACGAGATCAACCTCGCCAAGGTCGCGGCGATGCGCAAGGAACTCGGCGAGGCGTTCGAGAAAGCCAACGGCATCAAACTCGGCTTCATGAGTTTCTTCGTCAAGGCTGCGGCCGAAGCGCTCAAGCGCCACCCGATCGTGAATGCCTCGGTCGACGGCAACGACGTCATCTACCACGCCTATCAGGATATCTCCGTCGCCGTGTCGACCGACAAGGGTCTGGTCACGCCGGTACTGCGTGATGCGCAGAACATGGGCTTCGCCGAGATCGAGAAAGCGATCGCCGGATATGCGAAGAAGGCTCGCGAAGGCGGCCTCACCCTGGACGACCTGCAAGGCGGCACGTTCACGATCACCAACGGCGGCACGTTCGGCTCGCTGTTTTCCACGCCGATCGTCAACCCGCCGCAAAGCGCGATCCTCGGCATGCACGCGATCAAGGAGCGCGCAATCGCCGAGAATGGCCAGGTGGTCGCCGCGCCGATGATGTACGTGGCGATCAGCTACGACCACCGCATCATCGACGGCAAGGACGCGGTGCTGTTCCTCGTCGACATCAAGAACCAGCTCGAGAACCCGCAGCGGATGTTGCTCGGCATGTAAGCAAACGCCGGGACTCGGGACTCGGGACCCGGGGCTCGGCAGAAATACCGACGAGGACTTTGCGACTCGGGGGCCAGGCGCTCCCGAGTCCAGGATCCCGAGTCCCGAGCCCCGTTTTCAACCAGGACTCTTGCTCCATGGCAGACCAATTCGACGTCATCGTCATCGGCGGCGGCCCCGCCGGCTACCACGCCGCGATCCGCGCCGCGCAGCTCGGCCTCAAGACCGCGTGCATCGACAACTTCAAGGGCAAGGACGGCAAGCTCGCGCTCGGCGGCACCTGCCTCAACGTCGGCTGCATTCCGTCGAAGGCGCTGCTCGACTCGTCCAGGCAATTCTGGAACCTGACCCAGCACTTCGACGTGCACGGCATCACGACGCGCGACGCGGCGATAAACATCGGCACGATGGTCGGGCGCAAGGACAAGATCGTCAAACAGTTCACCAGCGGCGTCGCGCTGCTGTTCAAGGGCAACAAGATCGCCGCGTACGACGGCTTCGGCACGTTGAAGCCGAACAAGATCGTCAGCGTCAAGCGTTTCGACGGCACCACGACCGAACTGACTGCGCCGAACATCATCCTTGCCGCGGGCTCGACCTCGATCGAGCTGCCGTTCGCCAAGTTCGACGGCAAGAACATCGTCGACAACGCCGGCGCGCTCGACTTCGGCGCGGTGCCCAAGCGCCTCGGCGTGATCGGCGCCGGCGTGATCGGCCTCGAACTCGGCAGCGTCTGGCGCCGCCTCGGCGCCGAAGTGACCATCCTCGAAGCGCTGCCGGAATTCCTCGCCGCCGCGGAAAAGGACGTCGCCAAGGTCGCCGCGAAGGAATTCGCCAAGCAAGGCCTCGACATCAGGCTCGGCGCCAAGGTGTCGAAGGTCGAGGTCAAAGGCAATACGGTGGAAGTCACCTGTGCCGACGCAAAGGGCGAGACGAAGCTCGTCGTCGACAAGCTGCTGGTCGCGGTCGGTCGCCGTGCCGCGACGAACGGCCTGCTCGCCGAAGGCACCGGCGTCCAGCTCGACGATCGCGGCCGCATTGTCGTCGATGAACACTGCGCGACCGGCGCTCCCGGTATCTGGGCCGTCGGCGACTGCGTGCGCGGGCCGATGCTCGCGCACAAGGGTTTCGAGGAAGGCATCGCCGTCGCCGAACTGATCGCCGGCAAGCCGGGCCACGTCAACTACGACTACATCCCGTGGGTCATCTACACCGAACCGGAAATCGCCTGGGCCGGCAAGACCGAGGACGAGCTGAAAAAGGCTGGCATCCCGTACAAGGCCGGCAGCTTCCCGTTCGCCGCGATCGGCCGCGCCGTCGCGATGAACGAGACCGCGGGCTTCGTGAAGATCCTCGCCCACGCCGAAACCGATCGCCTGCTCGGCGTGCACATGGTCGGTCCGGGCGTATCCGAACTGATCGCCGAAGCCGTCGTCGCGATGGAATTCCACGGCTCCGCCGAGGACCTCGCGCGCATCATCCACGCACACCCGACGCTGAGCGAGGCCGTGCACGAAGCCGCGCTCGCGGTCGACAAGCGTGCGATCCACAAGGTGAACTGATTGCGCGTCCGTTCCTGCCGAGCTTGTAGAGGCATGAACGAATGCGGACCCGGCGTTCCCCTTTCGGCCAGCTCGGGGCGATCGGTTCATGGCTAGCGACGTGACGGCAAACCCGATCCGCAATGTTTCCGACACCGCGCTGTGGGTCGCGGTGTATCGCGCGATGGAAAGCGAGCGGGCTGACGCTCTGTTCCGCGATCCCTACGCGCGCCGGCTCGCGGGCGCTCGCGGCGAGGCGATCGTCGCCTCGATTCCACACGGCAGGACGATGGCTTGGCCGATGATCGTGCGCACGGTCGTGATCGACGAGATCGTGCAGCGCTGCGTGCGCGACGGCATCAAGAACGTGCTCAATCTCGCTGCGGGGCTCGACGCGCGACCGTACCGCCTCGACCTGCCGCCCTCGCTGCGATGGCTGCACGTCGACATGCCCGATATGGTCGCGTATTACCGTGAACGCATGGCCGGCGAAGCGCCGCGCTGCGAACTTGAATTCATCGAAGCCGATCTGCGCATCGCCGGGAAGCGCCGCGAGGTGTTCGCATACGCGCGCGCGCAGGGACCGCTGCTGGTGATCAGCGAAGGCCTGTTGATCTATCTCGAAGCGCCGCAGGTCACCGCGCTCGCACGCGACCTCCACGACGTCGCCCAGGCGCGCTGGTGGATTGCCGACCTCGCGTCACCGATGCTGCTCAAATTCCTTGAACGCACCTGGGCGCGCCGCCTGCGCGACGGCAATGCACCCTTCCTCTTCGGCCCGGCGGAAGGCACCACGTTTTTTTCCCCGCTGGGTTGGCGCGAAGTCGAGTTCCGCTCGACCTGGGATGAGTCCTTGCGCGTCAGGCGCACGATGCGCGGTGCGCACCTGTGGCACCTGCTGTACAAGTTTCAGTCGGCCAGGCGCCGCGAGGCGGGTCGGCGGATGTCAGGTATCGTATTGTTCGAATCGGATGGAAAACGGGTTTCACATGCCTCCTGAAAACTTCTCTGCTTTCCGCATCCACGCCGACCGCGGCAATTACCGCGCCGGAATCGAGCAGTTGAAACTCGACGACCTTTCGCCCGGCGAAGTCGTCATCAAGGTCGACCATTCGTCAGTCAACTACAAGGACGCACTCGCCGGCACCGGCAAGGGCAAGATCCTGCGCGAGTCACCACTGGTCGGCGGCATCGACGTCGCCGGCCACGTCGTCGAATCGAGCGACGCGAACTTCAAGGAAGGCGACGCCGTGCTCGTCACCGGCTGCGGGCTTTCGGAAACGCGCGACGGTGGCTACGCCGAATACGCGCGGCTCGAATCGAAATGGGTCATTGCATTGCCGAACGGGCTGACGCTGCGCGAAGCGATGATCCTCGGCACGGCCGGTTTCACCGCCGGGCTGTCGCTGTATAGAATGCGGCAAAATGGACAAGTACCGTCGATGGGCCCGATCGTCGTCACCGGCGCGACCGGCGGCGTCGGTTCGCTCGCGATCGGCATCCTCACGCGCGCGGGCTACGAGGCGCATGCGATCAGCGGCAAGCTCGAACACTTCGACGACCTGATCGCGCTGGGTGCCAGGCAGTGCATCTCGCGCAAGGATCTGTACTGGGGCCAGCGCCCGCTCGAAACGAGCCGCTGGGCCGGTGCGATCGACAACGTCGGTGGCGAGATGCTCGCCGGCCTCACCCGCGTCATCCACCCCTACGGCAACATCGCCTGTTGCGGCCTCGCCGCCGATCCATCGCTCGCGACGACGGTGATGCCGTTCATCCTGCGCGGTGTCAGCCTGCTCGGCATCGCCTCGGCCGGCACCGCGCGCGACATCCGCGACGCCGTCTGGCAGCATCTGGCCAGCGACTGGAAGCCCGCGCATCTGGACCGCATCGCCACGCGCGAAGTCGGCCTCGACCAGTTGCCGGCCGTGTTCGACACGATGCTTGCAGGCGGCGCGTTCGGTCGCACCGTGGTCAAGCCTTGAATCGGGTACGATAGCGCAACCGTGACGCCCATCACGCACGCGCTACGAGCACTGTCGCAACCGAAAACTTGTGCCTACAATCAACCTTCAACTCATCCTGCAGGGGGCAGGCATCCGTACATGGCTCGCATACTGATCGTTGATGATTCGCCCACTCAATTGCTCGGCCTCAAACGCATCGTCGAGAAACTTGGCCATGCCGCGACGACGGCCGAGGATGGCGCTTCGGGCGTCGACGCCGCCAAACGCGATATCCCCGACCTGATCCTGATGGACGTGGTGATGCCGAACCTCAACGGCTTCCAGGCCACGCGCATGCTCGCGCGCGAACCGACGACAAGCCACATCCCGGTGATCCTGGTCACCACCAAAGGCCAGGAGACCGACAAGGTCTGGGGCATGCGCCAGGGCGCCAAGGCTTACGTGACCAAGCCGATCGACGAGAAGGAACTCGTGCAGGCGATCAAGAACCTGCTGCCCGCCGCCGCGTGAGTTGGAAAGCATCGTCGATCCGGATCGACACGGGCAAACCCGCATCGAAAAGTTTTGACCCGGCATTCCCGTGCGCTCGGCGGGAATCCCGCGCCTTTTCACGGGACCAGGCTTTCGAAAGCGAAAGACACCGGATTCCCGCCACAAGCATGCGGGTAATGACGAGCGAAAACCGACGTTACGCGCGCACGACCGATTCACCGAACTCCTGCGCCATCTGCTCGTAGAGCTTGCGCTGCGCGTCGGTATGCGCCGGCGGCGCATGCACCTGCAAGGTGATGAACTGATCGCCTGCCGGTGCGCCGGGCATTCCGCGACCGCGCAGGCGCATGCGTTTGCCGCTGTCCGAACCCGCGGGTATCTTCAATTCCACGTCGCCACCGAGCGTTGGAACCGTCACCGTGCCGCCGAGCGCGGCCTGCCACGGCGCGATCGCGAGGGTCAGCAACACGTCGCGACCGTCGAGGCGGAAGCGGCCATCTTCGCGCACCGCAACTTCGAGCAGCAGATCGCCTGCCTGCGCGCCTTGCGAACCGGGCGAGCCCTGCCCCGCGAGGCGAATCTGCTGACCCGACAGGATGCCCGCGGGAATTTTCACCTCGAGCGTGCGCTCGCCGCCACCGGCGTCGCGCAGGGTGATGCGCTCCCTGCCGCCGCTGAACGCTGTCGCCAGCGGGATTTCCACACGTGCCTGCACGTCGCGCCCGCGCCGCGGACCGGCACGGCCGCGCGGGCCGCCACGACCGCCGCCGCCAAACAGCGACTCGAAGAAGTCGGAGAATCCACCCTCGCCGACGTCGGAGAAATCGAAACCCTGGCCCTCGCCGAAATTCGGCTGCGGCTGGTATTCCTGGCCCGGCCGATAGCCCTGCGCCTTGATCTGGTCGTAGGCCTTGCGCTTGGCCGGATCGCGCAGCGCTTCGTAAGCCTCGTTGACCGATTTGAATTTCTCCTCAGCACCCGCTTCCTTGCTTACGTCGGGGTGGTATTTCTTGGCGAGCTTGCGGTATGCGGTCTTGATTTCCGCGTCGGTTGCGCCGGGCTTGACGCCGAGGATGTCGTAGTAGTCTTTGAATTGCATGTGTGATTCGCGATACTCGAGGGCGATCCGAATGCTTGTCGTTCCCGCGCAGGCGGAAATCCGGTTCCTGTTCTTGTCTGCCCATCAAACCCGCAAAGACGGAGAACTGGACTCCGGGCTCCGCCTCCGCGGCGGCCCCGGAATGGGGCCGGAATGACGCCGGAAAACAGAATACCCGCGGCCAGCATAGCCGACCGCGGGTTGCATCAACAACGATGGACCAGCAGCGGGAACCTCAGTTCACCGCGATCTTGCGCGGCGCGGCCTGCGCCTTCTTCGGGATCGCGATCTCGAGCACGCCGTTCTTGCCGCTCGCCGTGATCGCATCCGCATCGGCGCTGTCGGGCAGGGCGAAGCTGCGCTCGAAGGCACCGTGACGGCGCTCGACGCGCGTCACCTTGGCGTTCTCCGCAGCCGTTTCCTGCTTGCGCTCGCCCTTGATCGTCAGCACGCCCTTGGCCATGCTGATCTCGATGTCCTTCGGGTCCACGCCGGGAATGTCGGCGAGGATCACGTAGCGACCGTCCTCCTCGCGCACGTCGACGCGCGGCGTCCACGAATTCGCATCCTGGTGATCGACGAAGAAGTGGCGGTGATGCGGGCGCAGCCAGTTCTGGTATTGGGTAATGGTCATGTCCGGTTTCCTGCAAGTGATTCGGGCCGATTGCCCGCTGACGGGAAAAATGCGGATGACGAAAATCATTTCAAGTGTCAAAGCAGGGATTATCATTGCCAGCCCTACCCTTGAAAGGAGAAGAACCATGACCATCGCCGTCGGCGGCACCCTTCCCAACGTCACCCTCAACTATCTCAAGGACGGCGTGCAGGCGATCAACACGGACGAGATCTTCAAAGGCAAGAAAGTCGTGCTGTTCTCCGTGCCCGGCGCGTTCACGCCGACCTGCTCGGCCAAGCACCTGCCCGGCTACGTGGAAAAGTTCGCGGAGTTCAAAAACAAGAACGTGGATGTCGCCTGCATCGCGGTCAACGACGCCTTCGTGATGGACGCCTGGTCAAAAAACCAGCACGTGCCCGAAGGCCTGTGGATGCTCGCCGACGGCAACGGCGTGTTCACCAAGGCGCTCGGCCTGGAAATGGACGGCACCGCGTTCGGCCTCGGCATGCGCGGCAAGCGCTTCGCCCTCTACGCCGACAACGGCGTGGTCAAGGTGCTGCACCTTGAAGCGCCGGGCGAGTTCAAGGTGTCCGATGCGGCGTCGATGCTCGCGGTGATTTGATCAGAATGCTGATCGCAGGTTGGGATGAGCGCGAGCGAATCCCAACCATGCCCATGATATGGGGGCACGATGTCGGGGTTCGCTTGCGCTTACCTCAACCTACTGCTATTCCACAGATGCAGGTGATGTTTCAGAATCTGCATCGTCAGCATCACTCTCGGCACCAAGCGACTCGACCGCCACCACGCCCACCAGCGACTCCTCTGCCGGCAAGCGGATCAAGGTCACGCCCTGCGTATTGCGCCCGACCTTGGCGATTTCGTTCGCGCGCGTGCGCACGAGCGTGCCCTGGTTCGAGATCAGCATGACTTCGTGCGCGTCATCGAGTTCGACCGCGCCGACCAGGTTGCCGTTGCGTTCGGAACACTGGATGCCGATGACCCCCTGGATGCCGCGGCCCTTGCGCGGGTACTTCGACAGCGGCGTGCGCTTGCCGTAGCCGCGTTCGGTCGCGGTAAGCACGTAGGTCGCCGACGACGATGCGGATTCGTCGACCAGCACTTCGCCTTCGGCCACGTCGCCCGACTCGTCTTCGTCACCGGCCTGCTCCACGGCATGCTCGACGACGAGCAGCGAGACGACCTGCGCGCCCGCAGCGAGGCGGATACCGCGCACGCCGCTCGCGCCGCGACCCATCGCGCGCACTTCGCCCTCGGCGAAGCGTACGGTGCGGCCATTCGAGGCAAACAGCATCACGTCGTGGCTGCCATCGGTGAGCTGCACATCGACGAGCGCATCATCGTCGTCGAGCGAAATGGCGGCCTTGCCCTTTTGCAACTGGAATTCGAATTCGGTCAGCGGCGTCTTCTTGACCGTGCCGTTGCGCGTGGCGAAGAACACGTAGTTGTTTTCGATGTATTCGCGCACCGGCAGGATCGCCTGCACCTTCTCGCCCTCTTCGAGCTGGAGCAGGTTGACGATCGGGCGCCCGCGCGAGTTCGGGCCGGCCTCGGGGATTTTGTATACTTTCAGCCAATACACGCGACCGAGGCTGGTGAACGCGAGCAGCGTATCGTGCGTGTTGACGACCCAGAGCTTCTCGACGAAATCCTCTTCCTTGATCGCGGTGGCCGAACGACCCTTGCCGCCACGCTTCTGCGCGCGGTAGATCGTCGCCGATTGGCGCTTGGCGTAGCCGGCGTGCGAAAGCGTGACAACCACGTCCTCGGCCGCGATCAGATCGAGGACGTCGAGGTCTTCCTGGCTGGCCTGAATCACGGTGCGGCGCTGGTCGCCGTACTGCGCCTTGATCGCGGCCAGCTCCTCGCGGATGACCTTGAGCAACACGTCCGGGTTCTGCAGGATCTCGATCAGGCCCGCGATCGTGGTCAGCAGTTCCTTGTACTCGTCGGTGAGTTTTTCCTGCTCGAGCCCGGTCAGGCGCGCGAGGCGCATTTCGAGGATCTGCTGCGCCTGCACGTCGGACAATTGATAGCCGGCTTCGGACAGGCCGACGTTCGGCGCCAGGTCTTCCGGCTTGGACGCATCTGCGCCGGAGGCGGCGAGCAGCGTGCGCACGAGGCCCGGCTCCCAGCGCTTGGCGAGCATGCGCTCCTTGGCCACGTCCCCCGACTCCGAGGTCTTGATCAGTTCAATCATCTCGTCGATGTTGGCCAGCGCGACGGTGAGGCCTTCGAGCACGTGGGCGCGCTTGCGCGCTTCGCGCAGTTCGAAGATCGTGCGCCGCGTGACCACCTCGCGGCGGTGGCGGACGAACGCTTCGAGGATTTCCTTGAGGCTCAACAGGCGCGGCTGGCCGTCGACCAGCGCGACCATGTTGATGCCGAACGTCACCTGCATCTGCGTCTGCTGATAGAGGTTGTTGAGCAACACCTCGGCCAGCGTGTCCTTGCGCACTTCGATGACGATGCGCATGCCGTCCTTGTCGGACTCGTCGCGCAAGCCGTCGGGCGAAATACCCTCGAGCTTCTTTTCCTTGTGCAGCTCGGCGATCGCTTCGATCAGGCGCTTCTTGTTCACCTGATACGGCAGCTCGGTGACGATGATCGTCTCGCGGCCGTTGTCGTCGGTTTCGATTTCGGCCTTGGCGCGCACGTAGATGCGCCCGCGACCGGTCTTGTACGCCTCGATGATTCCGGCCGCGCCGTTGATGATGCCGCGGGTCGGAAAGTCCGGGCCCGGCACGAGGCGCAGCAACTCGTCGAAGCCCAGATCGGGATTATCGATCAGCGCGATCGTTGCATCGACGATCTCGTTGAGGTTGTGCGGTGGCACATTGGTCGCCATGCCGACCGCGATGCCGGCCGAGCCGTTGACGAGCAGGTTCGGCACGCGCGCGGGCAGCACGGTCGGTTCGAGATCCTTCTCGTCGTAGTTCGGCTGGAAGTCGACCGTTTCCTTGTCGAGGTCGGAGAGTATTTCCGAAGTGAGGCGATCGAGGCGGCACTCGGTGTAGCGCATCGCCGCGGCGTTGTCGCCGTCGACCGAACCGAAGTTGCCCTGACCATCGACGAGCGGATAGCGCAGCGAGAAGTCCTGCGCCATGCGCACGAGCGCGTCGTACACCGACTGGTCGCCGTGCGGATGGTACTTGCCGATCACGTCGCCGACCACGCGCGCGCATTTGATGTAGGCGCGGTTCCAGGTGTTGTTCAATTCGTGCATCGCGTAGAGCACGCGGCGATGCACGGGTTTCAAGCCGTCACGAACATCGGGAAGGGCGCGCCCGACGATCACGCTCATCGCGTAATCGAGGTAGCTCTGCCGCATTTCGTCTTCGATGTTGACGCGAATGATTTCTTTGGCCAGATCCGCCATCGTGGAAATTTTCCTGGAAATTTTCTGCTGGCGCGACGCTTCGCGCAGGTGCGAAATCAGGCGATTTCGAGAGTTGCAATTCTACCATACGCAGGCGTTTTTCTGGTGAATTTCACGCCCTGAAAACGCACTATTTTTCAATGAATTGGAAGATCAAGAGACTGAACTGCGAAGAACACGAAGAACACAAAGAAGAGCCTGAAGATCGGATGTATTTTTCTCCGTGTTCTCCGTGTTCTTCGTGTCCTCCGTGGTTCAAGCTTTGCTTTTGATCTCTTTGTCGACGAAACGGACACGGATGGTTGGAGCGAGGCCAAAAAAAGACCTGGGAGAGAAAGCAAATTCACCCCTTCCAAGGGGTATCCCTACGCCTGCGGCTTGCTGCGATAAATCCAGTAGCGCGAGGCGAAATAGTTGACGCCGAGCCCGGCGACCGAGCCCGCGGCGACTGCGAGCGGCAGGTGCGCGCCATCGACGTCGAACGCGAGCACGAGCGCCGAATAGGTGGTGAAGTTGCAAGCGAACCCACCGCTCATCGCGAAGATATAGCGCCACCATTCACCGAAGCGCGAATGATTGCGCGTTCCCTGGAACGTGAGGTTGCGATTGAATAGCCACGTCGCCGTGGCCGCGCAGAGAAACGAGATCAGGCGCGCGCTGAATCGGTCCCAGGCGAAACCACTGACGAGGACTTGCAGTATGCCCGCATCGACGATGAAGCCAAGCACACCGCCAACGCAAAAGAGAGCCAGCTGACGCATCGCTCAGTCTCGCGTACCGGCCAGCTTCGCGAGACCTGGGCCGAATGGTTTCTCGATCGCGCCACGCTCGGTGACGATCACGTCGATCAGTTCCGCCGGGGTGACGTCGAAGACCGGGTTCCACGCGTCGGCGCCAGCGACGACGGTGCGCCGGCCCGCCACCGACAGCAGTTCCGCCGGATCGCGCAGTTCGATCTCGATATCGTCGCCATGCCGGGTCTGCATGTCGACCGTGGACCACGGCGCGACGACCATGAATTTCGCGCCGTGGCGCTTTGCGCTGATCGCGAGCTGGTAGGTGCCGATCTTGTTCGCCGTGTCGCCGTTCGCAGCGATGCGGTCGGCGCCGACGATGACCCATTGCACCGCGCCCGATTTCATCAGGTGCGAAGCGGCCGAATCAGCGACGAGTTTGGCCGGAATGCGGTCGCGCACGAGTTCCCACATGGTCAGGCGCGCGCCTTGAAGCCACGGGCGCGTTTCGCCCGCGTAGACCTGTTTGATTTTTCCCGCGGCGAATCCGGCACGGATCACGCCGAGCGCGGTGCCGAAACCGGCGGTCGCGAGCGAACCCGTATTGCAGTGCGTGAGCACACCGATGCCGTCGGTGAAAAAGCTCGCGCCGATGCCCCCCATCGTACGGTTCGCGACAAGGTCCTGGTCCTGGATCGCGCGCGCCTCGGCAGTCAACGCATGCAGCGGATCGTTCTTCGCCGCAACGAGCGCCGCGCGCATGCGCGCAAGCGCCCAGGCGAGGTTGACCGCAGTCGGACGCGCGGCATTGAGCGTGTCGAACGTCGAAGCGAGCGCGGCGACGCTGACCGGGTGGCCAGCGTTGTCGAGCAACCCGGCCTGCAACACGACACCCCAGGCGGCAGCGATGCCGATCGCAGGCGCGCCGCGCACGGCGAGGTCGCGGATAGCTTTCGCCACCGCTTCGGCATTTCGGCATTCGATCTGCACTTCGGTGAACGGCAGCTCGCGCTGGTCGAGCAGGCGCAGCACACCGTCGGCGTAGGCAACGGCGCGAATCGTGTCGTGGCGGTCGAGATGGGCGGCAGTGGATTCGGACATGGCAAATGACGGCAATCGGCAACATGCAAGAATACCGCAGGATCGCTGCCTCCGCCCTGCGTGCCCGCGACCACACGCGCATTGCAACACGGGAAGTCGCGATTTCCGCTAGCATGCGGCCCATGCTCCGCATCAAACGCGACCCGCAGAACCCGCCGCCCGCACGCGAGACGAGTACGCAGATCGAAGCGATTCGCGTCGACGACCTCGAAGCGCAGTTCGTCGCGCTGCTGCGACGAAAGTGCACGCGCGCCGCGCTGACCGGCGCGTTGACCGCGGCGATCGAGGCGATCCCCGGACTGGGCCGCGTGCTGGGGTTCGTCTTCGGCGAAGTGCTCGACGCGAAATTTCTCACCCGCATACAGCGCGAACTGGTCGAAGACACGTTTGCGCTGTATGCGTTGAAATTGCCCGCGCCCCTGCACGACGAGCTGATCATGCGCGTGCAGACGATGGGCGCAAGCGCGAGCATTGCCGGCGATGTGCTCGTACGCGGTGTGCTGCATCGACTCGCCGGACGCCTCGGCGGCGCGGTGACACGGCGCTTTGTGCCGATCGCGGCCATCGTCTCCTCGACCGTCGCCAACGCCAGCGTGACCTACGCGATCGGCAAGCGTGCCCAGGCGGTGGCGAAATGGAGAGATTCGCCGATCACCGGCATGCCCGATGTGGTGCGTGCGTTCAGCGGCCTCGACGAGCGGCGCGTACTCGACTGGTCGGTCGACGCGGTCAAGACCTCGCTGGGCATGATCGGGGATGCCTTGCGCCGGATGGTGCGGATGGGGAAGAAAAACGAAGCAGGAAAACGCGGGAGCAAGGATCGGAAGCGGGGATGATCGTCGGCAAGCAGCAAAAGAACCCGCGCGACGCGCAGGAGTTTTGCTCTTTGCCGATTTGCAGGTGTGGTGGGCGGTGCAGGGATCGAACCTGCGACCCTTGCCGTGTGAATGCCTCCAAGGCTAACACACCAAGGCGCGATCAGGCACATGGAAGCACCTCTCTTCCTTTCTATATCAGACAGATAGGAAAGGCAGCAGGTGCAGGATTGTGCTTGACGATTCGCCCCCGTGCCCTCAAATTGGACCACAGGTGGACCACGCAACGGGATGAAGCCTCTTCCGTCATTCAGGAGAGGACTTCATCCATGAAAGCCAAGATCACCGCTCAGCTTGTCGCCGCATTGCAGCCGGCCGAGCGTCCCTACGATGTCAACGACACGGACCTGCGCGGGTTTCAACTCCGGGTCCATCCCTCCGGCACCAAGACCTTCCTGTGCGTCTACCGGCTGCGCGGGAACGGTCGCAAGAATCGCTACGTCATCGGCCGCACTCCGCCGCTGACGCCGACCCAAGCCCGTGACGAGGCCAAGAAGGTACTAGGCGACGTGGCACGCGGTATCGATCCCAACGAAGCGAAACGCGAACGCCAGCGCGAACAGCGGAAGCCGACACTTAGCCAGTTCCTTGAAGAACACTATGGTCCATGGGCCGGGACGCATCTTGGTACGGCGGAAATGACCCTTGCCCGGCTTCGACATTCCTTCCATGACCTGCTCGACAAGCGGCTGGACAGCCTGACGGCATGGCAACTCGACAAGTGGAAGTCCAATCGCCTCAAGTCCGGCACCAAGGCAAGCACGGTCAACCGCGAGATGGCTGCGCTTCGTTCAGCCCTGACCAAAGCCGTCGAATGGGACCATTTGGCCGATCACCCGATGCGAAAGGTCAAGCAAGCGAGGGTGGAAGACGATCACCGCGTTCGGTACCTGAGCGACGATGAAGAGAAGCGCCTTCGGCAAGCTCTCATGGACCGTGAAGATGCAGCAAGGACGGCCCGTGAAAGCCATCGTCGATGGCTGATCGAACGCGGGCTGGAGCCAGTGGCTCCCATTGGGGCCGAGGATTACGCCGACCACATCCAGCCTATGGTCCTTCTGACTATCAACACGGGGCTTCGTCGGGGAGAAATGTTCAAGC
>NZ_DBNHDN010000001.1:0-17614 GCF_057139185.1 Rudaea sp. | reverse complement strand
CCGCGATCAGCGCGCGCGTGACGACGAACACGTCGCCGGGATCGTTGCCGTCGAGCTTGCGGCCGAAGTACAGCCGCGTGCCGTCCGCCGACAGCGAGGCGCGGGTTTCGGATGCGGTGGTGTTGATCGCCGGATTGCCGATGCGCTGCGGCGCCGACCATGGAGAGTGGGTATTGGGACGCGTGGCGACGTAGATATCCTGGTCGAACGCGGTCGCTCCGGCACGGTTGGAACTGAACACGATTTCCAGCCCGTCCGCGCGTACGTTGGGCATGCGGTCGTCCGCCGCCGTGGACAGCTCCGCCACGCGCACGCCCGGCCCGAACGTACCGTCGTTGAGCTGCTGGCTCACGTAGATGTCCTGGCCCTGGCTGTCGGGATAGCCCGCGCTGGAGAAAAACAGGAACTTGCCCTCGGCCGTGGTCACCAGCGACGGACTGAATTCGGCGCCGGCGGTATTTGGACCGTTCGGATAGCAGCCCAGGTTCTTCGGCGCCGACCAGACGTGCGGCGAGGTTTCCGTGCTGAGGAAGATGTCGCCGGCCGACGGGCCGCCGGTCGGTGGCGGCGGTGGCGTGTCGCCGGGATAGCAGTCGTCCGCGGTCGGCTGCGAGCTGACGAACAGCAGCGCATTGCCGGCGATCGGCGTCGGGCAGTAGTCGAACTCGGGCGTGTTCACTGGCGCGCCGAGGTTCTCGGCGGCCCCCCAGACCGAGGACACCGTGGCGCGGAACGTGCGCCAGATGTCCTGCTTGCCCAGGCCCCCGGCGCGGCTCGAAGCGAAGTACAGGGCCAGACCGTCAGGCGATTCGATCGGACAGCCTTCCGCGGCGGCCGTATTGATCGCCGCGACGGGCTGCGGACTGCCCCAGGGTCCGAAACTCTGGGCGTTGGCGGTATCGGCAGCGCCCGCGAGCAGGGCGATGACGGCGATGATGTGAGCGCGGTTCATGGGGGCTTACCTCGAAGCCAGCGCGAGCGACGGCGTCGCGACGCTGCCGTCGCGCACAAAGGCGACATGGCCGGCGCCGTGCATGCACTCGCGATGGGCATAGCGCACGAGGGTTTCGCGGCCGGCGTAAATCGCGCCAGCGTTGTTCGTGCCGAGCACTTCGGCCACGGCGTCGCGGCCCGGCAGTTTCTGGTTACGGCAGTCGACCACGAGCGTCGCCTGGGCGCGCACGTCGACGGTGGACAGGGCGGAATGGTCGGCGGCGTGGGCGTTGATTGCGACGAAACCGGCGATGATGGCGATGAGTCTGGCGTTCATTGGAGTATCCTCTTTGTCGGTGCGCGGGGTGGTTTTCGACCCAGTTCCGGCGGTCTGCGCCGGGACGCAGCCAGTGTCGCCATCCGCGCCGCGCGAAGCTTGATGCCGGCGCCCGGAATCGCTTGTGCCGGCACGAGGGAACCCTTGGGAAAAGCTTGGGGAGCGCCGAAAATTGCCGTCATTTCGACGAAACCGGGAATGACGGCAAAAGACAGGAGCAACGGCGCAAGGACATCGGGGTCTGGCATCGCCTTGGTATCCTCGGAATCGTGTTTGCGATCGGCAAAGGAGGGGACGCTTGGCCAGCGGGGAAAACGACGCCGTATCGGGCTGGATTTCGTTCGACCGGGTCGAAATCGACCTGGCCGGCCGGCGTCTGTTCGTCGATGCGCGCGAAATCCCGATCGAACCGAAGGCGTTCGCAGTGCTCGCGCTGCTCGCGCGGCAGCCCGGCCGCGCATTCACGCGCGACGAGATCCTCGATGCCGTGTGGGGCCATCACCACGTCACCCCCGGCACGCTCAATCGCATTGTCACCCTGTTGCGCCAGGCGCTCGGCGAGGACGCGCACAATGCGCAATACCTCAGGACCGTGCACGGCGTCGGCTATCGTTTCGAGGCGCAAACGCGCTTCGATGAACGGCGTGCGCCTGTGCATGGCGCTGCCGGCGTGTCGGAGGAAATACCGGCCGTGGACCGGCCGGCGGTGGAAACCGACGCGCCGCCGGCACCGAACGAAACGCCATCACCCCCAGCGAGCGCGCCGAGTCCTTCCGGGCCGCCGCGCGCATCCGGGCACGAAGCACCCCCATCGCGCACCGACATCACCGCGCTGCGTGATTCGCCTGCGCAACCCGCGGCGCGGCGTTGGCTTTGGCCGGTGGCGGCGCTGTCGTCGTGCCTGCTGTTCGCAGGCGCGATCGGCTTTTGGCCGTCCCCCCGGACGCCGTTGCCGACGCAAACACCGACCAAGGCTTCGCCGCCAATGTTGGTTGTACTACCACTGCGTAGCGCCGCCCCCGACGCTGCGCTGGCCGAAGGCCTGAGCGAGGAATTGATTACCCGGCTCGCGCACATCGAGGGTCTCGCGCTGATCGGGCAGACCTCCGCCAGGCTCGCCCAGGAGCGCAAGCTCGACCTCGAACAGCTCGGCCAGCAATTGCACGTCAGCCATGCAATTGAGGGCAGCCTGCGCCAGAACGGCGAACAGTTGCGCATCGACCTGCGCCTTCTCGAAGTGCCCAGTGGCAAAGCCATCTGGGCGCAGAACTACGGCCGCAAGTCGTCCGACATCTTTGCCATGCAGAGCGAGATCGCGCAGGCCGTGGCCGGCGCGCTGGCGCTGCGGCTGGGCCTCGCGGCCGCGCAAACGCCTGCCAGCAGCGAAGACGCGGCCCTGTATCGCCAATACCTCGAACTGCGCAGCGTGCTGCTCCGGCCCGAGTTGACGCCGGGCAGGCCGCGCCATGCCGCGGCGCTCGCGGCGCTGCGCGAAATGGTCGCACGCGCGCCCGACTACGCACGCGCGCACGGGCTGCTGGCGCATTACCTGTCCTGGTGGCAGGTTCTCGACGATCAGCAACGGGCCGAAGTGGAGCGCGAAGCCGCGCGCGCGTTGCAACTCGATCCCGACTTGGCCGACGCGCACGAGGCGCTCGCCCAGCAGGCCTGCAAGCGCCTGGAGTGGGATCCCTGCATCGCGGAACACCGCCGCGCACTGGCGCTCGATCCCACCGACGTCACCATCCGCACCGACTATGCTTTCCACTTGGCGGCCGTGGGCTATCTCGAGGAGGGACTGCGCGAGTTCGAGACCGCCTATCGCTCCGACCCGATTTTTCCGCCGGCCAGCCAGTACCGCGCACACGTGCTCGACGCGCTCGGCCGGCACGACGAGGCGAAGATCGCCTTCGATGTCGTCCTCAAGCTCACTGAGCCCACGAATGCTTCCTATGCGCGCTGGCACAACGCGGTCTGGCGCCACGATTTCGCGCAAGCGCAGCAATGCGCCGGGCAGATGTCCGAAAAAGAGGGGTTCCGCGATTCGTATCTCGCCGTCACGGCGGCGCTGCAGGACGCCTCGCGGTGGCCGCAGGCGCGCAAAGCCATCGGGGAATCCGAGCACGTCACCGGCCGCTACAACTTCTCGCGCCTGCTCGATCCCGCGGGCTACGACGCGCAGGCCGTGCTCGCCGCCTTCGAGAACATGCTGCACAGCGACCATCCGCCGCCATATTTCCTGCTGGCCTGGCAGCCCGAATACGCCGCGCTGCGCCGCACGCAGGCATTCCAGGACTACCTGCGCAACACCCACATCCTCGACTACTGGCGCGCGCACGACTTTCCGCCACAATGCCGCCCCGACGGCGACGGCGCGCGCTGCGACTGACCCTTTGGTTCACCGCAACGCCCGGTCGTGTGTCGCATTGATTGGCCAACGGCCCGCGCCGCTGGCCGACGCGCAAGGTCAGGGTCCGCCGGCGTGACTGAGCCAGCCTTCGTCCGCCGGCGACGAACCGGACCGAAGCGCGAAGTCGGCATGCGCGGCGCCGGTGGCACATATGCGTTGCGCGGCGCGCAGCATCTGTTCGCGGGCTGGAAGGTCCAGCGCGACACCACGCTGGCTCAGCGCCCAATCGACATGACGCATGCGCGGCGGGGCATCGCCCCAGCATGGCACGAACACGTCGGCGGCCGCGGAACGCTCGTGCACTTGCGACGTGCAGGCAGCGCAGACCGCTATCGCCAGCAGTGTGGTGGCCGATTTGAATACGAGTGAGGTCGGGGTCGACATGACGCGCTCTCCTTGCGGGCGCCGGGTCTCAGGGCTGGACCTGGGCCAACGCAGGCGACGTCGAATCCTCGTCGCGAACGAACGCGACGTAGCCGACGCCGCGCATGCACAAACGCGTGACCGTGTGCAACACACGCTCGCGTTCGGCGTGGATCAGCGTGGCATTGTTCGAGTCGATCAGCTCGGCGACGGCGGCGAAGCTCGGCGTGAACGGAGCAGCGCACGCGATGACGATGCGCTCGCCGCGCACGGAGACGGAATCGAGGCCTGCACTCGGCTGCGCGGCAGCCGCGTTCGCCGCGACGAACGCGGTGGCGAGAACGAGGTTCGAAACGTTCATTGCGGCTCTCCTGGATGCGACCGACGCGGTGTCGTCGCTCACCCGGAAATACGGCAAGAACGGCCTTCGATTACCGCACCGTCGCGGCGCAGTCTACGAGCGCAAGCCGACGCCGCGGTGGAGCAGGCTCATGCACAACACGCCGAGGCCAACGACGAACGCGAACATGATCAGGTAAGCCCAGGTCAGGTCGATGTCGCTGACGCCGAGCAGGCCGTAGCGGAATGCGTTGACCATGTACAGGATCGGATTGAGATGCGAAATCTCCTTCCACGGCGACGGCAGCTGGGCGACGTTGTAGAACACCCCGCCGAGGTAGGTCAGCGGGGTGAGCACGAAGGTCGGGATGATCGCGATGTCGTCGAACTTGCGCGCGTAGATCGCGTTGACGAAGCCGAGCAGGGCGAAGATCACCGCGGCGAGCAAAAACGTGCTCAGCATGACCAGCGGGTGATACAGATGGATCTTGGTGAAAAACAGACTGATCGCGAGCACGATGACACCGACCATGAAACCACGCAGCACCGCGCCGGTGACGTAGCCGGCGAGGATGGCCCAGCTCGGCATCGGCGATACCAGCATCTCCTCGACGAAGCGCTGGAACTTGGCGCTGAAGAACGAACTGGTGATGTTGCCGTAGGCGTTCTGGATCACCGCCATCATGATCAGGCCCGGCGCGATGTACTCGATGTACGAAATCGGCGCGCCACCGATGCCCTGCGCCATCGTGCCGATACGGCTGCCGATCAGGCTGCCGAAGATGATGAAATACAGCGTCATCGTGATTGCCGGCGGCAGCAGCGTCTGCGACCAGATGCGCAGGATGCGCATGACTTCGCGGCGCGCGATCGTGCCGAGCGCGACGAGATTGCCGTGCGCGTTCATGCCACCGCCGACCGGCAAACATGTCGCGCGAGCAGCGCGCGACCCCGATTGTCTTTTTCTTCTTGCATTTGCATGAAACACAAACCGTTCAATTGAATCGTGCTCATGCGGCTTCCTTGCCGGTACCGCCGAGGTTGCCCTCGACCAGCCGCACGAACAGCTCTTCGAGGCGGTTGGCCTTGTTGCGCATCGAGTTGACCATGATCCCGCGCGCGGACAAGGCCGCAAAAACGGAATTGAGGTCGTGCGCGCGCGACATCTCGACCTCGATCGTGTGCGCGTCGATATGCGTGAGCTTCACTGCATCGATCGTCGGCAGGCCGTCGATCGGGTTGGCGAGATCGAATACGAAGGTCTCGACGTCGAGCTTGGACAGCAATTTCTTCATCGAGGTGTTCTCGATCACCTGGCCGTGGTCGATGATCGTGATGTTGCGGCAGAGTTGCTCGGCTTCCTCGAGATAGTGCGTGGTCAGGATCACCGTCGTGCCGGCCGCGTTGATGCCTTCGATGAACTTCCACATCGAGCGGCGGATCTCGATGTCGACGCCCGCGGTCGGTTCGTCGAGGATCAGCAGCCTCGGCTCGTTCATCATTGCGCGCGCGATCATCAGACGCCGCTTCATGCCGCCGGACAGCGTGCGCGTCACCGCCCGCGCCTTGTCCCACAGCGCAAGCTCCTTGAGGTATTTTTCCGCGCGCGCGCGCGCCACATCGCGCTCGATTCCGTAGAACCCCGCTTGGTTGACGCAGATGTCCAGCGGCGTCTCGAACAGGTTGAAATTGATCTCCTGCGGCACGAGGCCGATCATCTGCATCGCGGCGCTGCGCTCGCTGCGCACCGAGTGGCCGAACACGCGCACATCGCCCGCGCTCGGATTGACCAGCGAGGAAACGATCCCGATCAACGTGGACTTGCCCGCGCCGTTCGGCCCGAGCAGGGCGTAGAAATCGCCGGCTTGAACGATCAGGGAAATGCCCTTGAGTGCTTCGACGCCCGTGGCGTAGGTCTTGCGCAGATCGGCGACTTCGAGCGCCGGGACGGGTGCGGGAGCGTTGCTCATGGCTGCTTTGGCGAGGCTAAGCGCGTAGTATAGCGGTCTTTGATTTTGCGGATTCGATTCCTCCGTGGCCGAACACTTCTCCCTGCGTCTCGCCGACAGCCGCATGCTCGCGCCTGCGGTGCGCCATCTCGTTTTCGAACGCGCCGACGGCGCGCCGTTCGCCTTCCTGCCCGGCCAGTTCGTGCAGGTGCATTTCCACTACGCCGACGGCAAGCCGACCAAGCGCAGCTATTCAGTGGCGACGATCGGCGCGGGCGACGGCTCGGCGGTCGATCGCCTCGAGATCGCCGTGTCCTATGTCGACGGCGGCGCGGCGACGGACATCTTCAAGAATCTCGAACAGGGCCAAACCATCGACGCCAGCGGCCCCTACGGACGCTTCTGCCTTATGGACAACGATGCCAACGCACGCTACGTGCTCGTTGCCACCGGCACCGGTGTGACCCCGTACCGCGCGATGCTGCCGCAGTTCAAGGCGCTGTTCGCCAAGCGCGACATCGAAGTCGCGCTGATCTACGGCGCGCGCAACGAAGCCGAACTGCTCTACGGCGACGAGTTCGAGGCGTTCGCGCGCGAACATCCACGGTTCCGCTTCTACGCCTGCTTCTCGCGCACGCCGCGCACACAACCGCGCGCGCACGACCGCAGCGGCCGCGTGCAGGTCGCGCTCGAAGAAGTCAAACCCGACGCGGCACGCGACATCGCCTATCTGTGCGGCAATCCGGACATGGTCGACCAGTCGTTCAACCAACTCAAGGAAGCGGGCCTGCCGATTCCGCATATCCGCCGCGAGAAGTACGTTTCGTCGCGCTGATTTTGCGTGCGCCATCGCGAAGGTGTTTCGCGATGTAAAGGATACTTGACAATTCCCCCACCCTGGCGCAGCATGTGCGTGTCAAGCACACTTGACATACCGATCCAATGCCGTGGGGAGCTGCAATGACGCGATTGTCCAAGACGCAATACGATCTGCGCGTATTCGCCGCCAGTTCCGTGTACGTCGCGCTCGTGATCGCCCTGCTTCCGCATGCGCGCCACGCCGGCGATCCAATGCTGCGCCCGGTCTATGCGCTGATTCCCGTCTTGCCGCTGCTCTACATCGTCTGGCTGCTCGGCCGGCGCATCTGGCAGAGCGACGAACTCGAGCAGCGCACGCACCTGATCGGCCTCGGCGCGGGCAGCGCGATCGTCGGCGTGTTCAGCCTGATCGGCGGCTTTCTTGCCATCACCAAAGCGGTTCCGCAGGACGCCGCGCCCATGCTGCTGATCTGGGTATTTCCGATCATGCTGCTTAGCTACGGCGCCGTGCAGTGGTGGATGGCGCGGCACTACGGCAGCGGCTGCGACGACATCGACGGCCTGCCGGCGCATTACCGCTTCATCGGTCTCGCGTTGCTGTTCGGCATCGTCGCGCTGTGGGCGTGGTGGGGCAAGGCGGATGCATCCGGCGCGGCCGTATTCACTACCTTTGCCGCCACCTTCGCCATGACCGCACTGGTTTTTGCCCTGCGCCGGCGGCGGATCGGGTCCGGCGGCGAATGAACAACAAGCTGCGCGAACTGCGCGGCGAGCGCGGCTGGTCGCAGAGCGATCTGGCCGGGAAGCTCGACGTGTCGCGGCAGACAGTCAACGCCATCGAGACCGGCAAGTACGATCCGAGCCTGCCGCTCGCGTTCCGCATCGCCAGACTTTTTCGCCTGCCGATCGAGTCGATTTTTCAACCGGGAAAGGACTGACACATGGACAAGAAGAACCTGTTCCGACTCGCGCTGCTGCTGGTCGCAGCCGGCGCGCTGGCATGGAAATTCTTCGCCGCGCCGCACGCCGACAGTGGCGGTACGCACTCAGCGGCGGCGGCGATTCCGGCGAACGCGCGTGAATTCACCCTCGGCACGCTCGCGTTCCATGCCTGCGAGCTGCCGCAGAAGAAATCGGGCGCGACGACCGCCGCGTTCTGCGCACCGTTCTCGGTGCCGGAACGTCGCGACGAAAATCGGCGCGACGACGCGGCCAGCCGCCGGATCGATCTCCACCTTGCCCTGATCAAGAGCGAGGCCGCGCGCGCCGACAGCGACATCGTCGTTTTCCTCGCTGGCGGCCCCGGCCAGGCGGCGGTCGAGACGTATCCGCAGATCGCGGGCGCGCTCGCCCCGCTGCGCAAGCATCACCACATCCTGCTGCTCGACCAGCGCGGCACGGGCGAGTCGCATCCGCTCGACTGCGAGGCGACCCGCGACGACGAAAAGAACCGCACCCAGGTCGGCGAAACCGACAACGGCATCGATACGCAGAAGTTGCGCGAGGCGGTGGCGAAGTGCCTCGCCGAGGTCGAGAAGAAAGCCGACCCACGCCAGTACACGACCACGATCGCCGCACGCGATCTCGAGGATCTGCGTCTCGCGCTCGGCGCACCACAGTTCGATCTCGTCGGCGTGTCGTACGGCACGCGCATGGCACAACAGTATCTGATGCGCTACCCCGCCGGCGTGCGCAGCGTCGTGCTCGATTCGGTCGCGCCGAACGAGCTGGTCTTCGGCCAGGGCTTCGCGCAGAACCTCGATTCGGCATTGCGTGCGCAGTTCGCCCTGTGCGCGAAGAATGCGGCCTGCGCGAAGGCATTCGGCGATCCGTACGCCAGCCTCGTTCAACTGCGCGACGCGCTGCGCGCGCAGCCGCGGGACGCAACGTTTCGCGATCCGGTCACGTTCCAGCCGACCGGGCTGCGCCTGAGCGCGAACCGCCTTGCCAGCCTCGTGCGCATGTTCGCCTACTCGCCGGAGACCGCCGCGCTGCTGCCGCTGTCGATCGCCGAAGGCCTGAAAGGCAACTACGCGCCGCTCGCGGGACAGACGCGGCTGCTGCAGGACGGCATGTCCGGCACGATGAACGGCGGCATGCAGGCCTCGGTGGTCTGCAGCGAGGACGCCGACCTGATCAAGCCCGATCCGGTCGATGCGAACACGCTGCTCGGCACCAGCCTGACCGATGCGATCACGGCGATGTGCGCGGTCTGGCCGCACGGCGTGATGCCGGCGGATTTCCATTCACCGCTGAAATCCGACAAGCCCATCCTCGTGCTCGAAGGCGAGTTCGATCCGGTCACCCCGCCGCGCTACGGCGAGCAGGTGATGAAAGGACTCGACAACGCCAGACTCATCGTCGCCAAGGGCCAGGGCCACAACGTCATCGGCCGCGGCTGCATCCCGAAGCTGGTCGGCGAGTTCATCGACAAGCTCGCGCCGAAGACGCTGGATGCGACCTGCGCCGATGCGCTCGGCCCGCTGCCCGCACTCATCGACTTCAACGGAGCCGCGCCATGATCGAAGTGAACAACCTGCACAAGACCTTTGGCGGCGGCGCGAAGAAGATTGTCGCCGTCGATGGCGTCAGCTTCAGCGCGCGCGACGGCGAGATCACCGGCCTGCTCGGCCCCAACGGCGCCGGCAAGACGACGACGCTGCGCTGCCTGTACACGTTGATGCGGCCCGACTCGGGCCAGGTGCTCGTCGATGGCGTCGATGCGGCGAGCGATCCGCTGACCGTGCGCCGCAGCCTCGGCGTGCTGCCTGACGCGCGCGGGCTGTACAAACGCCTGACCGCGCGCGAGAACATCGCCTACTTCGGCCAGTTGCACGGGCTCGACCAGGCCACGATCCGCACACGCAGCGATGCCGCGATCCGCGCGCTCGAGATGGAGGACATCGCCGAACGCCGTACCGAAGGCTTCTCCCAGGGCCAACGCGTGAAGACCGCGATCGCGCGCGCGCTCGTGCACGACCCGAAGAACGTGATCCTCGACGAGCCGACCAACGGCCTCGACGTGATGGCAACGCGCGCGATGCGCGCATTTCTGAAACAACTGAAACACGAAGGCCGCTGCGTGCTGTTCTCCAGCCACATCATGCAGGAGGTGGCCGCGCTGTGCGACCGCATCGTCGTCATCGCACGCGGCCGCGTCGTCGCCGACGAATCGCCGGACGCGCTGCGCGCGCAGACCGGCGAGGCGAATCTCGAAGACGCCTTCGTCAAGCTGATCGGTACCGACGAGGGACTTGCCGCATGAACGCCGCCCTGATCGTTTTCCTGAAAGAAGTGCGCGAGAACCTGCGCGACAAGCGCACCGTGATCAACACCCTGGTCACCGGCCCGCTGATGGGGCCGCTGCTGTTCGTCGTGCTGATCAACACGCTGGTCTCGCGCGAAATCGAGAAGGCGGAAGCGCCGCTCAAGCTGCCGGTGATCGGCGCCGAGCATGCGCCGAACCTGATCCAGGCGCTGAAGCAGCAGCGCGTCGAGATCCGGCCCGGCCCGGCCGACGCCGAGCGCGCGGTGCGCGAACAGGACGCCGACGTCGTGCTGCGCATTCCGCCGCAGTACGCGGAAAGCTGGAACAAGGGCGAGCCGGCCCAGGTCGACGTCGTCTTCGACGAATCGCAGCGCGACGCACAAAGCGCGGTACGCCGCGTGCAGGCCGCGCTCGACGGCTACGGCCAACGCACCGGCGCGCTGCGCCTGCTCGCGCGCGGCCTGTCGCCCAGCGTGATGAAACCGGTCGTCGTCGCCGAACGCGACCAGTCCACTCCGCAGAGCCGCTCGGGGCAGATGTTCGGCATACTGCCTTACTTCTTCATCCTCGGCGCGCTGATCGGCGGCATGGCGTTGGCGATCGATACCACCGCCGGTGAACGCGAGCGCCAGTCGCTGGAGCCTCTGCTTGCCACTCCCGTTGCGCGAGGGAAGATTCTCGCCGGCAAGCTGGCGGCGACGACGGCGTTCTCGATGACCACCGTGTTGCTGAGCATGATCGCATTCGCCGTTGCCGGCCATTTCCTGCCGACCGACAAGCTCGGCATGGAGTTGCACCTCGGCCTGGCTTTCCTCGCGCGCGGGCTGTTCGTGATGCTGCCGCTCGCCGCACTTCTGGCCGGGTTGCAGACGATGGTCGCCGCGTTCGCCAAGAGCTACCGCGAGGCGCAGACCTGGCTCGGCCTGCTCACCTTCGTGCCGGCGATTCCGACGATGCTGCTGACCGTGCTGCCGTTCAAGCCGCAGACGTGGATGTACGCGGTGCCGCTGATGGGCCAGCAGATCGCCCTGACGCGCTTCCTGCGCGGCGAAGCGGTCAACTTCACCGCGCTCGCGTTGTGCTTCGCCTGCACCACGCTCGCGGCCGTGCTCGTCTACCTCGTTACCACGCGCATCTATCGCAGCGAGAAACTGGCGATTTCGGCATAGCCGGAAATCCCGCGCTCGTGCCACGCGCGCAGGACGGGCACAAGCTCAGACGCTGCGCGTCGCCACCGCCGGCGGCACGCGCGAGGCGCGCGTCGCCGGCCCGAGCACGGCGAGCTGGCCGAGCAGCCACAGGCAGAGGAAGCCGACTGGCACGTAGTACCAGGGCAGCAGCTTCGCTCCGTCGGTGTGGGTCAACAGCCACAGGCTCAGCGCGTAGGTGAGCAAGCCGCCGACGAGCAGCCCCGCACTCGTGATCAGGAAATTCTCGGTGAGAAAATAGCGCAGGATGTCGAATTTCGTCGCGCCGAGCGCGCGGCGCGTACCGATCTGCTTGGTGCGCTGCGCGACCCAGAAGCTGGCCATGCCAACGATGCCGAGCGCGGTGATTGCCAGCAGCAGGAAGATCACGGTGCCCAGAATGATCATCATCGCGCGATCGCTCGAGTACGCCTCGTTGCGCGTCTGTTCGATCGTGCGCATCTTGCCGATGATGCGGCTGGGATTGGATTCCACGAGCTTCTGCTCGACGAGCTTCATCACCTCGTCGCGGCGACCGGGTTCGGCGCGCACGACATAGCGGGTGAAGTTGCCGTACGGCATGTGCGCCGGCACCAGTGTCGTGTATTCGATGCTTTCGCTGGTCGCCCACGGCTGTTGCATGCGATCGATGATGCCGACGATTGTGCTGGTCGGCGGATCCTCGGCGAGATACACCTGCTTGCCGAGCGCGCTGCCATCGGGAAACATTTTGTCCGCCAATGCCTTGGTGACGATGATGGCCGCCGGGTGGAGGCTGTCGCCGAACGTGGCGTTGACCACTTCCTCCGGCTTGAAATTGCGGCCGGCGACGAGGTGCGTGTCGAAGGTATTCACGGCGTGATCGTCGACGATGTACAGCGCCGTGTCCGCCGTCGACGTTTTCTGCTTCGGCTGCAGGTTCATGCCGGTACTCCAGCCGCCATCGCTCAGCGGCACGCTCCACGCGGGGGAGGCATCGACCACGCCGGGCAATCGGCGGAGCAGTTGCAAGTCCGCGAGCTGGGTCGCACGCGCATCGTAGCCGCGACCGAAACCGCTGCTGCCGAACCAGAACGTGTCGGCTTCGTTGATGCCGCTGGGTCGCTGCATGTGTTCGAACCGTTGCTTGATGATGAACAGCGAGTTGCACACGATCGCCAGCGTCAGCGCGATTTGCAGTCCGATCAGGACCATCGCGACTTTGCTGCGCATCAGGGCGGAAAGAATGGGACGGATTTCCATGATGAACACCTCTCAGACGAAGGGCATGTCGGCGCGGGGCGCGCCAGCCTCAGGGGTTGCCGAAGCAAGCGCACGCGGCGCGACGCTGCCGCGTGTGCACCTGCGATGATTGCGGCGGGTTGCCCGGTCCATCGCCGGCTATTGCGTTTTCAACTGTGCGGCCGGCGCCACCTGGCAGGCGCGCCAGGTCGGGTACAAGCCGGCGAGTACTGCGGCCGCGACCGCAAGCACCACCGTCATCGCAATCATCGTCCAGTCGAGCTGCGCGACGCTCTTGTAGTCCGTGTACAGGCTGCGCACCGCAACCAGGCCCAACCCCGTCAATACGAGACCGAGAACGCCGCCGGACAGGCCGACCACACCCGATTCGGTCAGAAACTGGGTGAAGATGTCGCGCTTGCTCGCACCGAGCGCGCGACGCAGGCCAACCTCCCCCGCCTTGCGCGTGAACTTGGCGAGCAGCAGGCCGATCGTGTTGACCAGGCAGACCGCGAGAAACGCGAAGCCCAGCCCGGTTTGCACCTTCACATCGCTCGACACGACTTTCTGGTCGACCATCCACTCGTTGACGTCGGGCAAGCGGTTGTTGAGCGGACGTGGGAAGCGGCCGGATTTCTTCTGCTCGTTGACATAGGAGTCGATGAACGATTTGTAGTCAGCCAGACGCGCCGGCGAGTCGAGCTGTACCCACATCTGAATCCACACGCAGTCCGATTGCAGATAGGCATCCCAGCCGTCGCCCGGTTCCTTCCAGCAGCTGTTGTTGCCGGTCGAACGCTGCTTGAGGTCGATACCGGTAGTGAACGGCATGAAAAAATCGTCCGGGTCGGCGAACGCACCGTTGGTGAGGTCGTAATAGCGGGTGCGCAATTTCCACTCGCCGAGCACACCGACGATCGTGTAGTCCTGACCGTCCAGGCGCACCGTCTTGCCGACGCTGTTCTGGCCGCCGAACAGCTTCTCGTTCATGTCGCGACCGAGCACGACGACTCGCGCATGCTGCGCATCCTGATCGCGGTTCCAGCTGCTGCCGTAGGCGAACGGCGGCTCGAACATCGCGAAGAAATCGGCATAGGTCACGCGCCCGAGCGACTGGAACGGCTTGAGCTCGGGATTCGCGGGCTGCACCGGCAACGACAATTTGTACATCGCCGCCTGCTTGTCGGCCTTGCCGGCTTCCATCAGCGCGACCGCATCGCGATAGGTCACCTGGTCGGGCGAGCGGCCGTCATCGTTGTACGGCCTGTCGGGACTCCAGTTGTCCAACTGCACGTAATGCAATTTGTCGCTCTTCCACGGAATCGGATCGCTGCCCATCAGATGCATCACGGTCAGCGTGGTCATGCTCGCGGCGATGCCGAGCGCGATGCCGAACACCATCAGCGCGGTCAGAACCGGATTGCGCCTGAGACTGCGCAGGCCGAGTTGCAGATAGTAGGAAAACATCTTCGTTCCTTTGCTTTGCCCCTCCCCGTTCGCTGGGGAAGGAAGAAGAATCAGGCCACCGCCGCCTCAGCATCCGGCTTGCGTGTCGTTACGCGCAACGCGGGTTCGGTATCAAAATCGGTGACCTGACCGTCCATCACGTGCACGTTGCGCTGCGCGCGCGCGGCGAGTTCGGGGTCGTGAGTGACCATGATGATCGTCGTGCCCGCACGGTTGATCTCTTCGAGCAGTTCCATCACGCCGCGCGCCATCAGCGAGTCGAGATTGCCGGTCGGCTCGTCGGCCATGAGCAGGCGCGGCGAACCGGCCAAGGCGCGCGCGATCGCGACACGCTGCTGCTGGCCACCGGACAACTCCGACGGATAGTGCTTCATGCGCGAGGACAGGCCGACGCGCGACAGCGACTCCTCGATGCGCTTCTTGCGCTCGGCGGCGTTGAAGCCGCGATAGCGCAGCGGCACATCGACGTTGTCGAACAGGTTGAGGTCGGGGATCAGGTTGAAGCCCTGGAAAATGAAACCGATCTTTTCGTTGCGCAGCTTCGAGCGCGCATCGTCGCCGAGGCCGCGCACGTCCACGCCGTCGAGCCAGAACTCGCCCGAGCTGAACTCCTCGAGCAGGCCGGCGATGTTGAGGAAGGTCGTCTTGCCCGAACCGGAGGGGCCGGTGACGGCGACGAATTCGCCATCGCGCACGTGGATCGAGAAGTCGCGCAGCGCGTGAGTCTCGACCATGTGGGTACGGTATACTTTCGACAAATGCTGCATCTTTAGCATGGGTAATTCCTGCTGGCTGAGTCGGTTCGCGGGATTCAGTTCAAGACCACTTTCTCGGCGCCTTTGAACGCATCGGTGCCGGAGATCACGATGCGGTCGCCTTCCTTGACGCCGGAGACGATTTCCACCGCATTGAGACTGGTGGCGCCGATCTGGATGGCCTTGCGCTCGGCGATGCCGTCGTGGACGAGGTAGGCGGTCCGGCCGGCGCCGGTGTCGACGAACGAACCGCGTTCGACCATGAGCACGTTCGGGCGCTCGTCGATCAGAATGCGCGTGGTCAGTTGCTGGCTCTGGCGCAGGCCGGCAGGCTTGTCGGCGGCGAAGCGCACGCGCGCGACGACCTGGCCGTTGACCACTTCCGGCGACACCGCGGACAGTTCGCCCTTGTACTTCTGTGCGCCGTCGGCGATTTCCGCCGGCATGCCGATCGAGAGGTCGTGGGCGAACACTTCGGGCACCTGCAACTCCACTTCGAGCGAAGTCAGATCGATGACGGTGACGAGCCCCGTGTTGATCGGCACATTGGCCTTCTGCTGCACGAGCAGCTGGCCGACCTGGCCGGCAACCGGCGAGCGCACCTTGAGTTGCTCGACCTGGCGCGACAGGTCGGCGACGAGCAACTTCTGCCGGTCGAACGCGAGGTGTTTGGTCTTGACGTCGAACGCCGCCGTCTCGTTTTGCAGGCGCGCATCGGCCTGCGCCTGGTTGACGTTGAGTTCGGCCTTGGCCAGATCGTCTTTCGCGCGCAGCACTTCGATCTCGGGCATCGCACCCTTCTGGAACGCCTGCGCCTTGCGTTCGACCTCGCGCGCCGCGGTCTGGCGATCGATCCGCGCCGAATCGACGGTCTTCTTTGCGAACAATTCCTTCTGCCGTGCGTCGATGCCGGCACGGCCGACGTCCACTTCGAGGCTCGCCAGCGTGGCCTGTTCCTGCTGCAGCTTGTTGGTCAGCTCGGGGCTGTCGACCTCGGCGAGGACCTGGCCCTTGTCGACCTTGTCGCCCGCATGCGTGAGCAGCGTGACCGTGCCCGCTGCAGTCGCGTACAGCGTCGGCGCCTGCGCGGCGACAACCTTGCCCTGCGCGGACACGTCGCGAATGAGCGTGCCGCGCTTGACCTCGCCGATGCGCAAGCTGGCGGCGGAAGCCGAGGTGCCTGCGGAGATCAGGCGCGCGACCGACGGCACCAGCCAGATCAGCGCGACGAGCACCGCGGCACCCACCGCACCGATGACCAGCCAACGTTTGTTGACGCGCGGCTGCGCGATCTCGATGCGGCGGTCCTGCGCGGAAGTGTCTCGAATCATGGGGGTCGCGCTTCTCTGAAAGTTGCTACACCCCTGCAGAAGCAATCCTCGTGCCAATCATGGCAACCGTTTCAACCCCTTGCCCAAGCTGGATTTTCTGCCGCGCTTGAGGATCCACTTACTGTCCGTCAGCGCGGACGGACAGCTCGCGGACAGCGCACTGTCCGTCCGCGTTCGTCGCGCACCGCATCGGCTCGCGCGCACCGGATCGCGGATCGTCTCGTCCTGCGCGAGCACATGCCGATGGATCGCATAGCCGTACGGTCGTCGTCGTAGGTGACGATCAGGGCTCGTTGCAATCCGCCGCCGCGAAGACGAGCGCGGCAGTGTTCATGCCGCAAGCACCTAACAATTCACGCGGACCGCGTTCCGCGGCCGCCTAACTCAAGTCTGCCTTAAAGAGCGGCTTCGCAATCTTGGGGAAAGCCTTCAAGAGCTTTCCATCCATCGTGACGAGACCGACCCCCAGCGCTTGAGCAGCAGCGACAAATTCGCAGTCATACGCGGAGCAATCACTGCTGTTTGCCAACTGAAGCACCGCGCCAGAGTCAACGAATTGCTCGTTGCTGGCAATGAGACTTTCTGCTTCCTGCTGGATCGCAAATGCTTGATTCGCACTCAATGTTCCGCGGCGCATATACCCGGTCAGGATGTTCCGGAACTCGCTCCGCCATAGAACTGGAGCTGCCCATTCCGGTTCTTTCACCAACAGCGCCTCTGCGTGCTCCGTAAACTCTCCTGGCAGGTAGAGATAGGCCAGAATATTGGTGTCAACTATGATCACGGACGACCTTCTCGTTTCAATCTGTCGACTTCCTTCGCTTTGAATTTCTTGGGCAAGCCGGCTCGGAGTCCTCGCGCCCTCGAAATTCGTTCGGACACTGGAACACGCGCCGGGGCCAAAATAGCTTCAAGGCAGACGATCGCTTCATTGTTGATACTTCTCCTGTGCGTCTCGGCGGACCAGCGCAACCGGTCGTAGACTTCATCGGGGATGTTCTTTAGGGTCAGGTTGGTTGGCATCACAAGCTTCCTTCCAGCAATCGCCGGAACCATTATGGTTTCTTTTTGGTTCCGGTCAAGCACAGGCTGACCGCTCGTGCATGGACTGACCTGCCCGGCGATTCTCGGACCGGCTGAAAGTTGAGAAGATGGCTCCCGCCAACGAAGCGAGGAGTCTATGCGGAAGGCACGATTCACTGAAGAACAGATGGTCAAGATTCTGCGCGAGGCGG